>CAYZDK010000005.1:22878-88155 GCA_964477255.1 uncultured Polaribacter sp.
TCTTGAACTTATTTTTACTAAATACATTGTATCTTCTGTCTTCACTTCTACTGCTTTTACAGTTTCTCCCTTTGCATTTTTAAAAGATATAATATCTTCATAATCATATCCATCTGGATATTTAGAAATTAATAGATCTAAAATATCTCTTGTTAATTTTGAATATTCAATAATAATTCTCTTCATAATATTTACATCTCTAATAGATAAGCAAAGATAAGAGGTGCAACAATAGTAGCATCACTTTCTACAATAAATTTTGGAGTATTAATATCTAATTTTCCCCATGTAATTTTTTCGTTAGGGACTGCCCCAGAATAAGACCCATAACTTGTAGTAGAATCAGAAATCTGACAGAAATAACTCCAGAAAGGTGTATCAGTTCTTTCCATATCTTGATATAACATAGGCACTACACAAATAGGAAAATCTCCAGCTATACCTCCTCCAATTTGGAAGAAACCAATTCCATTTTTTGAATTATCTGTATACCAATCAGCTAAAAAAGTCATGTATTCTATTCCAGATTTCATGGTACTCGCTTTTAACTCACCTTTTAAAACATAAGAGGCAAATATGTTGCCCATTGTTGAATCTTCCCAACCAGGAACTACGATTGGTAAGTTTTTTTGTGCAGCAGCATACATCCAAGAATCTTTAATATCTATTTCATAATACTCTTCTAAAACACCAGATATTAACAATTTGTACATAAATTCATGAGGAAAATAACGCTCACCATTGGCTTCAGCATCTTTCCAGATTTTAACAATATGCTCTTGAATTCTTCTAAAAGCTTCTTCTTCTGGAATACAAGTGTCCGTAACTCTATTTAGGCCTTTTTCTAATAAATCCCATTCATCTTGTGGAGTTAAATCTCTATAATTAGGAACTCTCTTGTAATGAGAATGAGCAACTAAATTCATAATATCTTCCTCTAGATTTGCTCCTGTACAGGAAATAATATGAACTTTTTCTTGTCTTATAATTTCTGCAAAAATTTTTCCTAGTTCAGCAGTACTCATTGCTCCTGCAAGTGAAACTAACATTTTAGAACCTTGTTTTAGTTGATTTTCATAACCTTTTGCTGCATCTACAAGTGCTGCAGCATTAAAGTGCAAAAAGTATTTTTCTATAAAATTTGTGATTGGTTTTTTCATTTTTAAACAAATATTTGAACCACTTCAAAAAGGATAAGTATAATTATTATCCACTCTAACATACTACTGTATTTATGTTGAGATAGTTCGTTAAATAAATCTAAGTTTTCTTTAATTGTATTAAGGCTTAGATGTAAGCCTTTAAATCGTTTTTCTATATCTAGTTCTTCTCTCAGTTTGGTATCTAATAGAGACAAACTTTCATTAGACCAAGCAAGGTTAGATGTATCAAAGACAAATAAATCTTCTGTAATAGTATTTTTAATATTTAAAGTCTTTCCAATAAATTTTCTCATTTTAGTTTTAGAAAGATTTATTCTTCCTTTAGACTCAAGTTGTTTTGTGTATACTAACGTATTTTCATATAAACTTGATGTTTTTTCTACATAAGCTTCTAAAGCAACTGATTGCGCTAAGTTTAGCATAATAATGTGTAGAAAATCTATATCAAAATTATTTAGGTAAACAGCATTAAAATCAACTTCTAATTTTTGAGATTTATAAACTTGGTATTCTTCTTTATTAAAATATTCCATTTCATAGTTTTCATTTTCTGAAATTTTAGTCAAAAATTGATTTATTATATTATCACTACAATTATAAAAAACAATACTACCATAATCTTTTATATACACGTATGAATTTTCTGATACCTTATAAAGTAAAAAAGAGGCTTCTCTTTTTATTAGCTCATCATTAAAGAGTTTTCTTGTCTCTTTTATTGCGATGTTCTTACCAACATGAAAAGCTACAACGATAAAAAATTCTTTTTTCACTATTTAAAAATCATCTTTATATTTAAATTTTGGTAACGAATTATAAGTAATGTTTTCCGCTTCTTCATCATCTTCAAAATCATGGTTGTTAGATGCAAACTTGTAGCTTAACATTTTATAGTACAATTTAGCTGCTAAAAAGTCCGATGATTTATCCACTTCATTAGGGCATAGCTCAACCATATCAAAACCTACCACATTTTTCTCATTAAAGACACGTTTTAAGAATTCTAAAGTTTCATAGTAAAACAAACCTCCAGGTTCTGGTGTTCCTGTTGATGGAAAAATAGAAGGATCTAAAGCATCAAAATCGAAAGTGATAAATACATTAGAAGTTAATTGATCGATTACATCATCCATCCAATCTTCGTTAACAGCCATATCATGAGCAAAGAAAACTTTGTCTAAATTCATTTCTCTTTTCTCAGAAATATCCATACTTCTAATACCAACTTGAACTAAATTTGTTGTTGAATTCGCTTCATAAACGGCACAAGCATGGTTGTATTTAGTTCCTTCATAAGAGGCTCTTAAATCTGCATGAGCATCTATATGTAACACAGTTAAGTTTGAAAAACACTCGTTAAAAGCTCTAATAGTTCCTATAGAAATAGAGTGTTCTCCACCAAAAATAGTAACAAACTTATTCCTGTTAATGTACTTCTTAGTAACCTCATGAACTTCATCTACAACTGCTTCTGGAGAATCTTTTGCTGTAACTTCATCAGCTAAAAAAATACCTTGTTTGTATACTTCAGAGTCAGTTTCAATGTCATATAACTCCATATTTTCTGAAGCTTCTAAAAATGCTTTTGGGCCTTTATCTGCTCCTTTTTGCCAAGTACTAGTTCCATCAAAAGAAACAGGAATTAATACAATTTTTGATGTTGCTAGTTTAGAGAACTCTTCTCCAATTCCAGCATATGTTTTATTTATTTCCATTTTAATTTTTTGTTGTTTAGCTATTGTATCCTAAAATTGATAACAATTCGCTACTTTTTTGTTGTTCTTTAAATATTGTTGTTGTTAAGTTTCCATCTTCATCTCTATCTAAAATAAGATGTTTTGGATGTGGAATTAAACAGTGTTGTAAGCCTCCAAAACCACCAATAGTTTCTTGGTAAGCACCAGTGTTAAAAAAGCCTATGTACAAAGGTTTTTCCTTTTCATAAACTGGTAAATAAATACCATTTATGTGTTGTTCAGAGTTGTAATAATCATCACTATCACAAGTTAAACCACCTAATAAAACACGTTCATACTTATGATTCCACTTGTTTAAAGGAAGCATTATAAAACGCTTACTAATTGCCCAAGAATCTGGTAAAGTTGTAATGAAAGATGAATTGATCATGTTCCATTTTTCTCTATCATTTTGTTTCTTTTGATACAATACTTGATAAATTGCAGCACCAGATTCACCAACAGTATAACTTCCAAACTCAGTGAAAATATTTGGAACCTCTACTCCTGCTTCATCACAAGCTTGTTTAATTTGGTTTATGATTTCATCAATCATATACGCGTAATCGTATTCAAAACCTAAAGAGTTTTTTATAGGAAAACCTCCACCAATATTTAAACTATCTAAAGGTGGGCAAACCTTCTTTAAGTTAATGTATACATTTAAACACTTCATTAATTCATTCCAATAGTAAGCATTGTCTCTAATTCCTGTATTTATAAAAAAATGTAACATTTTTAAATCAACTTGCTCGTTATTAGCTATTTCTCTTTCGTAAAAACTTACAATGTTTTTATAGCCAATACCTAATCTTGAAGTATAAAACTCAAATTTCGGTTCTTCTTCTGAAGCAATTCTAATGCCTACTTTAAAAGGTTTTGAAGTTTCTTTTTGTAATAAAGGAAGCTCTTCATAATTGTCTATAATAGGAAGACAGTTTTTATGTCCTGAATTGATTAGCTCACCAATATTTTTTATGTACTGATCTCTTTTAAAACCATTACAAATAACAAAGGTGTTGTCCTTTATTTTACCTTCTTTTTTTAAGTTTTGAACAATATCAATATCAAAAGCAGATGAAGTTTCTATATGAATATCATTCTTTAAAGCTTCGTGTAAAACGTGTTTAAAGTGAGAGCTTTTAGTGCAGTAACTATAAAAGTATTTCCCTTTATAATTATATTTTTCAAAGCCTTCTTTAAACCACTGTTTAGCTTTTGTAATATTTTCTGAAATTTTTGGCAGGAAAGTAAATTTTAATGGAGCTCCATATCTTTCAGTTAGTTCCATTAAGTTGATGTTATGCCAAAACAGTTTGTTGTTTTCTGTTCTGAATTCCTCCTGAGGAAAATCGAATGTTTGTTCGATTAAATCGATATATTTTGTATTCACTTGTATTTAAATTAATGCAATAATAGATAGGTTGAAACCACGCAAAACGTGCTTCAAGTAGTTAAGACCAAAAGGTGTTACTTATTACTGAATAATTGTTAAGTAAATAACATGTAGGCTGGCTACAATACTTATGCTAGGAAGAAAAAAATATGGAGAAACCTTAATTTTTTCGCTGCATTTCCAAAATGCTTCATAACTTAATGTCTCCTGAAAAAAGTTACGAACGAAATAAGATAAACTGAACATTTAACTTATAAAAAGCGATACAAATGTATATCAAAAATCAATACAAAAAACGGACTCCAAAAAAAAAATGTTAAATAAAAGTTAAAATAAAAACTATTCTTCTTCTGGTGGATGGCCATGAATATCTTCATAAACCTCATCAAAGTTGGCTCTTAAGTAAGAGTTTAGTTTTTTTCGATAATCTTCTTTTAACCAAGTAACAAAATTGTGTGTGCTCTTTGATATACATTTAGCATATCTATTGATTCTATCATCAATTTCCTCACCTAACATTTTAGCAAGTATTAATGCATCAAAAACATCTTCACTGTTTTCAACACACATTTTTGCATGATGTTCAATAGATTTCTCTAAAACCCTTTTAGAAGATTCACCTGCACGAATTGTATCTACATAAACTTGTTTCATATCAAAATACAAATCTGTAGAATTTGCAAACTCTTTTTTTATGTCTGCTGGCAACTCATATTTAAAATTACTTTCTATTTCTTCATCAGAAAGAATTGCATCTAAATAATAATCAGGTGCTTTAAACATTTTTTGCCAGTCTAAATCTGCACCCCAAGGCCCAAATCTGTAAAAATTATTACCTAAATCTACAACATCAAACTCGTTTTTATTTTTAAATATTCGAGATCCACGACCAATCATTTGATAATATAGTGTTAAAGACTTTGTTGCTCTATTTAAAATGATAGCTTCTATACTAGGTTCATCAAAACCGGTAGTTAAAATACTTACAGATGTAATTATTGCATTTGGTGTTTTGTTAAACCATTTTAAGATAAACTCCCTTTCTTTCTTGGTGTTGGTGTTGTCTAAATGCGCAATTGGATATCCTGCTTTTTTAAAAGCGTGGTAAACTTGAATAGAAGTATTAATTCCGTTATTAAAAATCAATGTTTTTTTACCCTTTACGGTTTTTTCATAAGCAGATACAAGTTTAGACAGCATGTCTACATTTGTATATAAATCTTCTGAAGATTTTACAGTATAGTCTCCATTTGCACCAACTTCTAAAGAGGTAAGCCCTACATTAAATGAGTACATATTTGCTTTAGCCAAATATCCATTATCTATTAGATCTTTAATAGATTCTCCTACCAAAAGCTCTTGGTAGTTTTCGTACATTGGTAATTTAATGTTAGAACTTAAAGGGGTTGCAGTTACACCAAGAATAAATGATTTATGAAAGAATTTAAAAATTTTTGTAAATGAATTATAGTGTGCCTCATCTACAATTACTAATCCAACGTCAGATATATCTACTTTGTCATCATTTAAACGATTATTTAGAGTCTCTACCATAGCAACAAAACAATCAAATTCGTGTTGATCGTCTAATTTTGCTGTAGAATTAATAATCTTATTTCGAACACCAAACTCATTCAGCATTTTAGAAGTCTGTTTGCTTAACTCAATTCGGTGTGTAATAACTAAAACTTTCTTTTTGAATTTTTGTAAATATCTTCTTGTGATTTCTGAGAAAATTACTGTTTTACCACCTCCTGTTGGTAGTTGATAAAGAAGATGATAATCTTCTGGTGCAGTATCAAAACATTTAAAAATTCCTTCTAATGCATCTTTTTGATACCCATATAATTCCTTTCCTGTATTTACGCTTGTAGTGTTTGTGACTGCCAAAAGTTTTAAATTTTAGAATACGCAAAAATACGACTTAATTCAGGTTTAAAGCAAGTTATTCTTACACAAATCTTGAAAGTTCTGTTTCTAAAATATTATAATGAGAAGCATAATAGACAGCAGAACCATTTTTAATTATTATAAGTTGTGGTGATTGATGCATTACCTGAAACGTATAGCCAACTTCATCAGAAACGTTTCTGTAGGATAATAAATCTAAATAATAAACTTTTAATTTTTTATGTTCTTCTTTAAAAAGGTTCTCGAACTTTTTTATCACCATCCTACTAATTCCACATCTTGTAGAATGTTTAAATATTAAAATAGGCTGAGATCTAGACTGTTCTTTTATTTCTTCTAATTGATCTACTGCATTTAAACTTTCCCAATGAATAAATTTATCTTTAACCTCTTTATTTTTTGAATCTTCAGCATCAAACAAATTTTTAAAAAACCCCATATTTATATATTTTGAATTACAAATTTAACGAAATAAAATAGACAAAACGGCAGTTTTTATCTTGTAATTAAGACATTTTGTCTTACTTTGTTATTATAAATAACTTGGTACTAGAATTGATTCCTTAAAAATATATAAATAAAATCCCTTATTATGAATTTTAATAACTACACTACAAAATCGCAAGAGACCATACAGATGGCTCAACAAATTGCGCAAAGTTTTGGACATAATCAAATAGAGAACGAACATATATTTAAAGCATTAACGCAAATAGATGAAAACGTTGTTCCTTTTTTATTAAAGAAACTTAATATAAACCAGATGGTTTTACATCAGATTTTAGACAAACAGTTACAAAGTTTTGCTAAAGTTTCTGGTGCAGAACTTATGCTTTCAAGAGATGCTGGCAAAACACTTAACGAAGCATCAATTATTGCAAAAAATATGAATGATGATTTTGTTTCTATTGAGCATTTAGTCTTGGCAATTTTAAAATCAAGATCTGCTATAGCTCAAGCATTAAAAGACCAAGGAGTTACAGAAAAAGACTTACAATTAGCTATAAATGAGTTGCGTAAAGGAGAAAGAGTAACTTCTCAAAGTCAAGAAGAAACCTATAATTCTTTAAAAAAATATGCAAAAAATCTAAATGAGTTAGCACAAAACAACAAGTTAGATCCTGTAATTGGTAGAGATGAAGAGATTAGAAGATTGCTACAGATACTCTCTAGAAGAACCAAAAACAACCCAATTTTAGTAGGGGAACCAGGAACAGGTAAAACTGCTATTGCAGAGGGTTTAGCACATAGAATTGTAGATGGAGATGTGCCTGAAAATTTAAAAGAAAAATTAATCTTTTCTTTAGATATGGGTGCTTTAATTGCTGGTGCAAAATATAAAGGTGAATTCGAAGAACGACTAAAAGCTGTTATAAAAGAAGTAACCACTTCCAATGGTGATATTGTCTTGTTCATAGATGAAATTCACACCCTAGTTGGTGCAGGTGGTGGCCAAGGTGCTATGGATGCTGCCAATATTTTAAAACCAGCATTGGCAAGAGGTGAATTAAGAGCAATTGGTGCTACTACACTAGATGAATATCAAAAATATTTTGAAAAAGATAAAGCGTTAGAAAGAAGATTTCAAAAAGTAATTGTTGATGAACCTGATACCGAAAGTGCCATATCTATTTTAAGAGGTATTAAAGAAAAGTACGAAGCTCACCATAAAGTTAGAATTAAAGATGAGGCTATTATTGGTGCTGTAGAACTTTCGCAACGATATATTACCAATAGATTTTTACCTGACAAAGCAATTGATTTAATGGATGAATCTGCTTCTAAGTTACGAATGGAAATAAATTCTAAACCCGAAGAATTAGATGTTTTAGATCGTAAAATAATGCAGTTAGAAATTGAAATAGAAGCAATAAAACGCGAAAAAGATGAAGTTAAATTAAAATCATTACGTGCAGATATTGCAAACTTAAAAGAAGAACGTAATGCTATTAATGCCAAATGGAAAGCCGAAAAAGAAGTAGTAGATAATATTCAGAATACAAAATCTGAAATAGAGGAATTTAAAATTGAAGCTGAAAAAGCAGAACGTGAAGGAGACTATGGTAAAGTTGCAGAAATAAGATATGGAAAAATTAAAGAAGCACAAGAAAAATTAGAGGAATATCAACAAATATTGGCTGAAAATCAACAAGGAAATTCTTTAATTAAAGAAGAAGTAACTTACGAAGACATTGCAGAAGTTGTTGCAAAATGGACAGGCATTCCTGTTACCAAAATGATTCAGTCTGAAAGAGAGAAACTTTTACATTTAGAAGACCAACTACACAAACGTGTTGTAGGGCAAGAAGAAGCAATCGTTGCTGTTTCTGATGCAGTTAGGCGTTCTAGAGCAGGTTTACAAAATCCTAATAAACCAATTGGTAGCTTTTTATTTCTTGGTACTACAGGAGTAGGAAAAACAGAACTTGCCAAAGCTTTAGCAGAATATCTTTTTGACGATGAAAATGCAATGACAAGAATAGATATGAGCGAATACCAAGAAAGACATTCTGTAAGTAGATTGGTTGGTGCACCTCCTGGTTATGTGGGATATGATGAAGGTGGCCAATTAACAGAAGCTGTTCGTAGAAGACCATATTCTGTGGTGCTTTTAGACGAAATAGAAAAAGCACATCCAGATACTTTTAATATTTTGTTACAAGTATTAGATGAAGGAAGATTAACAGATAATAAAGGTAGAATTGCAGATTTTAAAAATACGATCATTATAATGACGTCTAATATGGGAAGTCATATCATTCAAGAAAAATTTAGCGATGCAAATGCCAATATTGATGCTGTAACAGAGTTAGCTAAAATCGAGGTTTTAGGGCTACTTAAAAAATCTGTTAGACCAGAATTTTTAAACAGAATAGATGATGTAATAATGTTTACTCCACTAACCGCTAAAGACATTTCTAAAATTGTTACGTTACAGTTAGACCAACTTAAGCGAATGATAGCAAAACAAGAAATTACTTTAGATGCAACACAAGAGGCAATTCATTATTTAGCTAAGAAAGGATATCAGCCAGAATTTGGAGCAAGGCCAGTTAAAAGAGTAATACAAAAAGAAGTGCTAAACCAGTTATCTAAAGAAATTTTATCTGGTAAAATTACTACAGATAGCATTATTTTACTAGATGCTTTTGATGACAAGCTAGTATTCAGAAATCAAACAGAACTTGTAGAATAAAATAAAAAAGGTCAAAATTTAATTGGCCTTTTTATTTTTATAGTACTTTTAATAAAAAATCAATTAAAATGAAAAACTACATCTTTATATTATTAACAGCATTAAGTGTTATTTCTTGCCAACCACCAGAAGAAGTTACTACGTATTATCTTATTCGTCATGCAGAAAAAGACAAATCTGACGCTACTAATAGAAATCCTAATTTAACAGAAGAAGGATTGCAACGTGCAGCTAATTGGGCAGAATATTTTAAGGATATTTCCTTAGATGAAGTATATTCAACTAAGTATAACAGAACAATGCAAACTGCAAAACCTACTGCAGAAAGTAAAGGTTTAGAGATTAAAAACTACGATCCAAGAACTCTATATAACCTAGAGTTTGAAAAAAATACTCACGGAAAAACTGTTTTAATTGTTGGCCATAGCAATACAACTCCTGTTTTTGCGAATCAGATAATTAGTAAAAACGATAAAAATAATAGCAGAGATCCTTACAAAAATATGGATGAAAATGATAATTCTAGTCTTTATGTAGTAAAAGTAATTAAGAAAGGAATTAATAAAAGTATTGAGACAAATATTATAAAGGTTGACAACTAATTTAGAGTAAGTTTAATATTCTCGAGAACTATTTCTGAGACTTTTACTAAACCTCCACTAACAAAAACACTATCTATTTTTTCTAAATGGATAGTGTTTTTTGGTTTGTAATTATCGTAATTTCTAAAATGAACATTTTTTACAACTACTTCATTTTTTAAAGCTCTAAAGCGCATTCCTCCTCCATCTGTTTTATAGGAATATGCTAAATAATCTATTAAAAAGTTTTTTTTATTAATCCAATAAATAAAAACATCTTCGTAATCATCTCCTCCTCCATTTTCTGAAAAGGTTACTCGAATTTTGTAATACGATTGTTTATTAATCTCAGCATCTTCTATTCTCTTTTTAAAAACAGCTTTATCATTTAAATTAAAAGGTAACACCGAAAAGTAGTGTACAGAATTAACAGAATTAGAATACAAATTTGCTAAAGAATCACGTAAGTTAACTTGTTTTTTGTCTACAAATCGCTTAAAACCATTATTAGAAAGTTCATCATAAATAGAATCAAAAGATCTAGAAAACACAAACTTTCCATTTTCTCTTATAGCTTGGTAAGAAATATTCCTAAAATCAAAATTTAATTTAGAGGAACTTAATAAATCTACTCCACTAGCCTCTATAGATTTATCTATAATTTTTTGCGCATTCCAGTCTTCGTTATTAGATAAACAAGAAAAAAATACAAGGCACAAAATATACAAAGTTTGTTTCATCTTAGAGTTTTTGAGTATTCTAGATCAAAATTACATTTCTTTAGCGAATGTAAAAATGTATCTTTGTAAAACATTAAATATTTTTAATCTGTGCAGAAAAAAATTAACATTCAAAACAAAAAAGCTCGTTTTGAATATGAAATTCTTGATAAATATATAGCCGGAATTCAGCTTACTGGAACAGAAATTAAATCTATTAGGCAAAGTAAAGCTAGAATAACGGAGAGTTTTTGTGAGTTTAATGAACGTGGTGAGCTATTTATAGTTAACATGTATGTGCAGGAATATATGTTTGGACATCATTTTAACCATAACCCAAAAAGCGAACGTAAACTACTATTAAACAAACGAGAATTACGAAGCTTAAAAAAAGATGTAGAAGCTAAAGGAAACACAATTGTACCTCTAAAACTCTTTATTAATGATCGTGGTTTTGCCAAGTTAGAAATAGCTTTGGCAAAAGGAAAACAAACGCACGATAAAAGAAACGTTATTAAAGACAGAGACAATAAAAGAGATTTAGCCAGAATTAAAAAAAGCTTTAATTCTTAATATGCTAAACGAAAAATTAAAGCATTACACTGTCATTTTAGCTTCTAGCTCTCCTAGAAGACAACAATTTTTAAAAGATTTAAACATATCTTTTAAAGTAAAAGTTGAAAAAGTAAAAGAAATATACCCTAGTAATTTAAGAAAAGAAAAAATTACAGATTTCTTAGCAGATTTAAAGTCAAAAGCATTTGGTTCGTTAAAAGAAAAAGAACTTTTAATAACTTCAGATACAATTGTATGGCTAGAAAATAAAGCACTTGGCAAACCTAATAACAAAGAAGAAGCCATTAAAATGTTACAAGAATTATCTGGTAAAACTCATGAAGTTATTACATCTGTTAGTATAAGAACAAAAGATTTTCAAAAAATAATTAACGATACAACTTCAGTTACTTTTAGAAATATAACTGAAGAGGAAATTAATTATTATATTAATACTTTTAAACCATATGATAAGGCTGGATCATATGGAATCCAAGAATGGATTGGATTTATTGGTATCGAAAAAATAGAAGGAAGTTACTTTAATGTAGTTGGCTTACCTGTTCATAAACTATATAAAGAATTGATAAATTTATAAAGCGTAACATTAAATAAAATTATATTTTTACGGCAAATTTACAACACGCTAATTACGATGAAAAAATACACTTTTACAGAAAAAAAAGATACTCGCTCTGGTTTTGGAGATGGATTAACAGAATTAGGTAGAACAAATTCTGATGTGGTTGCTTTATGTGCAGATTTAACAGGATCTTTAAAGATGAATCAATTTCAAAAAGAAAATCCAGACCGTTTTTTTCAAGTTGGAATTGCAGAAGCAAATATGATGGGAATTGCAGCAGGTTTAACTATTGGAGGCAAAATTCCATTTACTGGAACTTTTGCAAATTTTTCTACAGGTAGAGTGTACGATCAAATACGCCAATCTATTGCATATTCTGGTAAAAATGTTAAAATTTGTGCTTCACATGCAGGAGTTACTTTAGGAGAGGATGGAGCAACGCACCAGATTTTAGAAGATTTAGGATTAATGAAAATGCTTCCAGGAATGGTAGTAATTAACCCTTGTGATTACAACCAAACTAAAGCTGCTACAATAGCAATTGCAGAACACGAAGGCCCTGTATACTTAAGATTTGGAAGACCTAAAGTACCAGTATTTATGCCTACTGATGCAAAGTTTGAAATTGGTAAAGGAATTCAGCTAACAGAAGGAAAAGATGTAACAATTGTCGCTACTGGTCATCTAGTTTGGGAATCTTTACAAGCTGCAGAACAAATAGAAAAAGAAGGAATATCTGCTGAAGTTATTAATATTCACACTATAAAACCTTTAGACCAAGACATCATTTTAAAATCTGTTTCTAAAACAGGATGTATTGTAACAGCTGAAGAACACAATGTAATTGGTGGTTTAGGTGAAAGTGTTGCAAGGTGCCTTAGTTTAAACTCTCCTACTCCACAAGAATTTGTTGGTACAAATGATACTTTTGGAGAATCTGGTACACCAGACCAATTAATGAAAAAGTATGGTTTAGATGCGGATGCAGTTATAAAAGCTTGTAAAAAAGTAATATCAAGAAAATAATTCCGTTATTATTTCTATAATCGTCTTATTAAGAGGCAAATAAATTATAACTCATGAAAAAATATCTATTATTATTCACATTTTTTTTAGCTGCATTTCAATTTTCTAATGCACAAATAGACTTTGGTTTAAAAGCAGGTGTTAACTACAACAACAATGGCGATTTAGAATCTACTGCAAACAATGTTATTGAAGGTGCAGATGCAAGATCTGGTTTTCACGCAGGTATCTGGTTTAGAGGAAAATTGCCAATACTAGGGCTTTATTTAAGACCAGAACTTATTTATACGGAGGTAAAAAGTGAGTATGATTTTAATGGAGTTGTTTCAGACTACAATTTTAGAAAGTTAGATGTACCTGTTTTGTTAGGAAAAAAATTTTTTGGTTTCGCCAATGCTTTTATAGGTCCTTCGTTTCAATATATAATTCAAGATAACTTTAGCTTTAACAGTTTAACAACAGACGAATTTGATAAATTCTCTGTTGGAATGCAAATGGGATTTGGAGTGGAATTTGGAGCTATTGGCTTAGATGTAAGGTGGGAACGAGGTTTATCTAATACAGAAGCAAATTTTGTAGGTAATAACACAAATATTACTGTAGACAATAGAACAAATCAGATTATTTTTGGGCTGTCTGTAAGGCTCTAAAAAAGAAATATATCAAAAAAAAGAGGGAGAATAATCTCCCTCTTTTTTTTGATTGATATTACTATTACTCTAAAATTTGCTCTGCATGCGCTTTTGTTTTTACCTTAGAAATTACATTTTCTATAACACCATTTTCGTCAATTACAAAAGTAGTTCTATGTATTCCATCGTATTCTTTTCCCATAAATTTTTTTGGTCCCCAAACACCAAAAGCTTCAATAACGGCCTTATCTTCATCTGCTAATAAAGGATAAGGAAACTCGTATTTATTTTTAAAATTAGATTGTCTTTTTGCAGAATCTGCACTTACCCCTAAAATATCGTACCCTTTAGACACAAATGTTTGATAATTATCACTTAAGTTGCATGCTTCTGCTGTACATCCAGGAGTACTAGCTTTTGGGTAAAAGAATAAAACTAATTTTTTTCCTGCATAATCAGATAATTTAACTGTATTTCCATCTTGATCTTTAGCTTCAAATTTTGGAGCCTTATCTCCTACTTTTAACGTTGTCATTTTTTCTAATTTATAGTTCCTAACAAAAATACGATAATTTAGTAGGCATTCCAATTGCTTTAAAAGAGCATTGCGTATTTTTGTACTGAAGATAAACAATCAACATGAACAAAAAAGAAAAAGTAGATTTTGTAATAGAAACGCTACAAAATTTATATCCAGAAATTCCTGTTCCATTAGATCACAAAGACCCATATACTTTACTTATTGCAGTTTTGCTATCTGCCCAATGTACAGATGTACGAGTTAATCAAATAACACCACTTCTATTTAAAAAAGCAGATAACCCTTTTGATATGGTAAAAATGACTGTTGAAGAAATTAAAGAAATTATTCGTCCTTGTGGTTTATCTCCCATGAAGAGTAAAGGTATTTATGGGCTTTCTAAAATATTGATAGAAAAATACGACGGAAAAGTACCTGAAAGTTTTGAAGGTTTAGAGGCGTTACCAGCTGTAGGTCATAAAACAGCTAGCGTAGTAATGAGCCAAGCATTTGGTGTTCCTGCATTTCCTGTAGACACACATATTCATCGATTAATGTATCGTTGGAATTTATCTAACGGAAAAAGTGTTACGCAAACAGAAAAAGACGCAAAACGTCTGTTTCCAAAAGAATTTTGGAATGATTTACATTTGCAGATTATCTGGTATGGAAGAGAATATTCTCCTGCAAGAGGTTGGGATTTAGAAAAAGATATTATTACAAAAACAATAGGTAGAAAAACAGTTTTAAAAGAATACTACAAAAAGATAAAAAATTAAAAAAAGCCTTAACAAAAGTTAAGGCTTTTTCCACTCTTAATTCAAATTCAATTCAATGAAATTATTTGATTCTGTTTTTACAACAGTAAATGATTTAGAAAAATCAAGTAAAAATCGAATTGTTTCTTTTTTAGGTTGCATCTTAAAATTAGATGACTTTCTTGAGTAAATTTGCTTCATATAACTAGTTTTATACTTAATAATCAATTAGATAACGAAGCGTTTTTTACTTTATTGTTAATTAACTAAAATAATTTTATGTTTTTCTATAAGCTTTCTCATATTAATTAATGCATAGCGCATTCTACCTAGAGCTGTATTAATACTTACACCTGTATTTTCACTAATTTCTTTAAAGCTCATGTCTTTATACATTCGCATTATTAATACTTCTTTTTGTTCTTCTGGCAGTTCTTTAATGATTTCTTTTACATCCGCATAAATCTGATCTTGAATAATCTGCTTCTCGGCATTTAATTTTCCGTCACCAATTATTGAAAAAATATCAAATTCGTCAGTTGTTTTAAAAGATGGCATTCGATTGTTTTTTCTAAAAAAATCGATAATCAAATTGTGAGCGATACGCATTAGCCAAGGCAAAAACTTACCTTCTTCGTTGTAACTGCCTTTTTTTAGAGTTTTTATAACCTTTATAAAAGTATCTTGAAAAATATCTTCTGTTATATCTTTATCGTGAACTTTACTGTAAATAAAACTAAATAAACGCTGTTGATGACGCTTAATTAAAAGCTCAAGAGAAGCTTCGTTTCCATTTAGGTAATCGGTAATTAACTTACTGTCTGGGGATACATTTGTACGCATAATAATTACTTTTTTTAAGCATATAGTAAGGCTTAAAGAGTTAAATTTTTAAAATTTTTAAAAGTAATTTTTAGATATACGCAACTAGTTTTGTGGTTCTTATCTATTCAAAGATGCTTATATTTTTTTAATTCCACAAATTTATTTTCATTTTCTATACCATTAAGATTATTATAAAGGTTAAAAATATGGTATTTTTACACCTACTTTTTTACGATTTATGAAGATGGATATTTTAACTGCAAACCCCAAAGAAAATATAATTATTAAAGGTGCTAAACTGCACAACTTAAAAAACATAGATGTTGTAATTCCAAGAAATAAGTTGGTAGTTATAACAGGATTATCAGGCTCAGGAAAATCTTCACTTGCTTTTGATACCCTATATGCAGAAGGTCAAAGAAGATATGTAGAAAGTCTCTCTTCTTATGCACGACAATTCTTAGGAAAACTAGACAAGCCTAAAGTAGATTATATTAAAGGCATAGCGCCTGCAATAGCAATAGAACAAAAAGTAAACTCTACAAATCCTAGATCTACAGTTGGTACATCTACAGAAATTTACGATTATATTAAGCTCCTTTTTGCAAGAATTGGAAAAACATACTCTCCTATTTCATGCAAAGAAGTAAAAAAAGATACTGTTTCTGATGTTGTAAATTATGTTAAAGATTTCGAGGAAAATGCAAAGCTTTTACTTTTAGCTCCAATTCTTTTTGATAAAAATAGAGACTTACAAACACATATAAATGTTTTAGAACAACAAGGTTATGCTAGGTTAAAATGGAAAGATAAAGTTTATAGAATTTCTGATTTCCCTTTAGACGACTATAAGAAAGAACCTCTGTTTCTCGTTGTAGACCGAATTGTAAAAAAAGATAACGAAGATTTTTATAATCGTTTGGCAGATGCTGTTCAATCCGCTTTTTTTGAGGGTAAAGGCACTTGTTTTATAGAAAATTTAAACTTAAAAGAAACTAGAGAGTTCAGTAATAAATTTGAACTAGATGGTATATCTTTCTTAGAACCAAACACGCATTTATTTAGTTTTAACAATCCTTATGGTGCATGCCCAGATTGCGAAGGCTATGGAAATGTTATAGGTATTGATAAAGACTTAGTTATACCCAACACTGGATTATCTATTTATGAAGATTGCATATTACCATTTAAAACAGATTCCTTTAAACATTACAAAGAAGAACTAGTTGCAGTAGCTTATCAATTTGACATTCCAATTCATAAACCTTGGTTTCAGCTTACTGAAGAACAAAAAGAATTAGTCTGGAATGGTAACTCTTCTTTTAATGGTATTCATCATTTTTTTAAAACATTAGAAGAAAAAAGTTATAAAATACAGTACAGAGTTATGCTTTCTAGATACAGAGGCAAAACAAAATGTACAACTTGTAATGGAAATAGACTCCGAAAAGAAGCTAGTTATGTAAAAATAAATCAAAAAAGTATTTCTGAATTGGTTACTTTGCCACTTAACGAATTAGCAGAATTTTTTCATTCTTTAAAATTATCCGATTACGATGTTAAAGTTGGTAAAAGACTTTTAACTGAAATTAATAATAGATTACAGTTTTTAAACGATGTTGGTCTTTCGTATTTAACATTAAACAGAACTTCAAACACATTATCTGGTGGAGAAAGCCAGCGAATTAATCTTGCTACATCTTTGGGAAGCTCTTTAGTTGGCTCTATGTATATTTTAGACGAACCTAGTATTGGATTACATCCAAAAGATACAGAACGACTTATTAAAGTATTAAAAAATCTAAGAGATTTAGGAAATACCGTAATTGTGGTAGAACATGATGAAGACATCATGAAAGAAGCTGATTATATTATAGATATTGGCCCTGAAGCAGGTACTTATGGAGGTAGTGTTGTTGCAGAAGGTAGTTTCAATGCTATTTTAACCTCTAATTCTCTAACAGCGAAATATCTTAAAGAAGAGTTAACTATAGATGTACCTGAAAAAAGAAGAATTTCTAAAAATAAAATTGAAATATTAGGAGCAAGAGAACACAATTTAAAAAATATAGATGTTACCTTTCCTTTAAATAACCTAACTGTAATTACTGGTGTATCAGGCTCTGGTAAAAGTACCTTGGTAAAGAAGATTTTGTATCCTGCATTACAAAAGAAATTAAATGGTTATGGAGATAAGATAGGGCAATTTTCTTCCATTGAAGGTAGTTTCGGAAACTTAAAACATGTAGAGTTTATAGATCAAAATCCAATAGGCAGATCATCAAGATCTAACCCAGTTACTTACATAAAAGCCTATGATGATATAAGAGCCCTTTTTTCAAATCAAAAGTTAGCTAAAATAAGAAATTTTAAACCCAAGCATTTTTCATTTAATGTAGAAGGAGGTCGTTGTGAAGTTTGTAAAGGAGAAGGAGAAGTTACCATAGAAATGCAATTTATGGCGGATGTTCATTTAGAATGTGAAGCTTGTAAAGGAAAAAGGTTTAAAAAAGAAGTTTTAGAAGTCACCTTTGAAAATAAGTCTATAGATGCTATCTTAAATATGACAATAGACGATGCTGTTCACTTTTTTTCAACGCATAAAATTACCAAAGTTGCTCAGAAATTAAAACCTTTACAAGATGTTGGTCTTGGGTATGTGCAACTTGGACAGTCCTCCTCTACTCTTTCTGGTGGAGAAGCTCAACGCATTAAATTGGCATCTTTTCTTGTTAAAGGAACAACAAAAGATAAAGCTCTTTTTATTTTTGACGAACCAACAACTGGTTTACATTTTCACGACATAAAAAAATTATTAACTTCGTTTAATGCACTTATAGAAAAAGGGCACAGTGTAATTGTTATAGAACATAATATAGATTTAATAAAGTGTGCAGACTATATCATAGATCTTGGACTAGAAGGTGGTAAAAATGGAGGGAATTTAATCTTTCAAGGAAAGCCAGAAGATTTAGCTTTTGTAGATAAATCATTTACATCTAAATTTTTAAAAGACAAATTATAATGTCTTTTCGCGAATTCTAAGGCAATAGCAGCGAATTCTAATTGCACCAACAAAACAACTGTTTTCATTAATACTTTAGCATTGTTTAATGTTAAAAAGTAAAAAATTATGAAAACAGTTATTAGTAAAGTTCAGGTCTATATTATTACAAGCCTAATACTTGTAGGTTGCAATACAACAACAAATAAAATCATAGAACCACTTAGTTCTATTGATACTATACAAGTAAAACCAAGCATTGATAAAAAATGGGAACCTATTGTTTTTATAACAGGTTATGATTCTAAAAATGAAAACTTCTATACCAATGCAAGAAACTATTTTATAAATAATAATTATAAAGTTGTAGATGATAAATACTCATTAGAAGAAATTATCTTATGGCTTAATAAACAAGATAAAAGAAAAACTTTTGGTGATATACATATTGTAAATAAAAGTGATCCTTTTAGAGGTTTAACCTTAGAAACAATTGTAAGAGGAGAACCAATTTCTATAGAATCATTAAGAAGAAGCATCACAAAAGGTACTTTACCTGTTTTAAATAATAATATTAATTCTAACACTAATTTTATTTTTCACGCTAATGGATTAGGAGAAAATTTAGAATTGATGAAAGTATTAAAAGATGCACTTTGTGCAGACGAATTACCTAATATAGTTGCTTCACCATATCATTCTATTTTTAGCAATGGTTCTACACAACACTATCTTGCTAAGGCATACTATATATTTTATCCAACTGCATACTCGCCAGGAAAAGTTGACCTTTCTAAAGAATTAGCAAGAAAATACAATACGGAAAAAAATATTGATTGGTATGATACACTCCATAATTATGAAGAACGTTTTGTAGGAGATGCATATTCTACACAGTTTGTGGTACCTGTAAAATTTAGACTTGATTTTCATAATTCAGATAATGAAATACCAATCATAAACGATCAGGAACAAATGATAGCATATTTAAAAACGAATAAAAAGATTATGCAGCAACTAAGTAAACTTAATATTCCTTTAGATAAATTTAGATGGATGTATTCGCTTCACAATAGTGTCATAACAATTAAAGGAAGTGCAACAGGAATATGTATTTATCTACCATTAATTAAGCCATATGGAGAATTAGAGCATATAAAACCAGAATTTACTAATAAGCGTTTGTATGCCATGAAGTAAGAAAAGGTAAAAGAATTAGAAACGTCATTACTTTTGTAGTGGCGTTTTTATTAGTAAGTTTAAAGAATGAAGGTAATAATTAATTTTTTGCTCCTATTATATGTAGTACATGCAACCGCTCAGGAAATATCGGTAAAGAACTATACTATAAAAGATGGATTACCAACAGATTCCATAATTTCCATATCTAAAGACTCTATTAATCAATTAGTTTTACAAACTACCAAAGGAGATATTTTATTTGACGGAAGAGAATTTTCTTTAAAAGAAAAGGCTAAAAATACTTTTACTAATAATTTATATAATCATACTTATAAAACTCATATACAATATTTTAATAAATTTTATAAAAATAAAAGTATAGGTGATTTTCTAGTGTTTTTCAAGCATAAGAAAAATCTATACTATGTTTTTAAGAAAAGTATTATACAAGTACCTAAAAAGTCTATTATAGATAAAACCTATATTGATTCCGCATTAAAAACAATAGATGTTAAAGATGTTTTTAAAACCAAAAAAGCAATTCATGTTCTTAATGAAAAGGGTCTATTTTCAATTCCTTTTAATAAATTTCAAAAAACACCTAAACAAATTGTAACAGATAAAGTAAATGCTTTTGCAACCCTAAACGATTCTATAATATATCTGAGCAAAAAAAATAAATTATACACCATAATAAATGGTATTAAAAAAGACAGCATCTCATTTACAGCTGAAATAAAGGAAATTGAGAAGATAAATAATGACTTATGGCTTAATTTAAAAGCTAATGCAGTACAAATTTTATCTCTACCCTCACTTACTTTTAGAAAAAGTTTAAATAAATACAATACACTCACTACAAATGATGTTAATTCAATTTATTTCAACAATAATTTTGTCTGGTTAGCTACATACAAAGGCTTAATTAGGGTTTCTTTAAATTCAATAAAAGATTACAAGAAGCCAAAAGTATATTTAACAGAGGTTCTGGTGAATAATAAACCGTATGAGTTTAAAAATAATAATGGACAATTATTATTAAATTCAGATGAAAGAAATATTACCTTTTCTTTTAAATCTATTTCGTATAAGTATCCAAAAAAAATAATGTACCGATATAAACTTAAGGATAAGTTCTCTACATGGTCTAAAAATAAGAATATTGCATTCCATAATCTTAATTATGGGAAACATACGTTTTACTATCAATCTAATAGTAATGAAAAATTAAGTTCACTAAAATCTTTAAGCTTTACAATACAAAAACCTTTTTATTTTAAACCTTGGTTTATTTTTACTACTACTATAGCTATACTTTTTACACTATACTACTTTGTGCATATTGTCTTAGAAAAACAAAAAAAGAAGCATGTTTTACAACTAAAAAAAGAAGAAGAGAAAAACTATGTTTTATCTCTAGAAAACAAAGCTTTACGATTGCAAATGAACCCACATTTTATCTTTAACATTTTAAATAGTATTAAAGCGTATGGTAAACAAAACAACATAACTCATTTTGAAAGAACAATTTCTCAATTCTCCAATTTATTAAGAACTGTATTAAAAAGCGCAAGAGAAAACGAGTTGAGCTTAAAAGAAGAAATTGAATACCTAAAGAATTATATGGAACTTGAGAAAAGTATCTATCAAGATAAATTTGATTACCAAATAAAAATATCTGCAAAAGAGTTAGATTTAGAGGAAATATACTTGCCCTCTATGCTAATACAGCCATTTGTAGAAAACGCAATAAAGCATGGATTTGAAAAACAAAAGGGATTCATTAAAATAACATTCGAAATAAATAACAATCACCTTAACTGTTCCATTATTGATAATGGAAGTGGCTTTAATATAGATAAGCTAAAAAATAAACCAAACTCCTATGGTATTTCTATCACCAAAGAACGCATTAATAATTTAAGTAAATACAACAGATTTACTATTAATTCTTCTAAAGATGGAACACAGATATATTTTCGATTACCTTTAAAAACAGATTACTAAAAGAGATGGAAAAATTTACATCATTTGTGGTAGATGATATTTTACAAGCAAACACTATGTTGCAAGAAGACTTAAGAAGAATATTTCCAGAAATGGAAATACTGGGTTCTGCATCAAGTGTTTTAGATGCTGTGAAAAAGTTACAAACTCTAACTCCAGATATTCTATACTTAGACATCATGCTTGGAGATGGAACAGGCTTCGAACTACTGGAAATACTACCAAAATTAAATTCAAAAATAATTTTTGTGACAGCTAACGACGATTATGCAGTAAAAGCTTTTAAGTACGCAGCAATAGACTACATTTTAAAACCATATTCTGAAGCAGAACTAGAAATAGCTACAAGAAGAGCTTTACAGCAACTAACACCTGTAAAAGAGCAAATAAATATACTAAACAGCTCTTTAAACAATAAAAACAATATTTATAACAAAATAACATTACATACATTAGATAAGATCTTAATAGTAGATATTACTTCTATTATCAGATGTGAATCTGATAATAATTATACAACATTTTATTTGAATGATAATACAAAAGTACTGGTGTCAAGAACATTAAAGTATTATTCTAAACTTCTTGAACCACTTGGATTTCTTAGAGTTCATCAAAGTCATTTAATAAATACAGCTTTTATTAAAGAATATGTTAAAGCAGATGGTGGTTATTTAGTACTATCTAACAATACAAGCATTCCTATTTCTACACGTAAAAAGCCCATTATACTTAAGTTTTTAAATAAAATATAAAACTTTTTTCAAAAATACTTTGTTTGTAGTATTTATTTACTACATTTGTAGTGCCCCTAACAATTAAAATGAAGAGCGCCGATAAAGAAAGAAGTAAAAGAGTAATTCAGGTTTTTGAAGATTCAGGATTAAATCAAAGACAATTTGCAGAGCTCATTGGAGTATCTCAACAATTGGTTAGTGCTGTTGTGAATTTCACAAAGAAACCGAATGAAACGATCTTATTAGCCATAATCGATACTATTGAAGACATAGACCCAATGTGGTTATTTACTGGTGTTGGAAAGTACAAAAATAACTATGTACCCCTAAAACAAGAGCCATCCCCTATTGAGCTCCACATTAAAAACATAGTTATTGACCAGTTTGAAGAAATGTCGAAAGACATCCTTCAAAGACTTTCAAATATTGAAGACTCTGTTAAAGATTAATAGAGACCCCTATTTCTAATTTTGTAATGTTCCCTAGCAAAACATTTTTAGAACAGAAAATGCAATATTTGAATTTATAAATCAATTTGGTTTGGAAAATTGATTACAAAAAAAACCTTCTATTTAACAATAGAAGGTTTTGTTTTTGGGTGAAAGACCGGGTTCGAACCGGCGACCTCTGGAACCACAATCCAGCGCTCTAACCAGCTGAGCTACAATCACCATTTGTTTTCGGATTGCAAATATAGCTTTTTTTGTGATTTTAAAAACAAAAAATTAAATTAATTTACTCAAATTATCAACCGCTACTAACCTTTCTACAGAATATCCTTCTGCATACTCTACTCCTACTAATCTTCCTAAATCTTTAGCTCTATAGGTTACACTATCTAAAAAATTCTTACTTGTTATTGGTGTTTCTGGTTCTTTAGAATTTGGATCATAAAACTGAGAAGCATATGCTAAAATAGATTGCATCTTAATATCCATATAACCAGTAACATCCATAACAAAATCTGGTGTTATATTGTTCCATTGCATATAATGGTATACTTTACTTGGCCTCCAATGTTGCTGTTTTTTACCATTAAACTCTGTTTCTATCTTAGCTAAACCTGATAAAAAACAAGCATCTGAAACTAAATCACTTCCTTTTCCGTGATCTATGTGCCTATCTTTTATTGTGTTACATAATACAATGTCTGGTTTATACTGTCTAATTTTTTTTATAATCTCTAGTTGGTGTTTTTTATCGTTAATAAAAAAACCATCTGCAAATTTTAAATTTTCTCTAAAAGCTGCTCCTAAAATTTTTGCAGCATTACTAGATTCTTTATCTCTAATTTCTGCGCTTCCCCTTGTACCAAGTTCCCCTCTTGTTAAATCTATAATACCTACTTTTTTTCCTTGTGCTACTTCTTTTGCAATTGTTGCTCCACTACCTAATTCCACGTCATCTGGATGTGCGCCAAAGGCTAAAATATCTAGTTTCATATAAGAATTATTTATAATTTCTAATTATTTATCTTACTTATGTTATCTAAAATTCAAAGATAACTATTCTTTTTTTTAAACTTTGTAAACTATTTCGTTTTCGAATTTCATTTAATAGCTTCTTACAGTAATAAAATTGCATTAAACACAATAATGCACTGTATATGAAAAGAATGATAATAGTCATATTTATATTAAGTATCTAATAATAAGTTTACATAAGCAGAAAAAAAGCTTATGGCAATTACCTTAATCATTTTAATTATAACAATCTTATTATTTATTTGGGGAAAGTACTCTGCAGATGCAATAGCGTTGGTATCCATGTTAAGTTTGTTTTTATTTGGAATCTTAAACTTACCTGAAACTCTAAGTGGATTTAGCAATCCTACAATTATTATGATTGCAGCTCTATTTATTATTGGTGAAGGTTTATCACATACTGGCTGGACAGCATTAGCTAGTAATATACTAATGAAATACACAAATAAAAGTAAAACTAAACTTTTAGTATTTATGATTTTTGGTGCAGGTGCTTTATCAGGTTTTGTTAGTAATACTGGTACTGTGGCAACTCTTTTGCCTTCTGCAATTGCTTCTTCATGGAGCATTGGTACACTTCCTTCAAAAATTCTAATTCCTATGGCATTTGGCTCTAATACTGGAGGTTTGTTAACACTAACTGGTACTCCTCCTAATATTATTGTTAATAATGCTTTAATTGATGCAGGAAACTCAGGATTTTCTTTTTTTGAATTTGGTTTAATTGGTTTACCTCTTTTAATTATTGCTATTATTTATTTTAGATATATAGGTCATAAGATTTTACCTAAAAACAAAACAAATAATAAGCCTATAAATATAGACGACACCCTACATGAATGGATAAATGACTATAAAATTAATGACGATTATTACCAATTAAGAATTCGTTCAATATCCCCTTTAATCAATACAAAAATAAGCGATTGGAATTTAGAAACAGATTTTAAAGTGTCTATCATTCGTCTTAAAAGAAGACACCCAAACCGTCTAAAAGGTATTAAAGCATATACAGAACTTCCAAATTCTGAGACGATATTAAAATACCATGATATTATTACCATTAAAGGAGATACTTATGATATTAATAGATTAATGATACGTTTTAGATTAGGTCTATTACCAAAAGAATCTGCAAAAAGTGAATTAAAAAATAACTTTATTAACCAAGAAGTAGGGATGTCTCAAATAATAATAACACCTAACTCTAGACTTGTAGGAAGACGAATAAAATTAAAAGACTACTTTAAAAGATACAGCACACAATTAATGGCTGCTTCTAGACATGCTAAGCCTTATTTAGAAGAAGAAATTCGTGTAGAACCAGGAGATAGTTTTATAATCAGAGGTAAATGGAACTCAATAGAAGACTTAAGTAATCAACATCAAAATATGGTTGTTACAGGAAGACCAGAAGAGATGCTAAAAAATGTAGCGCATCTTACCTATAAATCTTACATTGCTTTGAGCGCACTATTTTTAATGATTGTTTTACTAGTTTTAAAAACAGTGCCAGGTGCCATAGCTGCATTATTATCTGCAGGAATTGTATTGTTTTCTGGCTGTGTTCCTTTTCATAAAGCCTATAAAACAATAAGTTGGACAAGTGTAGTAATGATAGCAGCTATGATTCCAATGGGTATAGCAATACAAAAAACAGGAACAGCTTCTTTAATAACTGAGGCAATAATCTCTGTTGTTGGTGATAAAAATCCTTTACTACTATTATCAGGAATATTTTTAATCACAACAACATTTAGTCAATTTATAAATAATTCAGCTACAGCAGTACTTATGGCTCCTATAGCAATTTTAACTGCGCAAGGTCTAGAAATTTCACCTGAGCCTATTCTTATTACTATAGCAGTTAGTGCTTCTACTGCATTTTTAACTCCTGTGGGAACAACAACCAATGCAATGGTATTAACAGCTGGAGGTTATAAATTTATAGATTACGTAAAAGTTGGTTTACCGCTTTTACTAATTTATTTAGCCATAACCCTTGTTTTAGTGCCAATTATTTGGAAATTTTAAATCAATTAAACCTTAGATTATGGAACTACTAGAAAAACAAAAAGACTTAGCAAAATATGGCATTACCAATGCCATAATTAACTGGAACTTGTCTCCAGAAGAATTACAGAATATTACCTTAAAAAAAGGTTTTGGTAAAGAAACAGCTAATGGAACATTAGCTATAAATACTGGTAAATTTACAGGAAGATCACCTCAAGACCGCTTTTTAGTAAAAGATGAATACACAAAAGATGAAGTTTGGTGGGGAAAAACAAACAAAGCAATTTCACCAGAAAATTTTGATAAACTGCAATCTGATATAAAAGAATACTTATCTGGTAAAGAATTATATGTTAGAGATGGTTATGTATGTGCAGATCCTAAATACAGGCTAAATGTAAGAACAGTTACAGAGTTACCATGGTCTAATATGTTTGTTTACAACATGTTTCTAAGACCCACTTTAAAAGAATTGAAAAACTTTAAAGAAGATTGGTTAATACTTTGTGCACCAGGGTTTTCTTGCAACGCTCCAAAAGAGCACGGATTAAGACAAGGTAACTTTTCTATTTTAAACTTTACCAAAAAGATAGCTTTAGTAGGTGGCTCTGCTTACACTGGAGAAATGAAAAAAGGAATTTTTTCTGCTTTGAATATGATCTTACCATTAGAAAAAAATGTTTTACCAATGCATTGTTCTGCTAATGTTGGTAAGGATAACGATACAGCAATTTTCTTTGGATTATCTGGTACTGGAAAAACAACATTATCTGCAGATCCAACAAGAAAACTAATAGGTGACGATGAGCATGGTTGGACAGCAGAAAATACCATTTTTAATTTCGAAGGCGGTTGTTACGCAAAAGTTATTGATTTAACCGAAGAAAAAGAACCAGATATATTTAAAGCAATTAAACCTGGTGCTATTTTAGAGAATATTATAATGGACGAAAATGGAAATCCAGACTATTTTGATGCCTCTATTACTCAAAACACAAGAGTAAGTTATCCAATTCATCATATAGAAAATATCCAACAGCCATCTTATGCTAACAATCCAAAAAACATTTTCTTCTTAACCTGTGATGCTTTTGGAGTACTACCTCCTGTATCTAAATTAACTCCTGGGCAAGCAGCGTATCATTTTATATCTGGTTACACTGCAAAAGTAGCAGGAACAGAAGCTGGTATTACAGAACCTGTACCATCATTTTCTGCATGTTTTGGAGAACCATTTATGCCTTTGCATCCTGCCAGATATGCAGAAATGCTAAGTAAAAAAATGACAGAAGCTGGTGTAAATGTATGGATGATTAATACAGGATGGTCTGGAGGGCCTTATGGTGTTGGGTCTAGAATTAAATTAAAATATACCAGAGCAATGATTAGTGCTATTTTAAATAATGATTTAGAAAATGTAACATTCGAACAACACCCTATATTTGGTTTGTTTATGCCTAAAGAATGCCCTAATGTACCAACTGAAATGTTAGATCCAATAAATACTTGGCTACAAAAAGGTGCTTATGTTAGTAAAGCGATTCAATTAGCGCACTCATTTCATTTAAACTTCGAAAAATTTGCTTCACAAGCATCAGAACAAATTTTAGAAGGTGGTCCTTTAATTGATGAGCACCACCATTTAAATGAAAATATTAATTAATATTATGATTGATTGGGCTTCTTGTTTGAAGCCCAATTTTTTTATTAGTTATGAAAATTAATTTTGTAATTCTTCTTTTTTTTCTTTCGATTATAGATGTCATAGCACAACAACAAACAACAGAAAATAACTTTGGTAGTTGGTATATGTACCATGGAGATCATAAAATTTCTAAAAGATGGAGTGCTGTAACTGGTGTCCAGGAAAGAAATTATGAAACATTTCAGAATTACAATTTATTCTTAATATACCTAGGTGCATCTTTTAAAGTAAATAAAAAATGGACTGCAAATATTACTTATGGCTATTTAGACATTGATAGGTCTTTTGATCCTGACATTGTTCCAAATACCATAGAGCATCGCTTTTTTGAACAATTCACTTATAAAACTACTTTTTTAAAAGTGCCCATTTTTCAGAGATTTCGCTTCGAACACAGAAATCTTTACACGTTAGACAGTTACTCTTTAATTAATCGCTTTCGTTATCGATTAAAAATAAAACCTTCTATTTCTGAAAACGTATATACAACAGTAAGTAACGAAGCTTTTATTAATTTTAAAGATCTAGTATATACTGAAAACAGATTTTACACAGCTCTAGGGTATAAACTCAATAAGAAAATAACAATAGAATTAGGATATTTAAATCAATATATAAATAACCTAAATTTAAATCGACTTCAATTAAGTTTATTCCTAAAAACAGGGTATAAACATTAAGACAGGGTGTTCTTTACAGCCTGCTTGATATCTGCTATTAAGTCCTTGGAATCTTCAATACCAACAGAAAAACGAATTAACCCCTCTCTTATTCCTCTTGCCAACCTTTCTTCTTGACTTAACAAAGCATGTGTGGTTTGAGCAGGACTAACAGTTGTACTTTCTAAACCTGCTAAACTCATAGATGGTTTTATTAATTGAAGATTATTTTGAAAATGCATTGCATCAATATTTTCTTGCAACTCAAAAGACAACATTGCACCAAAACCTTTCATTTGAGATTTTGCAAGTTCATAATCTGGGTGACTTTCTAATCCTGGATAATAAACTCTATCTATGTATTGGTAAGACTCTAAAAACTCTGCCATAATTTGCGCATTTTTAGTTTGCTCTTTTACTCTAAGATTAAGGGTTTTTAGGCTTCTTTCTAACATCCAAACTGTCTGATCGCTTAAATTTCCACCAAAATTAATAGCTGTTTCCCAAATTTTAGCAACATGTGCTTTTGTAGATGCTACTGCACCTGCAGAAATATCTGAGTGACCTCCCATATATTTTGTTGCAGAATGAATTACAAAATCAATTCCAAATTCTGCAGGGTTTTGATTTATTGGCGAAGCAAAAGTATTGTCTATCATAGTTAAAATACCTTTTGACTTTGCTAAAGAAGCAATTGCTTGTAAGTCTGTAATTCCTAACAACGGATTAGAAGGAGTTTCTATGTAGATTATTTTTGTGTTACTTTTAATTAGTGGTGCAAAATCTTCTGCTTTATCAGATTCTGTAAAAGAATATTCAATTCCATATTTATCAAATTCAGAAACAATAAAGTTATAAGTTCCTCCATATATTACCTGCTGAATTACCACATGATCTCCTTTCTTTAAAAAAGCCATCATCGTAGAAGAAATAGCTGCCATACCAGAACTAAAAATTAAGGCATCTTCTGTGTGTTCTAACGCCGCAATTTTTTTACAAAGCATCTCTTGGTTAGGGGTGTTAAAATATCTTGGATAACGTTTAACATCAACGTTGTCAAAAGCATAAGAAGTAGACATGTAAATAGGAGAAACTGCTCCCTTAAACTGTTCATCCTTAACTTCTCCTTTATGAACACAAATAGTATTTAGCCCTAATTTTCTAGTATTTTTCATTTACTACAATATTTGCTAACGAAATTATAAAAAGAAATAGACATTACTAAGTTTTTGTATTTCTTTCTTTCAGCCTTTCTTTTCTTGATATTAAGAATTATTTAATTTTTGAGTAGGCTTTTTAACTTAATCTATTGCTAACAAATTAATATCTTCGTTACATGATTTCAATTTTAATTTTAGGAAAAGGTAAAGTAGGAACACATTTATTTAAAGCTCTTAAAAATAAAGAAAACCTTCAGGTTTTCTTTCATAACTCTAGAGTGTTAAAAGATTTACCAAAAGTTGATATCACTATCATTACCGTTTCTGACGATGCGATAGCAGAAGTTTCTAAAAAGCTTGACTTACCCTTTGTTGTACATACGTCTGGAAGTTTGCCAGTTTCTGAGTTAAAAAATAAAAGCAGAAAAGGTGTTTTCTATATGTTACAATCGTTTAGTAAAGAAAAAGAAGTTGACTTTTCTAAAGTTCCGTTTTGTATAGAAGCACAAAACACAAAAGATTTAAATACCTTGAAAAAAATTGCTGAAACTTTAAGTGATAACATTTACGAAATAGACTCCAAACAAAGACAGTATTTGCATGTAGCTGCAGTATTTGCAAATAATTTCACTAACCATATGTTTTCTATAGCAGAAAGTATTTGTACGGCCAATGAAATTCCTTTTCCAATTTTATATCCATTAATACAAGAAACTGCAAAAAAAATACAGTTATTAAATCCAAAAGAAGCACAAACAGGACCAGCTGTAAGAAACGATAAGAAAACAATTAAAAATCATTTAAATTTGCTGGAAGAAAAACAAAAAGAAATTTATAAAATACTTACAAATTCTATACAAAATGGAAATTAGCTACAAGCAATTATTACCCAAAATAACAACCTTTATTTTTGATGTAGATGGAGTTTTAACCAATGGTTTAGTAACTATAATGCCAGATGGAGAATTGGTTAGAAATATGAATATAAAAGATGGTTATGCCCTTAAAACAGCGGTAAACAAAGGCTATAGAGTTTGTATAATTTCTGGCGGCACTAATGAAGGTGTTCGAAAAAGATTAGAAAATTTAGGTATTACAGACATCTATTTGGGAGCACATGACAAAATAAAACAATACACAGAGTTAAAGGAGAAATACAATTTTAGTGACGAAAACGTGCTATATATGGGAGATGATATACCAGATTTTCCTGTAATGGAAAAGGTTGGTGTTCCAAGTTGCCCAAATGATGCTGCGCCAGAAATACAAAAAATCTCTAAATATATTTCTTATAAAAAAGGAGGTGAAGGCTGTGTAAGAGACGTACTAGAACAAGTAATGCGCGTACAAGGAAAATGGAATTCAAATTATAATGCTAAATACGATTAATGATGAAAAAAAGTTTTTTAACAATTTTATTCTTAGGGATAATATTATCAGTAAATGGGCAATCTATTTTTGGTAAATGGAATTCTACAAATGATGAAACTGGAGAGGTAGATTCTGTTGTAGAAGTTTATGAAAAAAATGGCAAAGCCTTTGCCAAAATAGTAGAAATTAAAGATGAAAGTAGGCAAAATGCAGTATGTGATAAATGTGAAGGAAAAAACAAAAATAAACCCATACTTGGATTAGAAATTTTAACCGGACTTAAACAAGATGGTAACGAATGGTCTGGTGGAAAAATTTTAGACCCAAGAAATGGTAAAGTTTACAAATGTTATATTGAGCTTGTAGAACCAAACAAACTTAAATTAAGAGGTTATGTTGGTTTTTCTTTAATTGGAAAAACAAAATATTGGCAAAGAGCTAAATAATTTAGTTTTTCTTTTCAAGCATTGGTACAAAAGCAAAATCTCCTAATTCGTGTTTTTCAAATGTTTTAGGAGATTTTCTAAGAAACAAAGTCATTATTTGTTTTGTTTCCCCAACAGGAATCAAAAGCTTTCCTCCTACTTTTAGCTGTGCTAATAAAGCTTTAGGAACATAAGGTGCACCTGCAGTTACTATAATTTTATCGAAAGGAGCCTCGTTTTCTAAACCTACATAACCATCGCCAAAAACAAATTTTTTAGGTTTATATCCTAATTTTGGTAAAAAAGCAGATGTCTTTTTAAAAAGTTCGTGCTGTCTTTCTATCGTATATACAGAGGCTTTTAGTTCTAATAAAACAGCTGTTTGGTATCCAGATCCTGTACCAATTTCTAAAATTTTTTCCCCTGGTTTAACTTCTAATGTTTGCGATTGAAAGGCAACAGTATAAGGCTGTGAAATAGTTTGATGCGCAGCTATAGGAAAAGCCTTATCTTGATATGCATGCGATTCGAAACTAGAATCGATAAATAGATGTCGTGGAATATTTCGTATTGCTTGTAATACTTTTGTATCAAAAATTCCTTTGGCTTCTAACACCTTTGCCAACTGATTTCTAAGACCTTGATGCTTGGATGTATCTTTCAAAATTTAACTTTTTCTAAAACTTAAATGTACTAATTAAATCAAAAAAAAGCCCATAAAATTGTATCTTTGTCCACGTTCAAAAAATAAATTTTTTATGCTTAAAGCTGGTGTATTAGGAGCAGGACATTTAGGGAAAATTCACCTTAAATTATTACAACAATCTGAAAAATATGAGTTAGTTGGTTTTTACGATCCATCTACAGAAAATGCAAAAAAAGTAGTAGAAGAATATGGTTACAAATCCTTTAATTCTGTGCAAGATTTAATTGATGCTGTAGATGTTGTTGATATTGTAACTCCAACACTTTCTCATTTTGATAGTGCAAAAATATCTATTGAAAACGGAAAACATGTTTTTATAGAAAAGCCAATTTCTAACACAGTTTTAGAAGCAGAAGCCATTAAAACACTTGCCAGTCAATACCACGTTAAAGGTCAAGTTGGTCATGTAGAACGATTTAACCCTGCTTTTTTAGCAGTTAAAGATAAAATTAACAATCCTATGTTTATAGAAACACATAGGTTAGCAGAATTTAATCCAAGAGGTACAGATGTTCCTGTTGTGTTAGACTTAATGATTCATGATATTGATATAATTTTATCTTGTGTAAATTCTAAAGTAAGAGCAGTGCACGCAAGTGGTATTTCTGTTATTTCTGAAACGCCAGATATTGCAAATGCTAGAATTGAATTTGAAAACGGTTGCGTAGCCAATTTAACAGCAAGTAGAATTTCAATGAAAAATATGCGTAAAACTAGATTTTTTCAGAAAGATGCATACATTTCAGTAAATTTCTTAAGCAAAACCTCCGAAATTGTCAGAATTCAAGATGCACCACAAAACCCTGATGAATTTGCAATGATTCTAAAAAATGATCAAGGTGTAGAAAAACAAATTTATTTCGAAAATCCAGAAGTAGAGAATAACAATGCAATTTTAGATGAACTAGAAACTTTTGCAGATGCAATTAACAATAACACAGAGCCAATTGTTTCTCTAGCAAATGGTACTGAAGCACTTAGAATTGCACAATGGGTAATTGATAGTTTTAAAACAGAAGAAGACTTATAATAAATAACACCATAAATTTTATATAACATGAAAAATATAGCTGTAATTGGTGCAGGAACAATGGGTAATGGAATTGCCCATACTTTTGCACAATTCGACTACAATGTGCAACTAATAGACATTTCTGAAGAAGCGCTTAAAAAAGGAGTAGCAACTATTTCTAAAAACTTAGACAGAATGGTTGCAAAAGAAAAAATTACTGAAGCAGATAAAGAAAATACTTTAAACAATATCACTACTTATACTTCTGTAAAAGAAGGTGTGCAGTATGCAAGTTTAGTTGTAGAAGCAGCTACAGAAAATGCAAGTTTAAAAGCAAAAATATTTAAAGAATTAGATGAAGTTTGTGCAGAAGACACCATTTTGGCAACGAACACTTCTTCTATTTCTATAACACAAATTGCAGCAGAAACAAATAGACCAGACAAAGTTATTGGGATGCATTTTATGAACCCTGTTCCAATAATGAAACTTGTAGAAATTATTAGAGGTTACAATACTTCTGATGAAGTTAATAACTTTATTGTAGAGCTTTCTAAAAAGATAAATAAAATTCCTGTAGAAGTAAATGACTATCCTGGTTTTGTTGCAAACAGAATCTTAATGCCAATGATAAACGAATCTATAGAAACGTTATATAATGGTGTTGCTGGTGTAGCAGAAATTGATACTGTAATGAAATTAGGAATGGCACACCCAATGGGACCTTTACAATTAGCAGATTTTATAGGTTTAGACGTATGCTTATCTATTCTTAATGTAATGTATGATGGATTTAAAAATCCTAAATATGCACCATGTCCTTTACTAGTTAACATGGTAACTGCTGGAAAACTTGGTGTTAAATCTGGAGAAGGTTTTTACGATTATTCAGCTTCTAGAAAAGCAGAAAAAGTAGCAAAAATGTTTTCATAAATTAATGAAAACCACTAGCCTATTTTATCTTTTTTTATTGTTTTCTTTATGTATTTATTCGCAAGAGAGAGCAAAATTAAAACCAGATAAAATAGGCTTTTTAATTAATTATGGCTCTGAAGATAATTTTATTTTTAACGATACAGATTATACTTATGAATCTTTAGCAATTAAAGGACAAGCCTTTTATAAATTAAAAAACTGGAAAATTTTACAATTACACCTTATAGTGCAACCACAAATCCAATTTATTTCCCATCAACTTTTAAACGAGCAATATATTACTCCAGATCAAGAAGATTATATAAATAAAAGAATTGAGTTTACAGCCAAAAAACATTTACAGATGTATGGCTTAGAATTTGGTTTTACTTTTAGTAAAAAAGTAACTGAAACTTTAGCTTTATATAGCACTATTAGTTTAGGGTTTAACTACATTGATACAAGGACAGAAAGACTCGCAAAAGGATTTACTTTTTTAGAAAATTTTTCTCTAGGTCTTTCTAGAAAAGTTAATGAAGTTTCTTCGCTTTACTTAGGCTGCAATTTTGGACATGTCTCTAATTTAAATTTTAAATTACCAAATGACGGTTACAATATATTAGGTCTAGAAATTGGTTATAACTTTATTTTAAAATCAAAAAAGAAGCTTTAAGCTCCTTTTTTATATTTTTAATGTTATAATTAATTATTTGCCTAACCAAGAATTCATCATCCATACTGTCTTTTCTTGTTCTGCAATTAAATCGCTCATCATTGCATTTGTACCTTCATCATCTTTTTCGTCAGACAATTCTAACAATTCTCTTTCTAATTTTAATAATTCTGCCAACGATGAAACTACCAATTCTACCGATTCTACATCATTAGAAATGTTTTTTCCTACTGGTACTTTTGAGTTTTCGATATAATCTGTAAAAGTATGTAGGGGCTTACCTTGTAAGGTTAAAATACGCTCTGCAATTTCATCTATTTTTAGTTGAGAGTCCGTGTATAACTCCTCAAATTTATTATGTAATTCAAAGAAATTTTTTCCTTTTATATTCCAATGTAAACCTCTTAAATTTTGATAGTAGACTTGAAAACTAGCTAACAAAACATTTAATTTATCTTTTAATAGTTTTGTATCATCAGTTTGTAATCCAATTGTCAATTTTGTCATAATATTATCTTTTTTTTAGGTTCAATGTAAAATTAAGAAAATTAAATAGCCATAAAGTATAATAAATATTGATAGATTTAATATCTTTATCAAAATTTCCTATTTATGACAATTACACAACTAAAATATGTATTATCTGTAGCAGAATATAAAAATTTTACTATTGCTGCTGAACACAGTTTTGTAACACAACCTACGCTTAGTATGCAAATACAAAAGCTAGAAGATGAATTAGACATTCAGATATTTAATAGAACTAAAAAACCAATTGAATTAACCGATGTTGGTAAAAAAATTGTTGATCAAGCTAAAATTGTTGTCGATGAAAGTAATCGAATATTAGATATTGTAGATCAACAAAAAGGTTTCATTGGTGGGCAATTTAAGTTAGGTATCATTCCAACAATTATGCCCACACTTTTACCTATGTTTTTAAATAATTTTACAAAAAAATATCCAAAAGTAAAATTAATTATAGAAGAACTAACTACCGAAGAAATTATTAGAAAATTAACTGATGGTCATATAGATGCAGCTATAGCAGCAACACCATTAGAAAACGAAGCGATTAAAGAAAAGCCTTTGTATTATGAACCTTTTGTAGGTTTAATACCTGAAAATCATCGTTTGTATAAAAATAAATCTATTTCTGCAGACGAGTTAGAAATGGATGACGTTCTTCTTTTAGAAGATGGTCATTGTTTTAAAGAAAGTGTTATTAATCTTTGTAGAAACTATAAAATTGACAATAAAAAAAGGTTTCAATTAGAAAGTGGTAGTTTTGATACTTTAATTAAGCTAACTAAAGAAGGTTTAGGAATGACTTTACTTCCTTATTTACATACCTTAGATTTAAACGATTCTGATAAAAAGTTACTTAGAGAGTTTGTGAAGCCTTCGCCAGCAAGAGAAGTAAGTTTAATCTTTCATAAATCGCAATTAAAAATGCAATTAATAGAGGCCTTAAAGAAAACAATAGATGGTATTGTTAAAGGTGCTATAGCTTTTTCTGATGTAGAAATTATAAGTCCAATTCAAAAAAAATAAAAAAAGGGAAGCAATTTGCTTCCCTTTTTTTTATGCATACATTTTTTGTCTTAATTCTTTTATTTTAGAATCTTCTAAATATTCATCAAAAGTTCCTAAACGATCAATTATTCCGTTAGGCGTTAATTCTATTACTCTATTTGCAACAGTTTCTGCAAATTCATGATCGTGAGTTGTAAATAAAACGGTTCCTTTAAAATTAATCAAAGCATTGTTTAACGCTTGAATAGATTCTAGGTCTAAATGGTTTGTTGGTTCATCTAACACTAAGATATTAGCTCTTTTCATCATCATTTTTGATAACATGCAACGTACTTTTTCTCCACCAGATAAAACATTACTTTTTTTAAGTGCTTCTTCACCAGAAAAAATCATTTTACCTAAAAAACCTCTTAAAAACACTTCTTCTCTTTCTTCTTCAGTTTGTGCATATTGTCTTAACCAATCTACAAGATTTAGATCGCCATTATTAAAATATTCAGAGTTATCTAAAGGTAAATAAGACTGTGTTGTAGTTACCCCCCAAGAAAACTTACCAGCATCTGCAGAATCATTACCCATAATAATCTCATAAAATGCACTAACAGCCCTAGAGTTTTTAGAAATAACTGCTACCTTATCTCCCTTTTGTAAATTGATATCGGCATTTTTAAAAAGATACTCACCCTCAAATTTTTTACTCAATCCTTCTACATTTAGTATTTGATCTCCTGCCTCTCTATCTCTATCAAAAATAATTGCAGGATATCTTCTACTAGAAGGTTTAATCTCTTCTACATTTAGCTTTTCTATCATTTTTTTTCTCGAAGTTGCTTGCTTTGATTTAGCAACATTTGCAGAAAAACGACGAATAAATTCTTCTAATTCTTTCTTTTTCTCTTCTGCTTTTTTATTCTGTTGTGCTCTTTGTTTTGCAGCTAATTGGCTAGATTCGTACCAAAATGTATAGTTACCAGAATAATGATTTATCTTTCCAAAATCTATATCAGAAATATGTGTACATACTGCATCTAAAAAGTGTCTGTCGTGAGAAACTACAATAACACAATTATCATAATTTGCTAAAAAGTTTTCTAACCAACCAATAGTTTCAAAATCTAAATCGTTGGTAGGCTCATCCATTATAAGTACATCAGGGTTTCCAAATAGTGCTTGTGCTAACAAAACACGTACTTTTTGTTTACCATCTAAATCTTGCATTAAACTATAATGAAGATCTTCCGAAATTCCTAAGTTTGAAAGTAGAGCTGCAGCATCAGAATCTGCATTCCAACCATTCATCTCTTCAAATTTTACTTGTAACTCCCCAATTTTTTCTGCATTTTCATCTGTATAATCAGCATACAAAGCATCTATTTCTTTTTTAATTGCAAATAGTTCTTTGTTACCCATTACTACAGTTTCTAAAACAGGAAAAGAATCGTAGGCATTGTGGTTTTGCTCTAAAACAGACATTCTTTTACCTGGTTCTAAATGTACACTACCAGAAGTAGGTTCCATTTTTTTAGAAATAATTTTTAGAAAAGTTGATTTACCTGCACCATTTGCACCAATAATTCCGTAACAATTTCCAGATTGGAATTTAGTGCTTACTTCATCAAAAAGTATTCTTTTTCCAAATTGAACAGATAAGTTAGAAACTGATAACATAATTTTGCGCTTTATAATTTTTTGCAAAAGTAGTAAATAGAATTCTTTTAGAAGTTTAATTTTGAGGCGAATATTAGTATAAAGATTACCTTATAATTATATTTTTTTTAACAACGTATTAACAAGAGGCCTTTATTGTTACATATATATTTGTTTACTAAGAAATAGCAATTTTTACATGATAAAAAGTTACATTTATAGTTTATTTTTACTTTTTATTTTTACTTTAAGTAGCTGTACTTCAGAACCTGAAGAGTCTACAACATACTTTGGTGGAAAAATAATTAACCCAAAGTCTGAATTTGTTACACTTCATTCTCAAGATAAAATTATAGATAGCTTTATCGTAAACAAAAAAGGAATGTTTATTGGTAAGATTGATAATTTAAGTGAAGGTTTATATTATTTTACACATGGGAATGAAAACCAACAAATATATTTAGAGCCAAAAGACAGCTTAATGCTACGTTTAAATACTTGGGATTTTGATGAATCTTTAGTTTTTTCTGGCAAAGGTTCTGAAAGAAACAATATTTTATTGGATTGTTTTTTAGATGCTGAAAGAGAAAGAAGATTGTTTTTTGATTTGTATAAATTGTCTCCAGATAAATTTATTAGTGAAGTAGATATCCTATTAAAAGAAAAAATGGAAACGTACAATAATTATGTAATTACTCATCCTAAAGAAACATCTCGTTATAATGAAATTTTAAAAGTTGCTTTAACTTATCCTATTTATTCTAATTGCGAACGTTTTCCTATTATGAATGCTAAAATGAATACAAAAGATGAGTTTCCAAAACTTTTAGATTCTTTCTATGACTTTAGAAAAAACGTACACATAAATAATGATTCTTTAATGTATTTCCCTCCTTATGCAAAATACGTAAGAAATTATTTATACAACGAAACTTATGCTTTAGGCCACTCCCCTTCCTCAACATCTTATTCATCAGCGTTTACAAACGACTTGCTAAAAACTATAGATAAGAAAATTGTATCCGAAGAATCTAAAAATGCCTTTCTAAAACAAACCGTTATAAACCATTTTTACAACAAATCTAGTTGTAATATAAATGAAGATACATTTAATAAGTTTTACGAGCTAAGCAGCAATAACGATGATATAAAACACATAAAAGAGTTAGTTAGCGATACAAAATATATAACTGCAAATAAAGAGATACATAATTTTGCAATAACGGATTTTTTAGACAAAAGCCATTCAATAAAAAAAATTATAAAACGTAAAAACTCGTTCGTATTCTTCTGGAATCCAGAGTATGTTTCTGAAAATTTTATTGCTTCTAGAATGAGCTATTTAAAAAATAAATATAAAAATATTCAATTTATTCAGGTTAATATGAATTCACGAAAACCTACACGAATTCAAAATTTAGACATAAAGGAACAATATTATTTAAAAGAAAGTAGTGAAGCTCATCACTTTTTAACTAGTAAAATGCCAAGAGCAATTTTAATAGATAATAAAGGAAAGGTTGTTAACGGGTTTGCCTCTATTTCTTCACGAAACCTTTACCCTTACTTACAAAAATTAAATAAATAGTAATTATTTCATAATAAACTGTTTATCCGTTTTTTTTAGATTACATTTGCACGATTTTTAATCAGAAGTATACTTCTGATAAAAATCATGTCGAAATTAATCTAGATTTGCAGGTGGGCGTTCTGTGAATCTTCAAAAAACACAGTATGTCAACATTTATAGAGTTAGGCTTAAAAGAGCCTATTAACAAAGCATTAATGGATTTAGGTTACGAAAAACCTACACTAATTCAAGAAAAAGCAATTCCGCAAATCATCACATCTCCACAAGATTTAAAAGCATTTGCACAAACTGGTACCGGTAAAACTGCTGCATTTAGTTTGCCTATTTTAGAATTAGCAGATACAACTAGTAAGAAAGTGCAAGCCATAATTTTGTCGCCTACCAGAGAGTTAGCAGTTCAAATTGGGAAAAATATTAGCGAATTTGCTAAATATTTAGATGGTTTAAAAGTTGTTACAGTTTATGGTGGTTCTAATATAGAAGAACAAATTAGAACCTTAAAAAAAGGGGTACAAATAGTTGTAGGAACACCAGGAAGAACGGTAGATTTAATAAATCGGAAAGCATTAAAATTAGGAGATGTAAAATGGATGGTTTTAGATGAGGCAGATGAAATGTTAAACATGGGGTTTAAAGAAGAACTAGATACTATTTTAGCTGCAACTCCGAAAACGAAACAAACCTTATTGTTCTCTGCAACGTTTCCAAAAGAGGTAGAAGCAATCGCAAAAAACTACATGACTAAGCCTGTAGAAGTAACTTCTGGGCAAAAAAATCAGGGTTCTGATAATGTAAGTCATGAATTTTATTCCGTAACAGAAAATACTAGATACCCTGCATTAAAAAGAATAGCAGATGTTAATCCTAATATTTATGGTATAATTTTTTGTAGAACTAAAAGAGAAACACAGTTAGTAGCAGACAATTTAATAAGAGATGGTTATAATGCAGACGCTTTACATGGCGATTTATCTCAAGCGCAAAGAGATTCTGTTATGGCAAAATTTCGTAAGAAAAATATTCAATTATTAGTTGCAACAGATGTTGCTGCTAGAGGCTTAGATGTTGATAACTTAACACATGTTATTAATCATAAATTGCCAGATCAAATAGAAAATTATACGCACAGAAGTGGTAGAACTGGTAGAGCAGGAAACACTGGGGTTTCTTTGGTTTTAGTAAATAGAAAAGAAAAAAGTAAATTAAGACCAATTGAAAGAATTATAAATAAGAAGTTTGTAGAAACAAAAGTTCCGTCTGGAAAAGAAATCTGTCAAAATCAATTAATGCATTTAATAGATAAAGTGCAAAATATAGAAGTTAATGAATCTGAAATTGAAGAGTTTTTACCAAGCATCAATGAAAAACTAGCTAATTTTACAAGAGAAGAACTTATTAAAAAGTTTGTATCTCTAGAATTCAACACCTTTTTATCTTATTACGAAAATGCAAGAGATTTAAATGATTTAAGTTCTGATAAAAATTCAAGAGGAAGATCTTCATCAGAAGATATGACAAGATTTTTTATTAATATTGGAAGAAAAGATCGTTTAAATCCAGCAAAATTAATGGGTTTAATAAATGAGCAAGAAATAGGAAATAAAATTGAAATAGGTGCAATTGATATTCTAGATACTTTTTCGTTTTTTGAAATTGATAAGAATTTCGAACAGCAAACTCTAGACGCATTTTTAGCGAATGAACCAATTTTTGAAGGTCGTTCTGTAAATGTAGAAGTTACCAAAAAAGATAAATCTGGAAGGTCCAAAAGAAGAACACGATCTAACCCTAGTAATAATAGTGGTAGAAGACGTAGTGATAGAAAACCAAGAAACACTAGTAGCAGAAAGCAAGAAGGATTTGGAAGACGTAGAAGTAAGAAATAGTAAATAATATTTAAAAAGTCTAACTTTATTAGTTAGACTTTTTTTATACAAAAACTTCTAAAGCTTTATTATATGCGCTTTCAAAACTCATGGGTTTAATATTTGTATTCGCTTTTTTAGACGTAAAATAACTGACTAATTTTTCTGTTGGCATATTCCCTGTTAATTCATCTTTAGCCATAGGGCAACCTCCATAACCTTTTATTGCACCATCAAAACGCAAACAACCAGAATTAAAAGCAGCGTTTACTTTTTCGTACCATTTATATGGAGTTGTATGTAAATGTGCACCAAATTCAATATTTGGATAAGAAGGAATAAGGTTAGAAAATAAGTAATTAATAACTTCAGGAGTAGAACTTCCTATAGTATCTGAAAGGGAAAGAATCTTCACTCCCATTTTAGATAGTTTTTCTGTCCATTCTCCAACAATTTCAACATTCCAAGGATCACCATAAGGATTACCAAATCCCATAGATAAATATGCAACAACTTCTTTATTAGACTTACTGGCAAGGTTTAAAATATCTTGTAGAATTCCAATGGACTGATCTATAGTCTTATGCGTGTTTCGCATCTGAAAGTTTTCAGAGATTGAAAATGGATACCCTAAATAGTCTATTTCTTCGAATTGAACAGCATCTTTAGCTCCTCTTAAATTAGCAACAATAGCTAATAGTTTACTAGAAGTATTAGATAAATCTAACTTAGAAAGTACCTCTGCTGTATCTCGCATTTGAGGAATTGCTTTTGGTGATACAAAACTTCCAAAATCTATGGTATCAAAACCTACTTTTAGTAATGAATTAATGTATAATGCCTTTTTTTCTGTTGGTATAAAATGCGACTTTATACCTTGCATCGCATCTCTTGGACATTCTATTATTTTTACATTTTTCATTGGATCAAATATAAACAAACTAAAACGTTTTCGAAACAAAAATCATTAACGCAAATGAAAGAAAACTAGTAGCTATAAATAAAAAAACTCCTGATAAATCAGGAGTTTTTTTTAAAAAATATATTAAAACTTAAGCGTTTAGCTTTTTTATTAAATTTAAAGCAGAACCTTCTTTATACCATTTAATCTGAGCGGCATTATAGGTATGATTTAATTTAATGATATCCTTTGATCCATCTGAATGAACAACCTCTAAAGTTAATTGTTTTTCTGGAGCAAACTCATTTAAATCAATAAAGTTAAATGTATCATCTTCTTGTATTAAATCGTAATCTGCTTCATTTGCAAATGTTAAACCTAACATACCTTGTTTTTTTAGGTTTGTTTCATGTATTCTAGCAAAAGATTTTACAATAACTGCAGCAACTCCTAAATGTCTCGGTTGCATTGCAGCGTGCTCTCTAGAAGAACCTTCTCCATAATTATGATCACCTACAACAACTGTTTTAATACCTTCTGCTTTATATGCTCTTTGTGTAGCCGGAACAGCATCATACTCACCAGTTAATTGATTTTTAACAAAGTTAGTTTTCTGATTAAATGCGTTTACTGCTCCAATTAATGTATTGTTAGCAATGTTATCTAAGTGTCCTCTATAACGTAACCAAGGTCCAGCCATCGAAATATGATCTGTTGTACATTTTCCAAAAGCTTTTATTAATAATTTTGCGCCTTTAATCTCGTCGCCTAAAGGAACAAAAGGAGTTAAAAGTTGTAGTCTTTCTGAATCTTCTTTTACATTAACAACTACATGACTTCCGTCTTTTTCAGGAGCTAAATATCCATTATCTTTTACATCGAAACCTTTTGGTGGTAGTTCCCAACCTGTTGGCTCGTCTAACATTACTTCTTCACCATTTTCATTAATTAACTTATCTGTTATTGGATTAAAGTCTAAACGACCTGCAATTGCAATAGCAGCAGTTAATTCTGGAGAAGCAACAAAAGCATGTGTATTTGGGTTACCATCTGCTCTTTTAGCAAAGTTTCTGTTAAATGAGTGTACTATACTATTTTTTGGAGCATTTTTAGGGTCTGAATATCTAGCCCACTGCCCTATACAAGGACCACATGCGTTGGTAAATATTTTAGCATCTAGTTTTTCAAATACTTCTAAAATTCCATCACGCTCTGCAGTATAACGAACTTGCTCAGAACCAGGATTAATTCCAAATTCTGCTTTGGTTTTTAATCCTTTATCTAATGCTTGTTGTGCAATAGATGATGCTCTTGATAAATCTTCATAAGATGAATTTGTACAAGAACCTATTAATCCCCACTCAACTTGAAGTGGCCATTCATTATCAGAAGCTTTTTTAGTCATTTCCTCTCCTACTGGAGTAGATAAATCTGGTGTAAAAGGACCGTTTAATAATGGGCCTAGTTCTGACAAATTAATTTCAATTACTTGGTCAAAATATTGTTCTGGATTTTCGTAAACTTCTGGATCTGCAGTAAGATACTCTTTAATTTCATTAGCAGCATCAGCAACATCTGCTCTATCTGTAGCACGTAAGTAACGTTCCATAGATGTATCGTAACCAAAAGTTGAAGTTGTAGCGCCAATTTCTGCACCCATATTACAAATTGTACCTTTACCAGTACAAGACATAGCTGTAGCTCCAGGACCAAAATACTCAACAATTGCACCTGTTCCACCTTTTACAGTTAATATCTCTGCAACCTTTAAAATTACATCTTTTGGAGCTGTCCAACCAGAAAGTTTACCTGTTAATTTAACCCCTATTAATTTTGGGAATTTTAATTCCCAAGCCATACCAGCCATAACATCAACAGCATCAGCACCACCAACACCTACTGCAACCATACCTAAACCTCCTGCATTTACAGTGTGCGAGTCAGTACCAATCATCATACCACCTGGAAAAGCGTAATTTTCTAAAACAACTTGATGAATAATACCTGCTCCTGGTTTCCAAAAACCAATACCATATTTATTGGATACCGATTCTAAAAAATTAAAAACCTCGCTACTTGTATTATTAGCGTGTTTTAAATCTACTTCTGCACCTTCTTTAGCTTGAATTAAGTGATCACAATGAACAGTAGTAGGAACTGCAACTTTTGGTTTACCAGCTTGCATAAATTGTAATAAAGCCATTTGTGCAGTTGCATCTTGGCATGCAATTCTATCTGGGGCAAAATTTACATAGTCTTTACCTCTTGTAAATGCTTTATTTGGTTTTCCATCCCATAAATGTGAATAAAGTATTTTTTCTGCCAGAGATAATGGTTTCCCAGTCATTTCTCGAGCAGCATCCACACGTTCAGTCATATTTGCATAGACCTTTTTGATCATCTCAATATCAAATGCCATAGTTTGTGTAATTTAAGTTAAATTAAGTAGCACAAATTTACATTTTTTATTTTAAATTGAAAAATAAATAACAAGATGCTAATTTTATTGAATATAATTATTCATTATTCAATTTTTAAAGAATAAAATGTAAAAAACAAAAGAAAATAGAACATTTTTTATGGAAAATGTAATAGCAGACTAATAAGCCGAATTCTGTCCCAAAAAATGGTTCTTATCATTTATCTAGATAAAATATTACTATTTTATTCAAGCTGCCTACCCTTTAGAATCGAGCGAGTAACTCTCAAGCTCTAATATACATGGCATTTCACCTCATAGAGTTTACCTGATTTCACTACAGCCTAACTGTACTTGCTTTCTGTTGCACTTGTCCTCAACTTACGTTGGACGGATGTTATCCGCTATGATTACTCTCTGGTGTTCGGACTTTCCTCCACTAAAAATTTAATGGCGATAAGATAAGTCTGCTATTATAACAAATATATAATGCTTTTTATAAAAAAACCCACTTAAAGTAAATTAAGTGGGAAAATTGCTATGAAAAAGAAAAAGTGTTATTAAATAAATTAATAACAATACAAAGATATATTTTTTATTTGTAAAAAAGACAATTGTTCTATTTTTTTAATCTAATTAACTAAACATATCTTTTACTTTTTCAAAAAAAGATTTATCTGATTTATTAGGATTTGGTGAAAAGTTTTCGTCATTAATCATATTTTCAAAAAACGTTCTTTGGTCTTTATTTAATTCTTGTGGTGTCCAAACATTAACATGAATTAAAAAATCTCCATTACCATACCTTTCTAGACTTGGCAACCCTTTTCCTTTAAGGCGAAGTATTCGTCCTGATTGTGTACCAGGCTCTATCTTTATTTTAACTTTTCCGGAAACCGTTTCTACTTCTTTACTAATACCTAAAACTGCTTCTGCAAAATTTATATATAAGTCAAAATGTATATTTGTTCCTTCTCTCTTTAATTTTTCATGAGGGATTTCTTCTATTAATACTAAAAGATCACCAGGAAAGGAGTTGTTTCCTGGAGCCTCGTTACCTTTTCCTCCAACTTTTAATTGCACGCCATCCGTAACTCCTGCTGGGATATTAATAGATACAGTTTCTTCTTTTACAATTAATCCTTGTGCATCTGCTCCATTAGGTTTACTAGAAATTACTTCTCCTGATCCTGAACAAGTAGAACAAGTTGTAGCAGTTTGCATTCTACCTAAAATAGTGTTTGTTACTCGCATCTGTTGTCCAGAGCCATTACACGTAGAACATGTTTTATAGCGTACCCCATCTGCTTTTACTTTTCTTCTAACTTTTACTTTCTTTTCGATGCCTTTGGCAATTTCATCAAGAGTAAGCTTAACACGAATACGCATATTACTACCTTTCACTCTGCCTTGCCTTTGGCCACCACCAAAACCACTAAAGCCACCTCCAAAGCCACCTCCAAAGATATCTCCAAATTGGCTAAAAATGTCATCCATATTCATTCCGCCACCAAAACCACCTGCTCCTTGACCTCCTTCAAATGCAGCATGACCATATTGATCGTAACGTGCTTTTTTATTTTCGTCACTTAATATTTCATATGCTTCTGCAGCCAATTTAAACTTTTCTTCTGCTTCAGTATCTCCTGGATTTTTATCTGGATGGTACTTGATAGCCATTTTTCTGTAAGCCTTTTTTATTTCTGACTGTGAAGCAGATTTAGATAAGCCTAATATTTCGTAATAATCTTGTTTTGCCATTCTTTAGTTTTTAGTCTTTTAGTTTTAGGACTAATATTTCTAACTATTGCCCGATTACAACTTTTGGATAACGTATAATCTTATCTCCTAGTTTGTAACCATTTTCTACGCAATCTATAACTTTTCCTTTAAGTTCTTCTGTAGGTGCTGGAATTTGCGTTATAGCTTCATGTATTTCTGCATCAAAGGCATCTCCTTCTTTTACTTCAATTGGTGATAATCCTTTTTGATGTAGGGTATTTTTAAGCTTGCCATTTATTAACTCCATACCTTTTAAAAGTTCTTTATCTTTTGCCTTTTTAATCTCTGCCAGACCTCTATCAAAATCATCTAATATTGGCAGTAAAGCAGTCATTAATTCCTGGCTTGCTGTTTTAAAAAGCTCTATTCTTTCTTTAGAAGTTCTCTTTTTATAATTTTCAAACTCAGCAAAAAGTCTTAAAAACTTATCTTTTTCGATTTGAATTAATTCTTCAGCTGTAGGTTCTTCTTTTTTAGTCTCTTCTGTAACTTCTTTATTTTCTTCTACTTTACTAGTAGTTTCTTCGTTTTTAATTTCTTCTTCTTTTATTTCTTCTTTATTACTCATTATTAGTAATGTTTAAAATTCTTCATTAAAACGGCAAAAATATTGCCAATAAAAAAATAGTGCCAAATTGACACTATTTAGATTTAAATCTTATTTATTTTACTCTATACGTTCTATTTTTGCTCCAATTGAACGTAATCTTTGCTCTATATTTTCGTAACCACGATCAATTTGTTCTATGTTGTGAATTGTAGATGTTCCTTTAGCAGAAAGTGCAGCAATTAGCAATGAAATTCCAGCTCTAATATCTGGAGATGTCATTGTGGTTGCTTTTAACTGGGATTGAAAATTATGACCAATAACAGTTGCTCTATGTGGATCACATAAAATAACTTTTGCCCCCATATCAATTAACTTATCAACAAAAAACAAACGGCTTTCAAACATTTTTTGATGTATTAATACAGTTCCTTTTGCTTGTGTAGCTATAACTAGTATAATACTTAATAAATCTGGAGTGAAACCAGGCCAAGGTGCATCTGAAACGGTTAATACAGAACCATCTATATAGTTTTGAATTTCGTATTCTTCTTGTTCTGGAATGTAAATATCATCTCCTCTTTTTTCAAAAGCTATTCCTAACTTTCTAAATACAGTGGGTATTTGTCCAAGATTTTCCCAACTAACATTTTTAATTGTTAGTTCTGATTTAGTCATAACAGCAACACCAATCCACGAACCAATTTCTATCATGTCTGGCAATACAGTATGTTCACATCCTCCTAAATAATCTACTCCTTCTATAGTAAGTAAGTTAGAGCCAACACCAGATATTTTGGCACCCATTGCATTTAACATTTTACACAATTGTTGAATGTAAGGCTCACAAGCAGCGTTGTAAATAGTAGTGGTACCTTCTGCAAACACTGCAGACATAAGGATATTTGCAGTTCCAGTAACAGAAGCTTCATCTAGCAACATGTCTGTACCTTGCAATTTATCTGCTTCAACACCATAAAAACGCTCTTCTTTATTATATCTAAATTTTGCACCAAGATTTATAAACCCTTGAAAATGGGTGTCTAATCTTCTTCTACCAATTTTATCACCTCCTGGTTTAGGAATATACCCTTTACCAAATCTTGCTAAAAGTGGTCCAACAATCATTATAGAGCCTCTTAAAGAACTTCCATCTCTTTTAAAATCTTCAGACTCTAAATAGTTTAGTTTAATTTTATCTGCTTTAAAAGAATAGGTGTTTGCTTTTAATTTTTTTACTGTAACTCCTAGTTCTCCGAGTATAAAAATTAATTTATTTACGTCAATAATATCAGGTACATTATTAATTACAACTTCTTCTGGAGTTAAAATTACAGCACACAAAATTTGAAGTACTTCATTTTTTGCACCTTGAGGAGTTATAGTACCTTTTAGTTTATGACCACCTTCTATTTTAAATGATGCCATTTATCTTTTTCTATTTTTATGGTTTTGTCTTTTGTTTTTTCCTTGTCCTTGATTGTTTCTTTTTCGAAGTAAATTTTTACTGTCTGAAAGTTCTTCTTCAGAGTTTCTTAAATCTAATTTACCGTCAGATAAATCATACAAATGATTAAAAATAACACCGTCTTCTACGGTATCTTTATTCCAATTTAAATAGCATTTTTTCATGTGGTTTGCTATTGTAAACACCAGAGCATCTTTCATTTCTCCTTCTTCCCAACTTAGTGCTACATCTATCATGGTCTGAATGTTTTTTCCATAATATCTATATTTTGATGCGGCTTTTGGGTAAGCTAATGGTTCTGGTTTTTCCTGTAATTCTTCTTTAGAAGGTTTTGGGTAAGGTGAGTCTACATCTAGCTCGAAGTTAGCCATAATGAAAAGCTGGTCCCATAATTTATGTTTAAAATCTGGTACGTCTCGTAAATGTGGTTGTAAATTTCCCATAACATCTACAATAGCTTTAGCCATTTTGTTACGTTCGTCTTTTTGTTCTAAGTTAACGCAATGATCTACCAGTTTTTGAATATGTCTTCCATATTCTGGAATAATCATTAATGTTCTTTCTGAGTTGTATTCTAAATCAAAAGTCATGTAAGTATTTTTGTGAAGAAAATAATTAAAAAAGATACTTGTCTTTTTCTTGTAGTTATTTCTTATTGCAAATTAACAATTTATATTTTGGAATGTAAAGTGTATTTTTAACCAATTACTTTTAGTTTGGCAAATTGTAATAATAACTTCTTTTTTCCTACTGTACCAAACTGAATTTCTGCCTTTTTATTTGGCCCCTTTCCTTCTAAACCTAATACTTTACCTTTTCCGAAACGATTGTGCTCTACAATACTACCAATTGTAACATCGCTATCAAATAGATTTGTATTTGGTTGTGTATCTGTTAATTTCTTTAGTTTCTTAGGGATTTGAATTTCTTTTTTCTTTAAAACCTCAATTTCTTTTTTCTTTCTTTGAATTGGTTTCTGAAAACGAATACCTTTTGGTGCATCATCAAACAAACTTTTATCTAAAAATCTATTTATGGAAGGTTCTGGTTCTTTTGGACTTAAATAATTTAAAAACGATTCGTCTATTTCTTCTAAAAAACGACTAGGTTCTGAATCTACTAATTTACCCCATCTATAGCGTGTTTGTGCATAACTGAGGTAGGCTACTTTTTCTGCTCTAGTTAATGCAACATAAAACAGTCTTCGTTCTTCTTCTAATTCACTCCTAGTATTCATGCTCATTGCTGAAGGAAATAAATTTTCTTCTAAACCAACAATATAAATATAGGCATATTCTAATCCTTTAGATTGGTGAATAGTCATTAAAGAAACACTTGGTTTGGCGTTATCTTTCTTAGTATCGAAATCTGTAGCTAAAGCAACATCTTCTAGAAAAGAAGTAAGGGAGGCATCTTCTCCTTGTTCAATTTTATCTGTTATAAAATCTTTAATTCCATTTAAAAGTTCTTGAACATTTTCTACCTTACTAACAGATTCTGGTGTACCATCTTTTTCTAAATCTTTAATTAATCTTGTTTCTTTAACTACCGTTTCTGCAATTTCAAAAGCATTTTTTGTTTTCAATTCGATTTGAAAACGTAAAATCATATTTAAAAAGTTTTGCAACTTATTTTTAGTTCCAGAATTTATCTTAATATCAATTTTATCTAAATTTTGCAATACATCAAAAAACGACTTTTTGTAGTGGTTTGCAGCAATGGTTAACTTATCTATTGTGGTAGCTCCTATTCCTCTTGCTGGATAATTAATAATTCTTTTTAATGCTTCTTCATCGTTTGGATTGATAAGAATTCTTAAATACGAAAGAACATCTTTTATTTCCTTTCGTTGGTAAAAAGAAATACCACCATAAATGGTATAGTCTATATTTTTTTTTCGTAAAGCATCTTCTATGGCTCTAGATTGCGAATTTGTTCTATACAAAACACAAAACTGGTCTGGTAGTAACTGATTATTCATCATATTTTCCCAAATAGATTGCGCTACAAAACGTCCTTCTTCACCATCTGATATGGTGCGCATCACATTAATTGCATCTCCAGCGTCATTACTAGTCCAAACTTCTTTGTCTAATTTTGTTTTGTTTTTAGCAATTACAGAATTTGCTGCGTTAACAATATTTTTTGTAGACCTATAATTTTGTTCAAGTTTAAAGGTTTTTACATCTGGATAATCTTTTTGAAAGTTTAATATATTTTGAATATTTGCTCCTCGAAAACTATAGATACTTTGCGAATCATCACCTACTACACAAATATTTTCATATTTGTCTGCCAATGCTCTAACAATAATGTACTGAGAATGATTGGTATCTTGATACTCATCAACCATTATGTATCTAAATCTGTCTTGATATTTCGCTAAAACTTCTGGAAAACGAGCTAATAATTCGTTGGTTCTTAGCAACAAATCATCAAAATCCATTGCGCCAGATTTAAAACAGCGATCTACATATTCTTTATAAATATCGCCAACTTTAGGACGACTAGCCAGCATGTCTGCTTCTTGTAAGTCAGAGTTATTAAAGTAAGCTCTAACTGTAATTAAGCTATTTTTAAAAGAAGAAATTCTATTAAATATTTGTTTGGGTTTATAACGATCTTTATCTAAACTCATTTCTTTTATGATGGAAGAAATTAAGCGAACAGAGTCTTGTGAATCGTAAATAGTAAAATTAGAAGGAAATCCTAGTTTATCTGCTTCTGCTCTTAAAATTCTAGCAAAAACAGAGTGAAACGTTCCCATCCATAGATTTTTTGCTTCGCTAACACCAACAACTCCTGCAATACGCTCTTTCATTTCTCTAGCAGCTTTATTGGTAAAGGTTAAGGATAAGATGTTAAAAGGATCTACACCTTGCTGCATTAAATGTGCAATTCTATAGGTTAAAACTCTAGTTTTTCCAGAACCAGCACCTGCAATGATAATCATTGGTCCATCTTTCTGCAAAACAGCTCTTTTCTGAGCTTCATTCAATGATTCTAAGTAATTATTCAAGTCGTAAAATTTAATGCTTTTAAGAATGTGAAATTACTAATTCTAATGCGTTTAAAAAATCTAAGATTTTAAATTTATCCACAATTTATTAATGATTTCAATTATTTTTGTATTATTAAACATCTTGTAATGGAAGAAAAGTTAATAGAAAGTTTATTTTACATCTTACCTGCTGTAGTTACTGGCTATGTTGCTTATTATATGTTTAATGGTTTTCTAAAACAACAATATTCAAATCAACAGTTAGGAGTTTTATATTCTCAGAAAAAAGAAGCTTTACCAATTAAACTTCAAGCTTACGAACGTATGTTGTTGTTTTGTGACCGAATAAACCCTATTAAAATGTTAGCAAGGGTTAGTCCTGTTTCTAACAAAACAGAAGACTATGTTAGTTTGTTAATAGCTACAATTCAGCAAGAATTTGAGCATAACTTGGTACAACAATTATATGTAAGTGACGATTCTTGGGTAGCCGTACAAGCTGCAAAACAAGCAATTATTAATAAAATTAAAATCATTGCAGAAACCTCTTCTTCTGCTAGTAGTTTAAGAGAAAATATTTTAATTGAATACGCAAAAGAAGTACCTGCAACAGAAACTGCTGTTTCTATTCTAAAATCTGAAGTAAAAAAACTACTTTAAAAAAAAAGCCTTCTTATTAAAGAAGGCCTTTCCTTTTCGTAACATTTTTATTAAAAAGTTAGTCTAAAACCAATCGTATAGTTTCTTCCTCTGGTGGTAAAACCTGCAATTTCTTGAAAATTGACATTAAACACATTGGTTACACTAGCAAAAAGATTCATGTTTTTGTTTAAAATAGAATGATTTATGAAAAAATCTACTAGTGAATAGGATTCTAAAGGAACGTTTCCAAAATCTTCTGTATCATCTACAAATCGATAACTTAGAGATGTATTTGTTTGGTTAGTTAATGCATAATTTGCTCTTACAAAAAAAGTGTTTTTTGGTATTTTCAGAAGCAAACTCTCTTCTCTGTCTATGTAAGTATAATTTGCATTAAAGTTTAAAGAATTCGAAAAAACATAATTAACTTCCGTTTCTAGGCCACTTGCAAAAAAGGTTCCAATATCATTAATGGTTTGAAAAGTTGAAGGGTCAAAACCTATTTTGTTAGTTTCTTCTCTATAGAAAAAAGTAGTATTAAAGTTTACTTTTTTTGCTATTTGTGCTTCAAATCCAAACTCCATTGTTGTAGTTTCTTCTGGTAATAATTCTTCTATAGACGGTAGTTTGGTAAATATTTCTGATAATGTTGGCGCTATAAAAGCTGTGCTGTAAGACCCAAAAACTTTAACAGGGTTGTCTTGCACTGAAAAGTTGTAAGATGGATTTATATTGTATACAAAGTTGCTTCCATATTCGCTATGAATATTTACTCTTGTACCTATATTAAGGTTTAAACCAAAATCGGAAATATAATTAAAAGCACCATAAGGATCATAGAAGTGTTGATTACCACTACCCTTTTCTATAGTGCTAAAAGATGTTTGTTGAATCATATCTTGATATTGTGCTGTTAAACCCACTAAAAAAGACATATTACTGGTTATGTTATAGTTGTTAAATATATCAAAACCAACTACTTCCCCTTTAAAAAAATCGTTTGACGGATTTTCAGTTCTATCTATTTCTGTAAGAAAAGCTCTTGCTTTTAAACTTCCTTTTTTGTAGTTATAGTCTGTATTAAAAGTTACTCTTTTTTGCAAACTATTGCTATTGTTATCTCTATCTACAGGAATACTTGCAAAAGTTGCGGGATCAAAATCAAACCCATCAAAATCAGTAGAAAATTCATCTATACTAGCTAAAACTCCAACTTTAAATTTTTTACTTGCCTGATAATTAAGTTTTAGTAATGCATTTTGCCTGTAAAAAACATCTTCTGTAAACGTTTGATTTTCTGTGGTACTTTCTGCAGCAGATAATCCCTTAGAACCATTTGCATTTAAACTTATTAGATAATCTAACTTACCTAAAGATCCATTAAAATTAAAATTTGTCATACCCTCTTCAGCAGAAATACGATTTGCTTCAGCAGAAGAATTTGTACCTAAACGTGTTGTAAAACTACCTGTAAAAGCTTTTTTACTTGCTTTTTTAAGAATAATGTTAATAACACCTGTTGCAGCTCCTGTTCCGTATAAAGTAGATGCAGCTCCTTTTAATACTTCTATCTTTTCAATTTGATTGATATCTAACTGTCTTAAATCAAAATCTCCATTAAATGAAGAAGGATCGTTAACATTTACACCATCTATTAAAATAGCTACTTGCCTATTTCTACCACCTCTAATGTAGTAGCCTAAATTTTGACCTCGAGTACTAAAATTGCCATTAATTTCTATACCTGGCAAATCATTTAGCAAATCTACAACCGTTCTTCCTTGACTATTTTTAATAGTTTCTTGTGTAATTTGATACACAATTTTACCAACATTTTTTTTGTTGGTTTCAAATTTTGTTGCAGTAACAACAACCTCATCTAACTGCTCTATTTTTTTTGTTTGCGCAGAAAGATTTACATTAGCAAAAATAAATGCCAACGTACTAACAATAATACATTGCTTTTTCATTAATAATGATTTAATTGATACAATAAATCAGGTAATTATTTTGCACAGAATGTCTGATACAAAAACTTTTATCCCGAAAGTTTTTTACTCGTGATTTTAGGCAGGTCTCCTGGCTTGCGTCTTGTAACTAACCTTCCCAACAAATTGTCAGTGGTATAAAGAAATAGTTACAAGCTAAATAGCTTACAGTTGCGGGAACAGCTTTGGTTTTACACCAAATTCCCTTTTAATTTTACAATACATGAATAATATTGCAAAAACCAAAAATCGAAACAAAAGTACTATTATTTATTAGGAATAAAGTACGATTATTGCATTTTATTTATCTTTAAAAAAAATATTAAAATGAGGATAAGATGTTTTCTGATATTACTAAGTTTTGGGTTATTATTTTCGTGCAAAAAAAACATTAAGAATACTAAAAACACTATAATTTCAGAATCTAAAGTGCAATATGCCAAAGGGTTTTCTATTGTAAAAGAAAATGGCTCAACAAAACTAATTATTAAAAAACCTTTTTTAAATGCAAATACTGTTTCGAAATACACTATTGTAAAAAAATCTAAATTCGTACTGAAACAAAATAGTAAAAGTACTATTCAGGTTCCTCTTCAAAGAGTTATTGTTACCTCTACAACACATATTCCAATGGTAGAATTGTTACAGGAAGAGAATTCGATAGTTGGTTTTCCTCATGCAGCTTATATCTCATCCAATAAGTCAAGAAACCTTGTTGCTCTAGGTAAAATAAAAGAAATAGGTAAAGAGGGTGCACTAAATACTGAGATTGTTTTAGACATTGAACCAGAGTTAGTAATAGGATATAGTGTTAATAATGCTGATAGGTCTTTAACAACTATAGAAAAGTCTGGTATACCAGTAATTTATAATGGTGATTGGCTAGAAGAAACCCCTTTAGGAAGAGCAGAATGGATTAAGTTTTTTGGTGTTTTATTTGACAAAGAAAAGGCAGCAGATAGTATTTTTAAAATAATTGAAAATAATTACCTCAAAGCAAAAGCAATTGCAAAAAACAGTTCTTCACAAAAAACAGTTCTTTCTGGAGCAGTAATGAGTAACGATGTTTGGAATTTACCTGCTGGCGAAAGCTTTGTTGCACAATTTTTAAAAGATGCCAATTTAAATTACTTGTGGAAAGATACTAAAGGCAAAGGAAGCTTGTCGTTAAATTTTGAAAGTGTCTATGATAAAGCTCTAAATGCAGATATTTGGATTTCTCCAGGATATTTTAACTCTAAAGAACAAATGCTTAATTTTAATCCGCTTTATGAAAATTTTAAAGCCTTTAAGAACGATTTAATTTTTACCCCAACTACCAAAAAAGGAGATTCTGGTGGTGTATTGTATTACGAATTAGGGCTTTCTAGACCAGATTTAGTTCTTAAAGATATTATTAAAATAACACAACCTAAACTTCTAAAAAACTATACCTTAACTTTTTTTGAAAAAATGGAATAGAATACATTTTTATTCTGAATTATTTTTTTTTCTCTAATGCATTTTCTCGCATATACAAAAACAAAGGAAAAGCGAATGCCAATGCTATTAGAAAAGTAGAGGGTATAATTACCCACCAATATTTTATTTTTAAACGCAAGGCTTCAGGAATAGCCCATGTATAGAAAGCGAGCGTCACTACTGTTAAATCTGCACCAAAAGAAAGCCCAGCATAATTATTTTGAGCATCTTGAAAAAAAGAAATAAAAGTCGGATTCTCTACTGTGGTAAAATAAAGATAGTTGTAATACCAAGGATAAATAAAACCAGTAACTGTTAGTAACAAGAAGAAATGTTTATATTTCATGATTTAAAACAATTTGGTTTGACTCTCATCATCTAAATTCTCTTTTTTCTTTTTTATTGCTTTTTTAAGTAACTGACTTTTTTTGTCTTCTTTTTTAGGTAAATCTAATGTAGAAGATTTTTGTATGGTTGGAACATCAATAGGCAACTCATCTTTTACAATTTTTTCTTCTTTTACCTCCTCTTCATCTACAACTTCTACATCTTCTACTTTCTCTTCTTCAGGCAGTTCGTAAGGTAAAGGTTCTAGCAAGTTAACTTGTTTAATTTTGTATGTAGTTAATTGGTTACCAAGCGCCTTAATTCCTTTAACAGCAATAAAATCTTCTAAGTCTACAGTAATATTATCTAAACTTCGTTTTGAAAATACCACTTCTGCCATTGGTCTATAATCAGTAGCAACAATTTCTAGCTGACTTTTTGGATGATCAGATATAAATTGTTCTTCTTTTTCTGTGGTCTCTATTAAAAAGCGCTTCACATAATATTTCTCTTTTTCCCCATCAAAATATATTGCAGAAATTGGTTTGTTTGGTTCCCACTTCTCTAAAACAATCATGTCATTATCAAAATGCATGGTTAAATCTGGTTTTACTGCTTTTGCAACTCCTTTTTGAGTGATAATTAGCAGCTTGTCTTCTGCTTTAAATTCTCCTAATAACTCTCCTCTATCATCAACATTTAAGCGCTGAACAGCATCATCAAACCAAATTTTTCTAGGTTTTAAAGTTGATACACCTGCTTCTTTAAACTCTACTTTTTTAATAGGATATTTAGTAATGGTATTGCCTCTTACTCCCCTACCTTTTATCGCTAAATCTGCAAAATCAATATCCCATTTCAACTTTTTAACAGATCCAACAGCTCGTAAGTTAATGGTAACTACTTCTGCTTCTCCATTTAGATTTGCAGTAAAATAGTGCACAACAGAACCTTTGTTTCCATTGGTTAAATCATATTCTTTATCTCTAGTTACAGAAGTAACATTAAATCGCTTCATGTAACTAGGGCCTTTTTTGCCATCTCTATACATCATATTATAGACAGTACGTTTGTCTTTTTTCTTAAAGACTGCAACATGAATAATGTTTTTACCCACAAAAGTTTTCGAATCTACTTTGGTTACCATCATTTTACCCTCTTTGGTAAAAACAATTACATCATCTAAATCTGAACAATCGCAAACAAATTCGTCTTTTTTAAGTGATGTTCCAACAAAACCTTCTTCTCTATTTACATATAATTTGGCGTTATTCATTGCCACTTTAGCAGCAACGATATCATCAAAAATTCTTATTTCTGTGCGTCTTTCTTTGCCTTTACCATACTTTGTTTTAAGATTTTTAAAATAGTCGATTGCAAACTCAATCAAATTATTAAGATGATGCTTAACACCTGCAATTTTTTCTTCTAAACTTTCTATAAACTGTTTTGCCTTATCAATATCAAACTTAGAAATCTTCTTAATTCTAATTTCTGTAAGTTTAACAATATCGTCTTTGGTAACTGCTCTTTTTAAATGTTTTATATGTGGTTTTAATCCTTTATCTATAGCTGCAATTACACCTTCCCAGGTTTCTTCTTCTTCTATATCTCTATAGATTCTGTTTTCTATAAAAATACGTTCTAAAGATGCAAAGTGCCACTGTTCTTCTAATTCATTAAGTTGAATTTCTAGCTCTTTTTTTAACAACTCAACTGTTAAATCGGTTGAATGTTTAAGCATTTCTGAAACTCCTGCAAATACAGGCTTATTTTCTTTAATGGTACAACAAAGAGGAGAAATGGATGTTTCGCAAGAAGTAAAGGCGTACAAAGCATCTATCATTTTATCTGGAGAAACATTAGGTGGCAAATGCACCACAATTTCAACGTTTGCAGCAGTGTTATCTTCTATACGTTTTATTTTTATTTTCCCTTTATCATTTGCTTTTAGAATACTATCTATTAAGCTTGATGTTGTTGTAGAATATGGAATTTCTGTAATTACTAAAGTCTTTTTATCTAACTGACTAATTTTTGCACGAATGCGAACTTTTCCTCCACGCTTGCCATCGTTATAATTGGTAAAATCAGCAATACCACCTGTTAAAAAATCAGGTAGAATTTTAAAGCTTCTCCCCTTTAAATATTTTATGGAAGCGTCTATTAATTCGTTAAAGTTGTGTGGTAATATTTTAGTGGAAAGACCAACTGCAATACCTTCTGCACCTTGAGCAAGTAATAATGGAAATTTAACCGGTAAATCTATAGGTTCTTTTCTTCTACCATCGTAAGACAGTTTCCATTCTGTCGTTTTTGGATTAAAAACAACATCTAAGGCAAATTTTGAAAGACGAGCTTCTATATATCTTGATGCAGCTGCACTATCTCCTGTAAGAATATTACCCCAGTTTCCTTGCATATCAATTAGCAATTCTTTTTGTCCCATTTGCACCATTGCATCTGCAATAGAAGCATCTCCATGAGGATGGTATTGCATGGTATGCCCAACAATATTAGCTACTTTGTTGTACCTACCATCATCGAGATCTTTCATAGAGTGCATAATTCTTCGTTGTACAGGCTTAAAACCATCTTCTATAGAAGGGACTGCTCTTTCTAAAATTACATAAGAGGCATAATCTAGAAACCATTCTTTGTACATTCCTGTAACCTTAGTTATGGTTTCTTGATTTTCTTCTTGAAGGGAATTATTCTCTTCGTTATAATCTTCGTTATTGTTAATTTCTTGGCTCATATTTAAACTTACTCTTCAACGTAATCTAGTTCAACTTTTAGGTTTTGAATAATAAACTTTTGTCTATCTGGTGTGTTTTTACCCATGTAAAATTGAAGCATTTGATCTATCGATTTTTCTTTATCTAACATTACAGGATCTAATCGTATATTATCTCCTATAAAATGCACAAATTCGTTTGGAGATATTTCACCCAAACCTTTAAATCTAGTTATTTCTGGTTTTCCTCGTAATTTTTTTATGGCAGCCTGTTTTTCTTCCTCAGAATAGCAATAGATGGTTTCTTTTTTATCTCGTACTCTAAATAAAGGGGTTTCTAAAATATACAAATGCCCTTCTTTAATTAATTCTGGAAAAAATTGCAGAAAAAATGTAATTAATAGTAGACGAATATGCATTCCGTCTACATCTGCATCAGTAGCAATAACAATGTTATTATATCGTAAATCTTCTAAACCATCTTCTATGTTTAATGCAGCTTGTAGTAAGTTAAATTCTTCGTTTTCATATACTATTTTTTTAGATAAACCATAAGAATTTAACGGCTTTCCTTTTAAACTAAAAACAGCTTGGGTATTAACATTTCTAGATTTTGTAATAGATCCAGAAGCAGAGTCTCCCTCTGTAATAAAAAGAGTAGTTTCTAAATGTGCTTCTTTCTTGGTGTCTCCTAAATGGATTCTACAATCTCGTAATTTCTTATTGTGTAAACTTGCTTTTTTGGCTCTTTCTCTTGCTAATTTTCGAATACCGGAAAGTTCTTTACGTTCTTTTTCTGCTTGTAATATTTTCTTTTGCAGTTTCTCTGCAGTATCTGGATTTCTGTGTAAGAAATTATCAAGTTTGGTTTTAACAAAATCATTAATGTAAGTTCTAACTGTTGGGTGTTCTCCTCCCATTTCTGTTGATCCCAATTTTGTTTTGGTCTGACTTTCAAAAACAGGTTCCATAACCTTAATGGCTATAGCAGCAATTACTGATTTTCTAACATCAGAAGCGTCAAAGTTTTTACCAAAAAATTCTCTTACCGTTTTTACAATGGCTTCTCTAAATGCAGATTGATGTGTACCTCCTTGTGTAGTGTGTTGGCCGTTTACGAAAGAATAATACTCTTCTGAATATTGTGTTTTGCTGTGCGTTATTGCAATTTCTATATCATCTCCAGACAAATGCACAATAGGATACAGCATATCATCTATATTGTTGTTATCTTCTAATAAATCTTTTAACCCATTTTCTGAAAAGTACTTTTCGCCATTAAAAACTATGGTTAATCCTGGGTTTAGATACACATAGTTTTTAAGCATTTTAGCTACATATTCATTTCTAAATTTGTAGTTTTTAAAAATACTTTCATCTGGTATAAAAGAAACTTTGGTACCTTTTCTTCGAGAAGTTTCTTCTAAGAAATCTTCATTTGTTAAATTTCCCTCTGCAAACTCTGCAGATGCTGATTTTCCATCACGAGTAGATTCAACTCTAAAATAAGTAGAAAGTGCATTTACAGCCTTTGTTCCCACACCATTAAGCCCTACAGATTTTTTAAATGCTTTAGAATCGTACTTACCTCCTGTATTCATCTTAGAAACTACATCTACCACTTTTCCAAGCGGAATTCCACGACCGTAATCTCTAACCGTAACTTTACTTCCTTGAATAGATATTTCTATGGTTTTACCAGATCCCATAACAAACTCATCTATAGAGTTATCTATCACTTCTTTTAAAAGAATGTAAATACCATCATCAGGTGAAGATCCATCACCTAATTTTCCAATATACATTCCTGGTCGCATTCTAATGTGTTCTTTCCAATCTAAGGAACGTATATTTTCTTCTGTATATTTTGTTTCTTTACTCATGAAATGCTTACTGTTATTAGGTTTGAAGTACTTGCTAATATACCATTATGCACAGATAAATAAAATGCGAAAATGAATTAGTTATTAACAGGATTTCAACGTAAAAAAGATTTTATTTTGATTAGAAAAACACAAAAAATAACAATGTGTTATATTTTTTAACTTATATGGCTTACCTCATTGTTTTAAATAATTTTGAAGCTTTAAAATATATTATTGTGGATAGAAACCAACTTTTACAAATTGCAAATAAATATGGGAGTCCTATTTATGTGTACGATACAGCTAAAATAGAAAGTCAGTTTAATAGATTAACAAATGCTTTTAGTAAAGTAGAGAATTTAAGACTAAATTATGCTGTTAAAGCTTTGTCTAATATTAACATTTTAGATTTTTTTAAAAATTTAGGTGCTGGTCTAGATACAGTTTCAATTCAAGAAGTACAATTAGGTTTAAGTACAGGTATTGACCCAAAGAATATAATTTACACACCAAATGGAGTGTCTTTAAAAGAGATTGAAGATGTGGCAAAACTAGGAGTACAAATAAATATAGATAACTTATCTATTTTAGAGTTGTTTGGACAAAAACATCCTGAGATTCCTGTTTGTATTAGGATAAATCCACATATAATGGCAGGTGGAAATTCTAAGATTTCTGTTGGTCACATAGATTCAAAATTTGGTATTAGTATTCACCAAGTTCCACATATAAAAAGAGTTGTAGAAAACACTGGTATGAATATTAATGGTGTACATATGCATACGGGCTCTGACATCTTAGATATTGATACTTTTTTAAGAGCTACAGAAATACTATTTGATGTAGCAAAACAATTTGATAATATAGATTTTATAGATTTTGGAAGCGGTTTTAAAGTTCCTTACAAAGAAGGTGATATTAGTACAGATATTGAGCAACTTGGTGTACAACTGTCAGAACGATTTAACACATTCTGTGAAGAATATGGAAAAGACATTACATTAATGTTTGAGCCTGGGAAATTTTTAGTCTCTGAGGCTGGCGTATTTTTGGCAAAAGTAAATGTGGTTAAGCAAACAACATCTACGGTTTTTGCGCATGTAGATTCTGGATTTAATCATTTGGTTAGGCCAATGATGTATAATTCTTACCACCATATTACCAATATTTCTAACCCTAAAGGTAGAGAGCGTTACTACTCTGTAGTTGGATACATTTGTGAAACAGATACTTTTGGCTCTAATAGAAGAATTTCTGAAATTTCTGAAGAAGATATACTATGTTTTCACAATGCAGGTGCTTACTGCTTTTCTATGGCATCTAATTACAATTCTCGTTACCTACCTGCAGAAGTTATGATTGCAGATGGCAAAGATTACCTAATTAGAAAAAGACAAACATTTAACGATATTTTACACAATCAAGAACGAGTTCGTTTACCAAAAAACAAAACTCAAGAACAAGAAGTTATTGCCTAATTTTTAAGATTATTAGATTATTTTAGCCACGAGAATTAATTTTTCGTGGTTTTTTTATGATGATATTTAGACACTCTACAAAAGAAGATATTCCTGAAATATTAGCGATAATAGAAGATGCAAAAGCATTACTAAAATCGCTACAAATTGATCAATGGCAAAATGGATATCCAAATCAGGAACAAATAGAAAACGACATTAAAAAAAAAGAAAGCTATGTTGTTGTAAAAGATACTACTATAATTGGGACTACTATGTTTACGTTACAAAAAGAACCAACTTATGAAGTAATTCATAATGGAAGTTGGATTGTGAGTAAAGACAGGCCTTATGGAGTAATTCATAGATTGGCAACAAGTGCAAAATATCGTAAAATGGGAATTGCACAATTTATCTTTGAAAACTGTCATAAAATCTTAAAAACAAACGGTGTAACAAGTCTTAAAATAGACACCCATGAAGAAAATATGGGAATGCAGTCTCTTATTAAAAAATTAGGCTACCAATACACAGGAATTATTTACACGAATTATAATGCAAAACGTTTAGCTTTTGAAAAAGTAATCGGGTAAACACTATTTTTTTATTACTTTCGAAAGCTTAAAAACTTGTTTTAATTGAAAGTCTGTATCGCCGAAAAACCAAGTGTAGCTAGAGAAATAGCAAATATTTTAGGAGCTAAAACCAAACGTGATGGATATTTTGAAGGCAATGGTTATGCTGTTACATATACGTTTGGACATCTTTGTACTTTACTAGAACCTAAAGACTACAAACCGCACTGGAAAAGTTGGGATTTAAACAATCTTCCTATGCTTCCTGAGCGTTTTGACACAAAGGTTAATAATGACCCCGGAATTCAAAAGCAATTTAAAATTGTAAAATCATTATTTGATAAAGCTGAAGAAATTATTAATTGTGGTGATGCAGGCCAAGAAGGAGAATTAATTCAGCGTTGGGTAATTAACCAATGTAAATACAATGGCCCTGTAAAAAGGTTATGGATTTCATCGTTAACAGAAGAAGCCATAAAAGAAGGATTTGAAAATTTAGAATCTTCTGACAAATACAACAATTTGTTTTATGCAGGATATTCAAGAGCTATTGGCGACTGGCTATTAGGCCTAAATGCAACTCGTTTGTATACTGTTAAATTTGGCGGTTACAAACAAGTTTTGTCTATAGGACGTGTGCAAACACCTACATTAGCAATGCTTGTTAATAGGTATAAAGAAATTGAAAACTTCACTCCAAAACCGTATTGGGAACTGCAAACAACTTATAGAGAAACTCTTTTTAATTATGAAGATGGAAGGTTTTTTAAAAAAGAAGATGGCAAAAAATTAGCAGACAAAGTTGCAGAGGCAGAATTTACAATTACCGCTGTAACGAAGAAAAAAGGTAAAGATTACGCCCCAAAACTTTTTGATTTAACAGGTTTACAGGTTTATTGCAATAATAAGTTTGGTTTTTCTGCAGAAGACACGTTAAAAATTGTTCAAAAGTTATATGAAATGAAAATGGTTACCTACCCTAGAGTAGATACAACATTTTTACCAACAGATATATACCCAAAAGTATCAGGAATATTAAAACGTTTAACTGCATATCAGGTAGTAACAAAACCACTATTAGAAAAGAAAATTAAAAAATCGAAACGTGTTTTTGACGATAAAAAAGTAACCGATCATCATGCAATAATTCCTACAGGAGTGCAAACCAAATTGCAATACAACCAGAAGCAAGTGTATGAAATTATAACAAAACGTTTTATTGCAGTATTTTATCCAGAATCTGAAGTATCTAATACTACTGTTTTAGGTGAAGCTGCAGAGGTTATTTTTAAAACAACAGGAAAAGAAATTTTGTCTAAAGGTTGGCGCATTGTTTTTGAAAACGCAAATGAACCTTTATCGAAAAACAGTGAAAAAAGTATACTTCCTACCTTTATAAAAGGAGAAAAAGGGAAACATAACCCCTCTTTTGAAGAAAAAGAAACCAAGCCACCAAGAAACTATACAGAAGCTAGCTTGTTAAGAGCAATGGAAACAGCAGGAAAACAAGTAGAAGATGAAGAGATGCGTGAATTAATGAAGGAAAATGGAATTGGAAGACCTTCTACTCGTGCAAACATCATTGAAACTTTATTTCGCAGAAAGTACATAGAACGTAAAAAGAAGCTAGTGATTCCCACTAAAACAGGTATTGAACTTATAGAGCTAATAGACAATGAATTACTAAAATCTGCAGAATTAACAGGACGTTGGGAGAAAAGACTAAAAGAAATTGAACGTGGAGAATTTCATGCTAGTACATTTATAAAAAACATGAAAAAAATGGTAGACGATTTGGTTTATGAAGTTCGTTCTAATGTTAAAGTTAAGCGATTATCTGCCGAAAAAAACACAGTTAAAAAAAAGAAAACTACTGCAAAAAAGAAAAAATCAGTTGTTGGTAAACAATGTCCTAAATGCAATGATGGTAAGTTGTTAAAGGGTAAAACAGCTTTTGGTTGTTCTGAATTTAAAAAAACGTGTAACTTTATAATACCTTTTAAGATTTACGAGAAAAAAATATCGGAAAATCAAATTATTCGTCTTTTAGAGAAAGGGTGCACCACAAATTTAAAAGGATTTAAAAAAGATAACAAAACAACTGAAGGGTTGTTGCGTTTTGATGCTTCTTTCAACATTTTATTAGAGCCAAAAAACAAATTTATTTCAGAAAAAAAGGAATTGCTTTGCCCAAAATGTAGTAAAGGAAAAATTGTTAAAGGGAAAAAAGCTTATGGCTGCTCTGAATATATCAATGGATGTGATTTTGTATTTCCTTTTTCAAAAATAAAAGAATTGGCTAATGGCAAAGAGCTAACAAAAGAACTAGTTACAAAAATACTGCATAAAAAAACCGTTTAGATTTTTCTAAACGGCTGTAAAAATAGGTTTAAACATTTATTTCTTTCTTAAATAAACATTACCATATCCTGCATTCAGATTCATTTTAACTTTACCAGAATTTAGTTTTAAATTCATTTCTTGACTAGTATGTCCAAAGTCATTTATCTCTTTATCCGCAAGAATTTCAAAATCTAAATCACTAAAAATAGACTTCCCAATAGTTCTAATATTTATATTTGATTTCTCAGGCAAGGTAACATCAATAAATCCGTTATTCGTATATACAGAATACAGTGCGCTAGGCTTTGTTTTATCGAAAATAATGGTAAAGTTTCCTCCTAAAGAATTTAAAGAAACTGGTCCTGATACATCAATGAGTTCTGTATTCTGTATGGTTGTATTTATGGATAGTTCTCCTTTAAAATCCTTAATTCGTGAAGGTTCTTGTCTATAAACTACAAAATTATT
>CAYZDK010000005.1:88255-94296 GCA_964477255.1 uncultured Polaribacter sp.
CCCCTTTTTTATTGTAGTATCCTGCTACTGTTACAGTACCTGTTCCTTTCTTAATTGAGCCACTACTTTGAGATACAAAAGAATACCCTTTCTTTTTATGTAAACTTTTTATGATGACTTCATCTCCATCATAACCCGTAATTTGAAAGTTTTTTGAAGAACAAATTCTTAAAACTCCTTCGTTAAATTTTATCTTTTTCTCTTGTGCACTTGTAATAAATACTGCGCATATTATTAAAAGTAAACTACTAATATTTTTCATTTTTGTTGTTTTAGATTGTTTATAGCTAAGGTTGCGTTGTTCTTAACTATCGGAAATGTTTCCTTATTATTGATAATTTTTTCAAGCGATTCTTGTGCACGATTTTCTCTTAAAAAACTTATTGCTTTTATTAATTTTATTTGCACTAAAGGTTCTGTCTCTTTTTCCAAAGCTTTTATTAAGCTCTTTCTGATTTTTTCATTTTTAGGAAATTTTAAAAGAGCATCTATAGAAGCAATTTTTACATTGGCATTGTCGTCATTTAAAACGATTTCTGTTAATCTGTTTACAATTTTATTATCTTCCTTATCATATTCATCACTAAATTTATAAACACCTTCCAAACGTTTTCCTACAGAGTTAGCGTCTAAATTTGCTAGTAATTGTGAAGTTTCTTCTGATATATTATTTTGATATTGAAACCAGTATCCTGCAAATAAAATCAGAACAAAGCATGCTGCTATGGAGAGATACTTAACATATAAAGTTTTCATTGTTTTAGTTTGATGCAATTCTGATTTTAATAAATCTTCAAAATTTACATCTGCCACTTTTGACATTTTTTCTGTTTGAAAACCCGCTTTATTCTTTTTTATAAACTCTTCTAATTTCATCACTTTTATTGTTTTTGAATCATCAATAACAACTTATCTTTTCCTCGTTTGTATTGATTTCTAACTGTACTTTCTTTTAAGTTTAGTATTTTGCTTATTTCTTTATGATTGTAATCTTCTATCAAGTAGAGATTAAGAATAATTCGATATTTCTCTGACAATGTATTGATACCTTTTTTTATCAATTCAACAGATAATTTCTGCTCATCTACATCCTCTTTTACTTCTTCTGTTCTCTCTACAATTAAACTTTCATTAACAAAATCTACTCCTTTATTTTTACGAACTATATCTAAAGATTTATTAATCACTATTCGTTTTAACCATGATCCTAAATTGGCATTATTATCAAGTTGATGTATTTTTTGAAAGGCCTTTATAAAACATTCTTGAACTACATCTTCTGCCTCTTCTCTTCGTTGTAAAATTCGAACAGAAGCTCCATACATCATGTGTTTGTAGTTGTTGTACACTTTCATCTGTGCTTTATAATCATTTTCCTTACACAATTGTATGAGTTCTTTTGATTTCAAAAAGTTGGTTACTTTGTTGTTCAATTATAGAAACGTAAAAAGTTTTAAAGTGTCTCAATTTAAATAAAAAAACCGTTTAGAAAATTTCTAAACGGTTTTTATTATTTTGATAATGAATTATTTATTATTCAAATTTTGTATCGAACTTAATGTAATCTAAAAACTCTCTTTTAGTTTCTTTATTTTTAAATTTACCACCAAATTCTGCAGTTACTGTAGAGCTTTCGATATCTTTTATACCTCTAGAGTTAACACATAAATGTTTCGCATCAATAACACATGCTACGTCATCAGTTCCTAGTGCTTCTTGCAACGCTTGTACTATTTGCATGGTTAATCTTTCTTGCACTTGCGGTCTTTTTGCAAAATAATCTACAATTCTATTCATTTTAGAAAGTCCAATTACCTCTCCATCAGAAATATAGGCTACATGTGCTCTACCAACAATTGGTAACAAATGATGTTCGCAAGTAGAATAAACAACGATATTTTTTTCTACTAACATTTCACCATAATTGTAGTTGTTTTTAAAAGTAGATGTAGATGGTTTATTTTTTGGGTTTAATCCCATAAATAACTCATTTACAAATGCTTTAGCAACTCTTTTTGGTGTTCCTTGTAAGCTATCGTCTGTTAAATCCATACCTAGAGTTTGTAAAATATCTTTTACACTTTCTTGGATTTTTTCTATTTTTTCTTGGTCTGTTATGTCAAAAGCATCCTTTCGTAAAGGCGTCTTTGCAGAAGAGCTTGCGTGATTATCTCCTATCTCTTCTATTCTATCTTCATTCATTTTTGTATCTAATTCAAACATTTCAAACAATTTAGAGCGCAAAGTTACACTTTTGGCAGCTAACATTGTTTTCTAATTATCAATATTCGTTATAAAGTTATTGTAATTTCTTTTGTAAATCTTCTAGAGAACATTTTATCTGTTCACCAGTAATCATATCTTTTAAGGTGTACTGTTTGTTTTTTATTTCTTCTGAACCTACAATAACAACATGTGCTATTTCTCTTTTATCTGCATAAGACATTTGCTTTTTCATTTTAGCGTTATCAGGATATAATTCCGCTTTAATGTTATTGTTTCTCAGTTTATTAATAGCTTTTAAAGAATACAAAGCTTCTTCTTGACCAAAGTTGATAAATAAAACATCTGGTTTTGGGTTATCTACTTCTTTAAAGAGGTTTAGTTCTTCTAAAACCAAGTATATTCTATCTAAACCAAAAGAAATTCCAACACCAGAAACATTTTTCATTCCAAAAATTCCAGTTAAATCATCATATCTTCCACCACCACCAATAGAACCCATTTTTACACCTTGTGGTGCAGCAACTTCGAAAATAGCCCCTGTGTAGTAATTTAGACCTCTTGCTAAAGTTACATCTATATCTAAAGTTGCAGATTGTAAACCAAGTTCTGCTGTTGCATTTATTAAAAAACGTAATTCTTCTACACCTTTAGTTCCTTCTTCAGAACCTTTTAACATAGTTTCTAAAGACCTTAAATTATCTTCGTTAGAGCCAGAAAAGGAGAACAATGGTTGTACTTTTTCTATAGCGTCATCAGAAATACCTTTGTCTCGCATTTCTTGAGCAACTTTTTCTTTTCCTATTTTATCTAATTTATCTAGTGCTACTGTAAAATCGATTAACTTATCTTTAGCACCAATTACTTCTGCAATACCAGATAATATTTTTCTATTGTTTAGTTTTATTGTAGTTCCAGACAAACCAAGATTTGTAAAAACGGTATCGTACAATTGAATAAATTCTACTTCTTGCCAAAGTGATGTACTACCTACAACATCTGCATCGCATTGATAAAATTCCCTAAACCTTCCTTTTTGAGGACGATCTGCACGCCAAACTGGCTGAATTTGATATCTTTTAAAAGGAAAAGTAATTTCATTTTGATGCTGTACCACGTATCTTGCAAAAGGTACCGTTAAATCATAACGAAGTGCTTTTTCAGAAATTTTAGGAGTAACTGCAAGACTATCTTTATTTACTAAGTCTTTTTGATCTGTTTTTTTTAAGAAATCTCCAGAATTTAAAATTTTAAAAATTAAACGATCCCCTTCTTCTCCATATTTCCCCATTAATGTAGAGGAGTTCTCGAAACTTGGAGTTTCTATTGGTTGAAAGCCAAAATTTCTAAATGCTTCTTTTATGGTGTCAATTATATAAGTTCTATTGGCTACTTCTAATGGCGAAAAATCTCTGGTTCCTTTTGGGATACTAGGCTTCATTCAGTTTAATTTTAAATATTTATAAACGGATGCAAATATCGTGAAAATCTAAGAATTCCTTAGTTGTTATTTATTTTATTTTGTCTCTTAAGACTATAAATAGAAGCGTTAAGTTCAAAGCCCAACAATAGTATAATTGCATTTAACCAGACAAAAAGCATTAAAATTAAAAGGGTACCTATAGAGCCATATAACTGATTGTACTGCGCAAATTTTTCTACATAAATACCAAATAAATAAAAGGTACAAAGTGATAGTAAGGTTGTTAAAATTGCACCTGGAGAGAAGAATCTTGTATTTTTTCCTTGTTTTGTTCCAAAACGAAACAATAAAGAAACAATGGTAAAAATCATTATTAAAAAGAGTAATGCTCTACCGTAATAAAACAAGTTTAAATCGGAAGTGTCTAACCAACCTACTTCATTTATTTTAGACAATGCAACTTGATATAAAATTACCAAAGCTATAGTTAGTATTAAAAAGGAAGCAGTTAATAAAGAAACTCCTAAAGCAATAAAGTAAGATCTAAAAATATTTCTAAACTCTGTAATATGATACGAATACTCAAAACCTCCAAAAATTGCATTCATACCATTGGTCATTAAAAAAATAGATAGCAAAAAACCAAAGGATAAGAGCCCACCATACTGGTTATTAATAATATCACCAATAACTACATTTACAGCATCAAAGGTTTGTGGTGGAAGAATATCTCTAATAAATTCAAATAAACCAGATTGAAAACCATCTATGGGTATGTATGGAATAAGCGTTAAAATAAAGAGCATAAAAGGAAAAATTGCCATAAAAAAACTAAAGGCTATTCCTCCTGCTCTAGAAGTTAACGCTCCTTCTACAATGCCAATTATGTATAATTCTATTAAATCGTACAAAGACATCCCCTCTAAGCCAGGAATTTTTATTTGTTTTCCAAAACGCATTAATACATTTACGACTGGAATTTTCTCTAATTTATTTTCTATCTCTGCTGACATGAAAACTAAACTACAACTATTTTATATTTTGTTAATAATCCAAAAACATTATCTCTACTAAATTTAGCATGTTTTAAAGTATTAATTTCTGGATTAATAGAAAAGCCTGTAGCTGAAGAAAAATCTGCTTTTGTTAAGTTTGATTTTTCAAAAATTGCATTTTTTAAAGTCGATTTTTCAAAACAACTGTTAGTAAGGTTAGTTTTTGTAAAATCAACCTCTTCTAAATTACAAGATATAAATTTTGTGTTTGCCAAATTTAATTGGTAAAAGGAAGAAAAGTTTAAAGCACAGTTTGTGAAATGTAACTTTAATAAAAAAGTATCGCAAGTAGAAAACTTTACACCAATTATTTTACAATTGGTAAATGAAGCATCTTTAAATGCAGTATTACCAACATCAGTATTACTAAAATTACAGTCTATAAATTCACATTCTATAAACTGAATATTAGCAAGGTATACATTCTGAAAATTACAGTTTTTAAAGACACAAGAATCGTATTCTCCCTTAGCCAATTGATTTTTTGTAAAATCTTCTTTATTAAAAATTTTATTATCAAAGTAATTATTTACCATTTAATCGATTGCTTTTAAGCTAAGGTCTAAGTTATAGACAGAGTGCGTTAGAGCTCCAGAAGAAATATAATTAACACCACATTCTGCATATTTTCGTATGGTTTTTTCATTTATTCCGCCAGAAGATTCTGTTAAACACTTATTTCCTATAAGCTGTACTGCTTTTTTAGTATCCTCGTAATTAAAATTATCAATTAAAATTCTGTAAACTCCTTCATTAGTAAGAATTTCTTTAATTTCTTCTATACTTCTAGCTTCTACTATTATTTTTAAGTCTAATTCTTTATTTTTTAGATACGACTTTGTTTTTTGAATTGCTTGCGAAATTCCGCCAGCAAAATCAATATGATTGTCTTTTATCATTACCATATCATACAAAGCAAAACGATGGTTTTCTCCACCACCAATTTTAACTGCCCATTTTTCTAACGCACGAATTCCTGGTGTAGTTTTTCTTGTATCTAAAATGGTAGTATTTGTACCTTCTAGAAGTTGCATAAAATATGCTGTTTTGGTTGCAATAGCACTCATTCTTTGCATTGCATTTAGCACTAATCTTTCTGCCATTAAAATGGACTGTGAGTTCCCAGATACAATAAAAACAATGTCACCTATACTAACTTTATCACCATCATTAATAAAAGTTTCAACTTGTAAATCTTTATCTACATACCTAAAAACTTGTTTTGCAAAATCTACTCCTGCTATAATGCCTTCTTCTTTTACCAATAATTTGGCTTTTCCTTTTGCATCTTTTGGGATGCATGATAAAGAGGTATGATCTCCATCACCTATATCTTCTCT
>CAYZDK010000006.1:0-30613 GCA_964477255.1 uncultured Polaribacter sp.
AACATACCATCTTTGGTTAGATAGCCTTCTTCGTCTTTATCGCCAACTCGCTTTTCGTAGTCGCTTTTGGTTTCAGAGAATTTGTCCGGGTAAATAAACGAGTCATTTCCTGTATTGTAAGGTGGGTCTATGTAAATCATTTTCACCTTACCAAAGTAGCTTTTTTGCAAAACTTTAAGTACTTCTAAATTTTCACCCTCAATAAAAATATGTTCGGTATCGTCAAAGTTTACACTTTCGTCTTTGGCTGGCACAAGTGTTTTGGTAGTGGGTGTTTGCAATACTTTAAAGGCTTCACTTTTTCCTGCCCAATTCAGCACATAGCGTTCGTTAGAGAAGTTAATATCCTCTCCAAGCGTAGCTTTTAGTTTTTCCCAATCTACTTTGCCTTCGGCAAATACCTCAGGCAACACTTGTTTTAAAGCGTTTAGTTTTTCCTGTTCTGGCGTTAAACTTGTTCCGTTCATATTTCAAATTCAATTTAAAGACGAATATAAAAATTAAAAGTAAGAGAGATAAACGAATGCGTTAAACATTGTTAAGTTTTCTATTAGTCAAAATAAATTATAATTATATCTGTTTTTTAGCCTATTAGGCAATTAAAAGAATCCCACTTCACCCCCACACAATCCTATTGCAAGCCCACGCAACCCTATTGCAAGCAAACGCAAACAATAAGTAAGTACCCTTATTAACAAAGTAACCTAATTTATTAACAAAGTAAAACAAATTAAATAAATTGTAGTTACTTAATATGCGTAAGCAACGCTTCGCAAAGACATTGCATGCTATAGCAAATACTTTGCAGCCTTACCCAAAGAAAAAGAATTAGTATTAACCTTAAATAAATTGCAATGGCATTAAAAAATCCACGCTCACAAACAGAAATTCTAGAAGCAACAAGAATTGCACTAGACAACGTAGAAACCAACCCAGTTATTAAACCACTTATGGCAGATTTGGGCTACGACACCGAAAAAATAGACCAAGGCAAAGCCTTATTAACTACAGCTAAAGATACCTTTAATAGCGGGCAACAATTAGAGGATGTTAGGGCAAAAGCCTACCAAGCATTCGAAGAACAAAGAGAAAGCATAGACAATGCCTATGCCAAAGACCGTAAAAAAGCAAAGATTGTTTTTAAAACAAATGCAGTAATTTTTAAAGAATTAGGGCTCGCTGGTTCCGTACCAAGGTCGTATGTAAAATGGCTAGAAAAAATAAACCTGTTTTACCAAACCCTAAATGCACAACCAGAGGTTTTGGCGCAGTTAGCAACTTTAAAAATAGATGCAGCACACGTAACCACACTATTGGCAGATATAGACCAGCTAGAAAACCTTCGTGCAGCCTACATACAAGCAAAAGGAAACGCACAAAACGCAACACAAACCAAAAACAAAGCGTTTAAAGCGTTAGAAAAATGGATGAGCGACTTCTATGCCGTGGCAAGATTAGCATTAGAGGGCGAACCCCAATTACTAGAATCGCTTGGTAAGTTAGTACGAAGCTAAACCCAAAAAAAAACCGATAGTTCTCTATCGGTTTTTTTTGGTATTAATCGTAAATCTCGGTATACACTTCTTCAAACGGAATTCGAAAACGTTCGCCATAAACGCCCTCTGGTTTTCGTATGCCACAAGAAACAATCATGTTAATTTCTGCGCCTCTTGGTATACCCAAAAGTCGTTTTACACGCAAGGTGTCAGAACCCTCCATTGGGCAAGTATCGTACCCAACTGCAGCCATAGCAAGCATAAAGTTTTGCGCTGCCAAACCACAAGTTTTATGCGCCACAATTCGCATATCGTTTTTGGTAACTTGTCTATAAATGGGTTTAAACCATCCTATAACAGAAACCAAGAGGTACTTTAAAAAGCCCAAGATGCCTAAGAAATCTCCATAAGCAAACGGAATCACCTTTCCGTAGTAATTTCTACCCACCTTTTCGCGTTTGCTTTGCGTAGCCTTTGCATTGTTTGCACCGTAAACACTATCTAAATATCCAAGATTTGCTTTCGCACGTTTTTTCCATAAATCTTTCCGAACCACAAAAACAACCAATTCTTGTGCAGTTCTAGCAGCATTTTGATTAAAACAAAGTGGTGCCATCTTTTTAATTTTAGCCGTAGACGTTACATGATAAAACTCCCAAAGTTGCATATTACTGCTGTTTGGGGCTAGCGCAGCTTTTTCCAAGCATTGTTTTACAACGTTACTGTCTATTGGCTTTTCCGCATCGTAAATTCGTACCGAACGCCTATAATGTATCGCTTCCGATACTGTTTTTTCTTTCTGCATGTAAATGTTTTAAATAGATTGTAATCGTTGGTGCATTACCCAAAACCATAATGGTGGTACAAGCGATAGTAGCATCATGCCTGGATATCCTGTTGGCATTTGCGGACTTTCGGGTACGCTTTTTAAAAGTTGATAATGTTTAGAACCGTTATAATGATGGTCAGAATGGCGCGATAAATTAAACAAAAGTACTTGTCCAACACGATGATTAGAGTTCCAAGAATGATTGCGTTTTACGCGCTCGTATCTACCATGTTCGTTTTGCGCTCTAACCAAGCCATAATGTTCTATATAATTTACCGTTTCTAGCAACACAATACCAATAACAGCAGCAGCAACAAAGCATGCCAACACAAAAGCATTAAAAAAGTAGTAAATACCACCAAGCAAAACAAGGTTACAAATGGTGTAGATAACCATTCTATTTTGATAATGAAACCAAGACCTTCCTGTATTTTGCATGCGCTTGTTTTCTAATTGCCAAGCCTGTGCATAACTCATAAAGTGCGATCGAACCCAGAACACAAACACAGGTTCATTTTTTCTAGCAGTTGCCGCATCTTTTGGGGTAGCCACATTAAAGTGATGCCCACCATTATGATACGGTAAAAAGTGTGTATCTAAAGAAGATAACAATAACAACTCGCCAATAAGTTCGTCTTTTCTATTGTTTCTATGGCCCAATTCGTGCCCTACGTTTATACCAATTACCCCACACATTATACCCATACTAAGTATTCTGCCAAAAAGTTCGCTAAAAGTTAATCCCTCTTCTTGCACAACATTAAAAAATAGCCACAAGAAATACACCTGAATAGGAAGTGTAACATACAAAATGTAGGTGTAGAGTTTGTTGGCCTTTTCTACCTTCTCTTCTTCTTTGGTAAAGTTTTTTGTGTTGGGTTTAAAAAACAATTCTAGCAAAGGCACCAAGCCAAACACAACCAAAACAGGCAAATAAGTTAGCCAACCGTAGTTATAAAAAGAGAAGTAAACCGTAACAGGTATAATTAAAAACCAAAGATATTTTAAAGCATTCATTTGTTAAATATTACCAACAAGCTAAAGATAGTAATTACTTACAAGCGTTCCAAATAACATCGTTTGGCGTAGCAGCCTCTATTTGTAGTTCTGTTTTAGCAACCGGATGCAGAAAAGAAATACGTTTGGCATGCAAATGAATACTACCATCTTTATTGCTTCTAGGAAAGCCGTATTTTAAATCGCCTTTAATTGGGGCGTTAATAGCTGCCAATTGTGCACGTATTTGATGGTGTCTTCCAGTTTCTAAATTAATTTCTAGTAAGGCATAATTATCTAGCTGCTGAATTACTTCATAGTGCAATATTGCTTTTTTAGAATCTTTTACCTCTTTGTTGTAAACGCTAGATTTATTGTTTTTTGAATTTTTTTTCAGGTAGTTTACTAAAGTATCTTTTTTCTTAGAGGGCGTATTCTTAACAATGGCCCAATAGGTTTTGCTAATTTTTTTTTCGCGCAGCATTTTATTTAAACGCTCTAGTGCTTTCGATGTTTTTGCAAAGATGATAATACCTGAAGTAGGTCTATCCAAACGATGCACAACCCCTAAGTAAACATTTCCTGGTTTATGGTATTTGTCTTTAATGTATTCTTTTACTACTTCACTTAGTGGTTTGTCGCCAGTTTTATCGCCTTGCGTAATATCGCCAGCTCTTTTGTTAACAACAATTAAATGATTGTCTTCAAAAAGAATTTGTAAGTTGTTTTTAGTAGAGTGCATAGAAGTTTACTTAAAGTCTTCTGCTACATCTTCGTTAATGGTATCTATAAAAGACAAAAACTCCTCTCTGCCAAAACCAGTAGAAGAAGAGGTTATAAAACACTGTGGTAAAGACTCCCACTCTTGTAGTAACTTTTTCTTATAGGAGGTAATTTGTTTGTTAAGTTTAGAGCTACCAAGTTTGTCTGCTTTGGTAAAAACAATGCAAAAAGGAATTTGGTTTTCTCCCAAGAAACGCATAAAGTCTAAATCTATTTTTTGCGGATCGTGTCTGCTATCTACCAATACAAAAGTGCAAACTAATTGTTCTCTTTCTTTAAAATAATTCTCTATAAAATATTGAAATATTACACGCTTCTTTTTAGAAACTTTTGCATAACCATATCCTGGTAAATCTACCAAAAACCAAGAATCGTTTACTTTAAAATGATTTATTAGTTGTGTTTTACCTGGTTTCCCAGAAATCTTTGCCAAGTCTTTACGCTCCATTAGCATATTAATCAACGAAGATTTACCTACATTAGACCTGCCAATAAAAGCATATTCAGGAATTCTGTCTTTTGGAGCTTTAGTAACATTACTGTTGCTCATTACAAATTCTGCCGATTTTATTTTCACAACAAAGTTTTAAATATTTTTGCTAAGTAACCAATCATGAAGAATTTTATTAAACTCTTCAGGTCTTTCCATCATTGCTGCATGCCCACATTTATCAATCCAAAATAAATCAGAATTTGGCAATAATTTATGAAAATCGTTTGCAACTTCAGGAGGGGTAACGTTGTCTTGTTTTCCCCAAATCAAACAAGTTTCTTGTTTCATTTCAGGCAAATCTTTAGCCATATTGTGCCTAATAGCACTCTTTGCAATTGCTAAAGTTTTAATCACAGAATTTCTATTATTTACAATCTCGTAAACGCTATCTACCAGTTCTTTCGTTGCAATTGCAGGGTCGTAAAAAACATCTTTGGTTTTTTGTGCTATGTATTCGTAATTTCCACGTTTTGGAAAACTATCTCCCATTGCTTTCTCATAAAGTCCAGAGCTACCTGTCAGTACTAATGCTCTTACTTTCTCTTGATAATGTTTCGTGAAATATAATCCTATATGCCCCCCTAAAGAATTTCCTAGAAGAATGGCGTTGTCTAGTTTTTTATGCTCTAAAAATTCTTTAAGAAAAACCGCTAAGTTTTTTACGTTAGTTTGCAGAAGAGGTAGGGTGTATAATGGCAGTTCTGGGATTAATACTTTATAACCATTTTTAGAGAAAAACGTAAACGTTTCTCCAAAGTTACTTAAAGCCCCCATTAAGCCATGTAAAACAATAATTGCTGGCCCTTCACCTGCCTCAGCATACGTAAATTTACCCTCTGTCTTTAGCTTGTCTGTCATTTATTCAATTCTGTTTTACGATACGCAAATGTAATTCTTTTTTATGAGAATTGTATCTCTTTTTAATCCAGTTAATTAAGGTTGTTAACAGACAGGAAACCTATACTCTCACTAGTTATCATGGGTTTTTATTAACAATGTGGTAAAAAGTGGTAAAAAGTGGTAATTTTTATATATTTTTGATTCTAATAACGTTAAAACAAGTGATAAACCTAATTGGAACATACGAATGCAAAGCAGACGCTAAAGGGAGGGTCATGTTTTCTGCTGCTTTTAAAAAGCAGTTAGCACCTGTGTTGCAAGATGGGTTTGTTTTAAAACGTGCAGTTTTTCAGCCTTGCCTAGAGTTATATCCGATGAAAGAGTGGAATGCTATGATGGAGAAGGTGAACAAACTAAATAAGTTCAAAAAGAAAAATAACGATTTCATTCGTCGTTTTACGGCTGGTGTAAAGTTGGTAGAATTAGATGCTTCTGGAAGAATTTTAATTCCTAAAGATTTGTGTGATTTTGCTGCGATATCTAAGCAAGTGGTGATGTCTTCGTCTATAAATATTATCGAGATTTGGGATAAAGACAACTACGAAAAAGCAATTGATGATGCAGCAGATGATTTTGGAGAGTTGGCAGAGGAAGTAATGGGAAATACAGATTTTGATGAGTTACCATAATCCAGTTTTATTGCAAGAGAGTGTTAATGCCTTGGCTATAAAAGAAAATGGCATTTATGTAGATGTAACTTTTGGAGGAGGAGGGCATTCTCGAGAAATTTTAAAACATCTAGGAGAGCATGGTAAATTATTTGCTTTTGACCAAGACCCTGATGCGTTATCTAACGGAATAGAAGATGAAAGATTTACGCTTATTCCTCAGAATTTTCGCTTCATTTCTAGGTTTTTAAGAGCTTATGGAATTAGAAAGGTAGACGGAATTCTAGCAGATTTAGGTGTGTCTTCGCATCAATTTGACGAGGCAAAAAGAGGTTTTTCTATTCGTTTTGATGGAGATTTAGACATGAGAATGAACCAAAAATCGGTAAAATCTGCCAAAACCATTATAAACGAGTACGACGAAAAAGAGCTGGCTTCTATTTTATACTTGTATGGCGAGTTGAGAAATTCTAGAAACATTGCTAAAACTATTGTGCAAGCTAGAGAAGAAAATGAAATAGTAACAAGTTTTCAATTAAAACAGGTATTACAGCGATTCTTGCCCAAAGCGAAAGAACATAAAATTCTAGCGCAAATTTTTCAAGCAATTCGTATAGAAGTAAATGAAGAGTTAGAAGTTTTAAAAGAATTTTTAAATCAAGTTCCAAGTTTATTAAATGAAGAAGGTAGGTTAAGTGTTATTTCTTACCACTCTTTAGAAGACAGACTGGTTAAACGTTTTATTAGAACAGGTATGTTTGAAGGAGAACCAGAAAAAGATGTTTTTGGAAACTCTAACGAGCCATTAAAAAAAGTAGGCAAATTAATAGTGCCAACCAAAGAAGAAATAAAGGGTAATAATAGAGCTAGAAGTGCAAAACTGAGAATAGCAACTTTAAAATAAGATGTCTAAAGTTAAAAAAGGGATATATGGATTTTTAAGAGGTAGTTTTTTAACGGAAGATTCCTCTTTAAAAAACTGGAGAATAATACTTTTTATAGTTGCTCTCTTATTAATTATGATATCTAGCGCGCACAGAGCAGATAAAAAAGTAATAAAAATTGCAGAGCTCAACAAAAAGAAAAGAGAATTGCGAGCCGAATATGTAGACACAGGAACCATTTTGATGCAAATGAAAATGGAATCGAATATCAGAAGAAAAGCAAAAGAAAGAGGTTTGGAGCCCTCATTAACACCTCCAGAAAAAATTAAAGTAACCATAAAAGAGTAAAAAAATTGGCAACTAATAAAAAAAGCATACTATCAAAATTCTACTTTGTAGCTGCTTTTCTGTCGCTATTTTTACTCGGTATTGTCTTCAAAGTAGTAAACATTCAATTTGTAGAGGGGCAAAAATACAAGAAGCTTGCCACAGAATTAACCATTAGAAAAGATACTGTCTATGCAAATAAAGGAAATGTTTACGCATCAGACGGAAATCTTTTGGCAACCTCTATGTCTAAGTATACAATAAGAATGGATGTAGTAGCGGTAGATAACAATATATTTCAAAAAAACGCACCAGCTTTAGCCAAAGAACTGTCTGCTATGCTTGGCAAATCTTCTTCGTATTACCTTAATAGACTAAGAAAAGCAAAGAGAACCGGTAATCGTTACTTGCTAATTGCAAGAAATGTAGGGTATAACGATTATACAAAAATGAAACAATTTCCAATTTTTAAACTTGGAGTGTATAGAGGTGGTTTTATAGCAGAACAAAAAACAGTAAGAGCGCATCCAATTGGTAAAATTGCAGAAAGAACAATCGGTTACGATGATCATAGAGGAGAAGCTGGTATAGAAGGAGCTTTTGCAGATTTTATGGAAGGAGAAAATGGTGTGCGCTGGAAACAAAGAATGGCAAAAAACCAATGGAAGCCTATTTCTGATATCAATGAAAAAGAACCTGTAGATGGTCATGATGTTATTACAACTATAGATGTAAATATGCAAGACATTACACACCACGCACTGTTAAGACAGTTAGAAAATTTCGAAGCAGATCATGGTTGTGCAGTAGTTATGGAAACTGCAACAGGAGAAATAAAAGCAATTTCTAATTTAGGTAGAACAGATAACGGAAAATATTACGAGAAAAGAAACTATGCTGTTTGGGAAAGTCATGAACCTGGATCTACTTTTAAATTAGCAAGCTTTATGGCTGCATTAGAGGATAAAGTTATAGACACTTCTACAGTAGTAGATACCGAAAAAGGAAGGATTTTTATTCATAATAGAAAAGTAGAGGATTCTAGAAGAGGTGGTTATGGCGAAATTTCTGCAGCAAGAGTTTTTGAAGTTTCTTCTAATGTTGGTATTGTAAAATTAATACGAGAACATTATGATGAAAATCCAGAAAAGTTTATCTCTAAATTAGAAGATTTCGGTTTAACAAAGCCTATAGGGTTTCAGATTAAAGGAGAAGGAAAACCATACATTCCTAATCCAAAAGACAAAAAAAGATGGAATAAAATAACACTAGAGTGGATGTCTTGGGGGTATGGCGTTTCTGTTACCCCTATGCAAACTTTAATGCTTTACAATGCAGTGGCAAACAACGGTGAAATGGTTAAGCCAAGGTTTGTTAAAGAATTACGTAAAGAAGATAAGACAGTGCGTTTCTTTGATAAAGAAATAGTAAATCCAAGTATTGCCTCCGAAGAAACGCTAAAAAAACTTAGAAAAGTATTAGAAGATGTAGTTAAAAAAGGAACTGCAGACAATATCTATTCCCCAAATTTTTCTATGGCAGGCAAAACAGGAACAGCCAAAAAATTTATTCCTAGAACAAAAAATAAAAATGGCGAATGGGAAGGTGGTTACTATTCTTCAGAAAGATATGTAGCATCTTTTGCTGGGTATTTTCCTGCAGATAAACCTAAATATTCCTGTATTGTTGTAATTCACGATCCAAATAAATCTAAAGGCTATTATGGTGCTACAGTTGCTGCCCCAGTTTTTAAAGAAATTGCCCAAAAAATATATACTACAACACCAGTAGAAAACACACAAGTTGAAGATAATTTCAACTTTGCCAAAGTAGAGGAAGATTACAAATTATATGACGATTTTGTAAATAAAGAATACGATAAGGTTCCAGATGTAAGAGGAATGTCGGGTATGGATGCTGTTTCGCTATTAGAAAATATTGGTTTAAAAGTAAAAGTAGATGGAGTTGGAAAAGTAAGTTCTCAATCTTTAAAAAAGGGAGACTATATCAGAAAAGGTTCTACTATAATTTTAAAATTATCATAAGCTGAAAAATTTAAAAGACATATTATACAAAGTAGCCATAAAGCAAGTTTGTGGACCAACAGATTTGTTGTTTAATCGGCTAGTTTTTGATTCTAGAGAAATCATTAAACAAGACATCTTTATAGCAATAAAAGGCCATGCTGTAGATGGGCATCAGTACATAGATAAATCTATCGCAAAAGGTGCAGTTGCAATTGTATGTGAAGATTTACCAAACCATTTAGTGCAAGGTGTTACTTATGTTAAGGTTGCCAATTCTAATACTGCTTTAGCTTTTATGGCAGCAAATTATTACGACAATCCTTCTGCTAAGTTTTCATTGGTTGGAGTTACAGGTACAAACGGAAAAACAACTGTTGCTACCTTATTGTATGAACTGTTTACAAGAGCTGGTTATAAAGTTGGTTTGCTTTCTACAGTTGCAATTAAAATAGGAAAGGATCGATATAAAGCTACACACACAACACCAAACTCTGTGTCTATTAATTATTATTTAGATAAGATGATAAAAGAAGGGGTTACGTATTGTTTTATGGAGGTTAGTTCTCATGGAATTCATCAAAAAAGATCAGAAGGATTAACCTTTGCTGGCGGTATTTTTACCAATCTTTCTCACGATCACTTGGACTATCATAAGACTTTCGCAGAATATAGAGATGTTAAAAAAGCGTTCTTTGACGGTTTACCCAAATCTGCTTTTGCAATCACCAACATAGACGATAAAAATGGCAGTTATATGCTGCAAAATTCTGCAGCTAAAAAGTACTCTTATGCCTTAAAAACAATTGCAGATTTTAAAGCTAAAATTTTAGAAAAGCAGTTTTCTGGAACTTTAATAAACGTAGACGGAACAGAAGTTTGGACCAAGCTTATTGGCGAATTTAACATTTACAACCTTTTAGCTATCAAGGCAACAGCAGAGCTGTTAGGGATGGATAAGATGCATATACTAACTATAATTAGTGAGCTAGAAAGTGTTAGTGGTCGTTTTCAATATACAATTTCAAAAGATAGAATTACAGCTATTGTAGATTATGCGCACACACCAGACGCATTAAAAAATGTTTTAGAAACTATAAATGATATAAGAAGCGGAAATGAAACCCTTTTTACTGTTGTTGGTTGTGGTGGAGATAGAGATAAGACCAAAAGACCAAAAATGGCAACTATAGCTGCAACTCTTAGTAACCAAGCTATTTTTACTTCCGATAATCCAAGAACAGAAAATCCGCAATCTATTATAGATGCTATGGAAAAAGGAGTTTCTGCAGAAAACTACAAAAAAACATTATCTGTTGTAGATAGAAGGCAAGCTATAAAAACTGCCTGTAAACTAGCTGTGCCTGGAGACATTATTTTAATTGCAGGTAAAGGACATGAAAACTATCAAGAAGTAAATGGTGTAAAATCTCATTTCGACGATTTAGAAGAAGTACAAAATTGTTTCAATCAACTTAAAAACTAACTAAAATGCTGTATTATTTATTCCAATATTTAGAAAGTGAGTTTAGTTTTCCAGGAGCTAGTGTATTTCAGTATATTACATTTAGAGCGGCAGCAGCATTTATTTTATCACTATTAATTTCTTCGATTTACGGAAAACGTATCATAAATTATCTAAGGAGACAGCAAGTTGGCGAAACTATTAGAGATCTAGGTTTAGAAGGGCAGCAACAAAAAGCAGGTACACCAACTATGGGTGGTCTTATTATCATTTTTGCAACATTAATTCCAGCCATTTTACTATCAAAATTAGATAATGTCTATACCATAATACTATTGATTACTACAGTATGGATGGGTTTTATTGGTTTCTTAGACGATTACATAAAGATATTCAAAAAAAATAAAGCAGGATTAAAGGGGAAGTTCAAAGTTTTAGGCCAAGTTGGTTTGGGCGTAATTGTAGGCTCTATGCTTTACTTTAATGATAATGTTACTATAAAAGAAAAACTCCCTGAAGACCAACAAATTATTCAATCCAATGGAAAAAAAATAGTTTTTGGAGAAGCACATAAATCTACCAAAACTACAGTACCATTTTTTAAAAATAACGAATTAGATTACTCAAAAGCATTACGGTTTTTAGGAGAAGGATATGAAAAATATGGTTGGATTATTTTCATATTTATTACGGTTTTTATAGTAACAGGTGTTTCTAATGGAGCCAACTTAACAGATGGTATAGATGGTTTAGCTGCAGGCTCTTCTGCCATTATGGTAGTTACCTTGGCAGTTTTTGCTTGGGTTTCTGGAAACATCATTTTTGCAGAATATTTAGATGTAATGTATATCCCAAATTCTGGAGAAATGACTGTTTTTATACTAGCTTTTGCAGGTGCTTTAATTGGGTTTTTATGGTACAATACATACCCTGCTCAAGTTTTTATGGGAGATACAGGAAGTTTAACCATAGGTGGTATTATAGCTGTAATTGCTATTGCAATTCGAAAAGAATTATTACTGCCAATTTTAGCTGGAATATTTGTTGTTGAAAATTTATCTGTGATTTTGCAAGTTTCATGGTTTAAATACACCAAAAAGAAGTTTGGAGAAGGAAGACGCATCTTTAAAATGTCGCCATTACACCATCATTATCAGAAGTTAAATTACCACGAAAGTAAAATTGTGGTGCGTTTCTGGATTGTTGGAATATTACTAGCAGTTTTAACAGTGGTTACCCTAAAGCTAAGATAATAATGAAAAAACTCGTGGTTTTAGGTGGTGGTGAAAGCGGCGTTGGAACAGCTGTTTTAGGAATAAAAAAAGGATATGAAGTTTTTCTTTCAGATAAAGGAAAAATAGCAAGTAAATACAAAAAAGTTCTTTTACATAATAACATTCAATTTGAAGAGGAAAAACATACAGAAGCAAAAATTTTAAAAGCAGATGTAGTTATGAAAAGCCCAGGAATTCCAGACTCCGTTTCCTTAATAAAACTATTAAGAGAAAAACAAGTTCCTGTTATTTCTGAAATGGAATTTTCTGCAGAATTTACCAATGCTACTATTGTAGGAATTACTGGTTCTAACGGTAAAACAACTACCACATTATTAACCCACCATATTTTAAAAAATGCTGGTTTAAATGTTGGAGTTGCTGGTAATATTGGAGATAGTTTTGCAATGCAAGTTGCAACAAACACATTTAAAAATTATGTGTTAGAAATAAGTAGTTTTCAGTTAGATGGAGTTGAAAACTTTAATAGTCATATTGCAATAATAACCAATATTACTCCAGATCATTTAGACAGATATGAAAACGATTTTAATAAGTATGTTGCTTCAAAATTTCGAATAACAAAAAACCAGACAGAAAAAGACTTTTTAATCTATGATTTAGATAATGAAGCCATTTCAAACTGGTTAAAACACCATACAACAAGAGCTACACTTGTACCTTTTTCTTTAGAAAAAGAGTTAGAGTTTGGAGCTTTTGTAAAAGACAATAAGATAATAATTAACATAACAAAAGATATATTAGAAATGCCAATATCAAGCTTATCAGTAAAAGGAAAGCATAACACCAAAAATGCAATGGCTGCATCTATGGCTGCACAATTATTAAAAGTAAGAAAAGAGTCTATTAAAGAAAGTTTGTCAAATTTCGAAGGTGCAGAACATCGTTTAGAAAATGTGGCAAAAATAAACGAGGTTTCTTACATCAACGATTCTAAAGCAACCAATGTAAACGCAACATTTTATGCATTAGAATGCATGGAAAAGCAAACCGTTTGGATTGTAGGTGGTGTAGACAAAGGAAATGACTATTCAGATCTTTTGCCACTAGTAAGAGAAAAGGTAAAAGCTATTGTATGCTTAGGCTTAGAAAATGAAAAGATTAAAAACACATTTTCTAGTGTAATAGATACTATTATAGAGACTGCAGGTGCAGAAGAAGCCGTAAAAGTTGCACATAAATTAGCAGATAAAGGAGATGCTGTTTTATTATCACCAGCTTGTGCAAGTTTCGACTTGTTTGATAATTATGAAGACAGAGGAAGAAAGTTTAAACAAGCTGTAAAAAATCTATAGTTTCTTTGAAAACAATTTTACGACATATAAAAGGAGATAAAACCATTTGGGCTATTGTGGCTATTTTGGCAATTTTTTCGTTTATGCCTGTATATAGTGCAAGCACAAACTTGGTATATGTTGTAGGTTCTGGTTCTACACTTGGGCATTTAGTAAAACACATTGCGTTGTTGTTGTTTGGTTTTGGAATTATATATGCAGTCCATAAAATACCATATCGTTACTTTTCTGGCGGATCTGTAATTTTGCTACCTGTTGTAGTAATTTTACTGGTTGTAACATTGTTGCAAGGAACTACAATTGGAGGTGCTAATGCCAGCAGATGGATTAGAATTGCAGGTATTGGTTTTCAGACTTCTACTTTAGCTGCATTAGTTTTAATGGTATATGTTGCCAGATATTTAGCCAAAAATAAAGAGAAAACAATAACTTTTAAAGAGAGCTTTTTGCAATTGTGGTTGCCAGTTGGTTTGGTTTTGGCTTTAATTTTGCCAGCCAACTTTTCTACAACTGCAATTATTTTTACAATGGTACTAATGTTATGTTTTATAGGTGGTTACCCTATAAAATACATTGGTGCTATTATAGGAGCAGGTTTGTTAGCTTTAGTATTTTTTATACTAATTGCAAAGGCTTTTCCTGAGGCAATGCCTAATCGTGTTCAAACTTGGCAAAGTAGAGTAGAGAGTTTTGTAAACTCAGAAAATTCAGAATCTTATCAGGTAGAAAAAGCTAAAATAGCTATTGCAACTGGTGGAGCAATTGGTGTTGGTCCAGGAAAAAGTATTCAAAAAAATTTCTTACCACAGTCTACTTCAGATTTTATTTTTGCAATTATTACTGAAGAATACGGTCTTTTAGGAGCTACTTTAATTATAATAATATATTTTTTATTGTTGTTTAGAATAGTAGTAGTAGTAAGAAAAACAACCACCATTTTCGGAACACTTTTGGTAATTGGCGTTGGTTTTCCAATTATCTTTCAAGCTACAATTAATATGGCTGTTGCTACAAATATACTACCTGTAACAGGGCAAACTTTACCGCTAATAAGTAGTGGTGGTACTTCTATTTGGATGACATGTATTGCTCTAGGAATGATACTTAGTGTTAGTGCTTCTAAAGAGCAAACAGAAGAAGATATTTTAGACGATAACCCTTTAGATATTTTACATGAAACAGTATAATTTCTTACTATCTGGAGGTGGAACAGGAGGTCACATTTACCCTGCCATAGCAATTGCAAACGAATTAAAAGCAAGGTACCCTAATGCAAAATTTTTATTTGTAGGAGCTAAAAATAAAATGGAAATGGAAAAAGTTCCAGAGGCTGGTTACAAAATTGAAGGTCTATGGATTTCTGGAATTCAACGAAAAATTACATTAGACAATTTATCGTTTCCATTTAAATTGCTTAGCAGTTTACTAAAAGCTTCGAGAATTATTTCTTCTTTTAAGCCAGATTTAGCAATAGGTACAGGAGGTTTTGCTAGTGGGCCAACTTTATTAATGGCAAATAAAAAGGGAATTCCTACTTTAATTCAAGAACAGAATTCCTATCCAGGAATTACCAATAAATTTCTAGCAAAACAAGCAAATTCTATTTGTGTTGCCTATGATAATTTAGATCGTTTTTTTCCAAAAAATAAATTAGTAAAAACAGGAAATCCTGTTCGTGAAGACTTACTTAGTATTCACAAAAAAGATGAGGAATCGAAAAAGTTTTTTAACTTAAATAGCACAAAAAAAACGTTATTGATTCTAGGAGGTAGTTTAGGAGCAAGAACAATAAATAAGCTTGTAGAGTCTAATTTAGATTTTTTTAAAAAACTAGATGTACAAATAATATGGCAATGCGGAAAACTATATTTCGAAGAATATAAAAAGTATACCAAATTAGAACATGTTCAAGTGTATCAGTTTTTACAAAAAATGGACTTTGCCTATGCAGCTGCAGACTTAATAATTTCTAGATCTGGTGCAAGCTCCGTTTCCGAATTATGTATCGTTGGTAAACCAGTTATATTTATTCCATCCCCTAATGTGGCAGAAGACCATCAAACTAAAAATGCTAAAGCTATTGCAGATAAACATGGTGCAATTTTATTGCAAGAGAAAGATTTGCAAACTTTTCCGTTAGTTTTTGAAACGCTTTTAAAAGACTCTGGTAAACAAATGCAATTATCAGCAAATATTAAAGAGTTGGCATTACCGTCTGCAACAAGAAATATTGTTAATGAGATAGAAAAGCTTTTACCATGAATTTACAGCATATAAAGAACATATACTTTGTAGGAATTGGAGGTATTGGAATGAGCTCTCTTGCCAAATATTTTGCTAAAAATGGTAAGAATGTTGCTGGTTATGATAAAACGCCAACTAAGATTACCAAATCCCTTGAACAATTAAATGTTGCCATACATTTTAATGATAGTATAGCAGAAATACCTGTTCCTTTTTTAGATAAAACAACTACTGCTGTAGTGTATACACCTGCAATTCCAGAATCACACTCAGAATTGCAATATTTTACAAATCAAGGATTTTCAATTCTAAAAAGGGCAGAAATTCTGGGTAAAATTACTGCAGAAACAAAGTGTTTGGCTGTTGCAGGAACCCATGGAAAAACCACAACATCTTCAATTTTAGGTCATATAATGACGCATGAAAATGCCACTACGTTTTTAGGCGGAATTGCAGAAAATTACAACTCAAACTTAATACTTGGAGATGATAAAATTGCTGTAGTAGAAGCAGATGAATTTGATCGTTCTTTCTTAAAATTAAAGCCAAACATTGCCTGTATAACCTCTGTAGATGCAGATCACTTAGATATTTACAACAATGTAAATGCATTAGAAGAATCATTTTACGAATTTTCACAGTTAGTTTCTGGCACCTTAATCGTAGCTAAAGGAATACCAATACAAGGGGTAACTTATGCAGTTGAAGAAGATGCAGATTATGTAGCATTTAATATAAGAATAGAAAATGGTACCTATGTCTTTGATGTAAAAACTCCACTAACAACAGTTTTAAATATTAACTTTTCTTTACCAGGAAAACATAATTTAATGAATGCTTTAGCTGCAATTGCTATGGCAGATGTATATGGAATTCCTTTAGATATAATAAAATCTAAAATTACAACGTATAGAGGTGTACAAAGAAGATTTTCTTATAAAATTAAAACAGATAATATAGTTCTTGTAGATGATTATGCACATCATCCAACAGAAATTACAGCAGTACAAAATGCATTACGAGAGCTGTATCCTAAAGATAAAATATTAGTAATATTTCAACCACATCTATTTAGTAGAACAAGAGATTTTATGGATGATTTTGCAAATTCTTTATCGCTCTTTGATGAAATAGCTCTTTTAGATATATATCCTGCAAGAGAAGAACCAATACCTGGAGTTAACACAAAAGAATTGCTAAAAAGAGTTTCTAATACAGACAAAAAACACATTCATAAGCAAGAAGTTATCAAAACTATCACGCAATCAAATGCAAAAGTAGTAGCGATGTTGGGTGCAGGAGATATTGGTGTAGTTATAGAGCAAGTAACAAAATTACTTTTAAAAGACGAAAAATATGCGATTTAAAAGAGCATTAAAATACTTGTTATTCTTAGTAATAGTGCTAAGTTTGGGGTTGGTTTACAGTTTTTCGGCTAAAAAAAATAACCAACTAAATATTAGGGATTTACAAATAGAATTTGAAGAAGGAAGCAATAATTTTTTAACCTTTGATATCGTTAATAAATTGTTAATACAAAAAACAGATTCCATTCAAAACAAAGCAAAATCTGTAATAGATTTATATGATTTAGAAAACGAGGTGTTAACAAATCCATATGTAGAAGAATCTTCTGTTTTTTTAACGGTAGATGGTGTGTTAAAAACTACGGTAAAGCAACGTAATCCTATTGCAAGAGTTATTAACAAAAACGAATCTTTTTACATAGACAAAAACGGGGTTAAAATTCCGTTGTCCAATTTATATTCAGCTCGTGTTGTGTTAGTTTCTAATGTTAAGAATGATAAAGATGTAAAAGAACTATTGCCACTAATTCGTAAAATTAAAGAAGATAATTTTCTAAGTAAAGAAATTGTAGGCATAAAAAAGATGGCAAAAAACTATTCTTTTGCAGTAAGAAGTGGAGATTATAAAATAGATTTTGGAACACTCCAAAATATGGATGTAAAATTTAAAAAAATAAAAGCGTTTTATAAGAAAGCACTTTTAGACGAAACGATTCATAATTATAAAAGAATAAATGTTAAATATCACAACCAAGTTGTGTGCACTAAATAAATCAAAATGGAAAATACTAAAATAGCAGTTGGTTTAGATATTGGTACCACAAAAATAGTTGCCATGATTGGTCGTAAAAACGAATATGGTAAAATAGAAGTTGTTGGTATTGGCAAAGCAAAAAGTTTAGGGGTTAAAAGAGGTGTTGTTAGCAACATAACACAAACTATACAATCTATACAACAAGCGGTAGAAGAAGCAGAAAGTGTATCAGGAATAAAAATAGACGATGTGGTTGTTGGTATTGCAGGGCAACACATAAGAAGCCTTCATCACAGCGATTACATTACAAGAAATGATGCAGAAGAGGTAATTAATGAGGCAGATATAGACAATTTGGTAAATCAGGTGCATAAGCTTGTAATGCTACCTGGAGAAGAAATAATACATGTTTTACCGCAAGAGTTTAAAGTAGACTCTCAACCCGATATAAAAGAACCAATAGGAATGTATGGTGGTCGTTTAGAGGCCAATTTTCATGTAGTAGTAGGGCAAGTTTCTTCTATTAGAAATATAGGAAGATGTGTAAAAAGTGCAGGATTAAACCTAAATGAAATCACCTTAGAACCACTTGCATCAGCATCAGCAGTATTGAGTCAAGAAGAAAAAGAAGCAGGTGTTGCATTAATTGATATAGGTGGTGGAACAACAGATCTAGCCATTTTTAAAGATGGTATAATTCGTCATACAGCAGTAATACCATTTGGCGGAAATGTTATTACAGAAGATATTAAAGAAGGATGTTCTATTATTGAAAAACAAGCAGAATTACTAAAACTAAAATTTGGTTCTGCATGGCCAGGTGAAAATAAAGAAACAGAAATAGTTTCTATACCAGGATTAAGAGGTAGAGAGCCAAAAGAAATAACGCTTAAAAATCTATCTAAAATAATACACGCAAGAGTGCAAGAAATAATAGAGCATGTATATTTAGAAATTAAGAATTACGGACACGAAACAGCAAAAGGAAAATTAATTGCTGGTATCGTTTTAACAGGAGGGGGAGCGCAACTAAAACATCTTAGACAACTTGTAGAATATATTACAGGTATGGATGCGAGAATTGGTTACCCTAATGAACATCTAGCAGGAGACTCTGATGAAGCACTCTCTAGCCCTTCTTTTGCTACCGCAGTTGGTTTATTAATGGAAGGCTTAGAGCGTGATATTAATAGCGAAGAAGAGCAAGAAATAGAAGAAGAAATAGAACAGAATACAGAGCAAGAAATAGAAGAGCCTGTGGTAGTTGAAAAGCCAAAACCAAAAAAGAAATCGTTCTTCGAAAAATTCACAGATGGGTTAAAAGAGTTTTTAGACAACGCAGAATAATCATAAAGAATCAAGAAAAACAACTAAAAAATAAACGTTATTATGAGCGCAGAATTTGATAACATTTTATTTGAGATGCCAAAAAAACAATCTAACACTATAAAAGTAATTGGTGTTGGAGGTGGTGGTAGTAATGCAGTAAATCACATGTTTGCACAACAAATTAGAGGTGTAGATTTTGTAATCTGTAATACAGATGCTCAAGCACTAGACAATAGCCCTGTTCCAAATAAAATCCAGTTAGGAGCCAACTTAACTGCAGGTTTGGGGGCAGGAGCAAATCCAGAAATTGGTGCACAAGCTGCTAAAGAAAGCATGCAAGAGATTCAGCAAATGTTAAATACCCAAACAAAGATGGTATTTATTACTGCAGGAATGGGAGGTGGTACAGGTACTGGTGCAGCTCCAATTATTGCTAAGATTGCTAAAGATATGGATATCTTAACTGTTGGTATTGTTACAATGCCTTTTCAGTTCGAAGGAAGAAATAGAGCAAAACAAGCTCAAGCTGGTATCGAACAACTGCGCGAAAATGTAGATTCTTTAATTGTAATTAACAACAATAAATTACGTGAAGTTTACGGTAATTTAGGTTTTAAAGCAGGTTTCTCAAAAGCAGATGAGGTGTTATCTACAGCTTCTAGAGGTATTGCAGAAGTTATAACACACCATTACAAACAAAATATAGATTTACATGATGCTAAAACTGTTTTATCTAACAGTGGTACAGCAATAATGGGTTCTGCAAAAGAAGAAGGTAAAGAAAGAGCAAAAAGTGCTATTGTCAAAGCTTTAGACTCTCCTCTACTAAATGACAATAAAATTACAGGAGCCAAAAATGTATTGTTATTAATTGTCTCCGGAACAAATGAAGTAACTATTGATGAAATTGGAGAGATAAATGATTTTATTCAACAAGAAGCTGGTTACGATGCAAATATTATTATGGGTATTGGAGAAGATGAAGAACTTGGCGAAGCTATTTCTGTTACCATCGTAGCTACAGGTTTTGCGCCAGACCAACAAGGCACCATAACAAATACAGAAGAGAAAAAAATTGTACATACTTTAGAAGATGAGCAAAAAGCAACCTATACTTTTGGAGAACAAAAGTTCGAAAAATCTCCAAGGTTAGATGAACCTACAGCACAAAACTCAGAGAAGGTTGTACATGTTTTGCATGATTATGATGATGAAGAAACACCTAAAATGGACCTTGTTTCTACCACAGATACTATTAGAAATACACCAGTAAATTATGAAGAAATTGGTCTAGAACAGATCTCTCCAGAAGATTTTATAATTACTAATGTGGTAAATAAAACAGAAGAGCAATCAGAAGACAATCTAGATAGTTTACAAGCAGAAATTGCCTTTGAAACTCCTTTGCATTCTTATACAGAAATAACTAAAGATGCAGAAATAAAGCATGAGAGTAAGTCAAATGAAATAACCAACATTAACGAAATAGAAGTAGTTGATGCAGAAGAAATTATTGCAAAAAAAGAAACACGTTATGTTTTAAACGATTTTGATGTAGAGCCAACAATTACAAAAAGCTCAAAAATTGTAGAAAAGAAAATAGAAGATGAAGAGCTACAATTAGAATTAAAAACTACAAAATCACAATCTGAAATAAACGATATTGAAACTACAAGTGAAGAAATATCTCCATTAGATTTAACGATAAGTGAAATGCGTTCTAGAGCTGAAGAGCGAAAGAAGAAAATGAAAAAATTCAACTATAATTTTAATGAAAACTTAAGTAAAAATATAGATGAAATAGAACGCCAGCCAGCTTACAAAAGAATGGGAGTAGATTTAGATAAATCTGCAACCCTTAGTAAAAAAGAGACTGCAATTAAGAAAGATAATGACGATTTAGGATTAAAATCTAACAATTCTTTTTTACACGATAATGTAGACTAAACCATAATTTTTACAATAATATAAAAGCACATCTTTAATTAAAAAGGTGTGCTTTTTTGCAGTTCTATAACATATCTAACAATTATTTTGAGGTGCTTAGAATTGAACAAATTAACAAGATTTTAAGGTAACTTAGAAGTATAGTCTGTAACAAAATTATCTCTAATACGTCTATAAAGTGTAATCAATCAAAAAACAAACACCATGATAGCAACGTATAGCACCACATCAGAAAGAGGTATTTTAAACTCAGTTTATAAAAACGGAATACGAAATAATAGAGGAAAAACAACACTTTCTAAAATGAAATCAATAATAGAGAAACACAATGCAACTTGCCAAAATGCGATATGCACTGTTGTAAAGATTTCTATATTTACAGTAGCTTTAGTATTAATTTTATTGTAAAAAAAAATCTCACATTTGTAACTGTGAGATTTTTAACTTGCACAAAAATATTTTGTTTAGCTTAGTACTTCTTTAATTCTTTTTATTGCTTCTCTAATTTGATTTTCAGAAGCTGCATAAGACAATCTAATGCAATTAGGCGCACCAAATGCCTCTCCTGTTACTGTGGCAACATTTGCTTCTTCTAATAAAAGCATAGAAAAATCATTTGCAGAATTTATTTTTTTATCCTTTATAGTTTTGCCAAAGAATGCAGAGATGTCAGGAAAAACATAAAACGCACCATCTGGCATATTAACATTAAAACCAGGAATTTCTTTTAGTAAGCTTATAATGATATCTCTTCTAGACTTAAATTCGTCTACCATAAATTGTATCTGAGAAACTGAAGCAGATACAGCAGTAATAGCGGCTCTTTGTGCAATACAATTGGTTCCAGAGGTAATTTGCCCTTGCATTTTAGTGCAAGCTTTAGCAATCCATTCAGGTGCACCTAAATAACCAATTCTCCAACCAGTCATTGCAAATGCTTTTGCCAATCCATTTATAGTAATGGTTCTATCGTACATGCTATCAATAGCAGCAAAACTAAATGGTTTTGTGCCATAGTTAATGTGCTCGTAAATTTCATCTGATAGAATATAGATGTGTGGATGTTTTTCTAAAACAGCAGCTAATGCTCTATACTCACTTTCAGTGTAAATAGTTCCACTAGGATTGTTAGGTGAGTTAAAGAAAATCATTTTTGTTTTAGGAGTAATAGCAGCTTCTAATTGAGTAGGTGTAATTTTAAAATTTGTTTCTATAGAAGAAGGTATTTCAACAAAAGTAGCTTCGCACAACGTAGCTATTGCAGAATAGCTAACCCAATATGGAGCTGGTAGTAGAACTTCATCTCCAGGATTTAACAATACTTGCGCAACATTAGCAATAGATTGTTTAGCACCGGTAGAAACAACGATTTGGTTTGGTTGGTACTCTAATCCATTATCTCGTTTAAATTTATTACAGATTGCTTCTTTTAATTCTACATAACCATCTACAGGCGTGTACGAGTTATAGTTGTCATTTATAGCCTTTATTGCTGCATCTTTAATGAAATTTGGCGTGTTAAAATCTGGCTCTCCTAGGCTTAAGCCAATAATATCTTTTCCAGCAGCACGTAACTCTCTAGCTTTTGCAGCCATTGCTAACGTTTGCGAGGTAGGTAAGCTATTTATTCTATCTGAAAGTGGGTTAGACATGATTTTTTGTTTTATGCTAATTCTGGTTTCTGCCCTAAGACACCAAGATGTCTAAAGTGTTCTATTATTGCTTTTCTAGTTGTTTCATACTCATTGTAGGGCAAGTTAAATTCTTTAGCAGTGTTTTTTACAATTTCTGCTAATTTGTTATAATGAATATGAGAAATATGTGGGAAAATATGATGTTCTACTTGATGATTTAAACCACCAGTGTAAAAATTAACAATCCAGTTACTTGGTGCAAAATTAGATGTAGTATACAATTGGTGTACAGCCCATGTATGTTCTAAATTACCATCTTTATCTGGCACTGGCATTTCTGTTTTTGGTACAATATGAGCCAATTGAAAAACCAAGCTTAAAATCATACCAGCTGTATAATGCATTACAAAAAAACCAATAAGTACTTTCCACCAAGCAATATCTAGAACAGCTATTGGCAAAACAATCCAAAGCGAATAATATATCAGCTTAGAGATAACTAATTTTGTCCACTCTTTTGCAGGGTTTGGAAATTCACCATAAGATAATTTTCTTTTTAAATAACGGTGCATTTGTTTAAAGTCTGTAGTAATTGCCCAGTTTATAGTTAGTAATCCATATAAAAATATCGAATAATACTTTTGAACCTTATGGATTTTTAACCATTTAGAATGTTTAGAAAAACGAATAATTCTTCCTGCATCTATATCTTCATCATGATCTTTAATATTGGTAAATGTATGGTGTAAAACATTATGTTGCACTTTCCAATTGTATACATTACCAGCTAAAATATAAATACTACTACCCATTAGTTTATTTACCCAAGCTTTACCAGAAAAAGAGCCATGATTTGCATCGTGCATAACATTCATACCAACACCTGCCATACCAATCCCAGTAACAACCATTAACAAGACCATAGCCCATTGTGGCATATTTACAGTTAGTACTAAAATGAAAGGCACTATGAATAGCGCAAACATTAGTATTGCTTTGCTGTATAATTTCCAGTTACCAGTTCTTTTTATGTTATTTTCCTTAAAATAGGTATTTACTCGTTTGTTTAAGGTTCTAAAAAATTTTGCTTTGTCTACTCGTGAGAAAGATATTTTTTTCATGTATTAATTTAAGTAATCAAAAATACGCTTTTTAAATTTTTACTCCATAGAAACTATTGCTTTTCTTTAGAGTTGTTTTCTAAATAACTATTTTTGATAATAATTTTAGTTATGGACATCCTACACAAATATTTTAAAAATTTATCTGATAACCAAATAGAGCAGTTTAATAAACTTCAAGAGCTTTATAAAGATTGGAATTTAAAAATTAATGTAGTTTCTAGAAAGGATATAGATGAATTGTACTTACGTCATGTTTTACATTCTTTAGGAATTGCAAAAGTAATGGGCTTTAAAGCTGGCGCAAAAGTAATGGATGTTGGAACTGGAGGGGGTTTTCCTGGAATTCCATTAGCAATTTTATTTCCTGAAACGCAATTTCATTTGGTAGATTCTATTGGGAAAAAAATAAAAGTGGTGAATGAAGTAGTTGCTGGTTTGGGATTAGAAAATGTGCAAACTACACATGGCAGAGTAGAAGAGGTTACAGATACTTACGACTTTATTGTAAGCAGAGCTGTTGCACAAATGGAAACTTTTGTAAGATGGACAAAAGGTAAAGTAAAAAAACAGCAACAGCATTCTTTAAAAAATGGAATTTTGTATTTAAAAGGAGGTGATTTAGCTGAAGAATTACAGAAATATACTACTGCAACCATTTATGATTTAAAAGATTTTTTTGAAGAAGATTTCTTTGATACAAAAAAAGTGGTGCACTTACCTATGAAGTATAAAGGTTAATAATTATACAGAAGAATATTGAAGTTTATAACACTGTTATTGTGGGTTTCCATTAATCTTCTAAAACAGGAAAACTAATTATTACTCTTGTACCTTTATTTATTTGCGATTTAAAATTAATTGTTCCTCCGTGTTCTAAAACAATTGCATTTACAATAGACAAGCCTAAACCTGTTCCTTTACCTGGTGCTTTTGTAGTAAAAAACGGATCTAATACCTTTTTTATATTTTCTTCAGGTATTCCTGTGCCAGAATCTTTAATTTCTACGAATGTTTTATTATTCTCTGTATTCGTAGTTATGGAAATATTTCCTTCATTTACAATAGCATCAACAGCATTACCAAGTACATTTAGAATTACTTGATGCAATTTACTACTACTACCTTTTACTTTTTTTATGTTTTTATTAAGTTTAGTATCAAATAGTATTGAACTACTACAGGTGTGTGAAATCATTGTTATACAGCCCTGTACAATTTCATTCAAGTCACATGCTTCTGTATGGTCTGTATTAGATCTGCTATAGATATTTAAACTTTTTACAATTTTACTTGCTCTTTCGCCACCAACTTTTATCCAATCTAGATAATCTTCAATTTCTTTTTTAGAAATGTTAGCATTTTTCTCTTTAAACTTCTTTAAAATTGCTGCATGACCTCCAAGTATGTAATTAAGTGGGTTGTTAATTTCATGAGCAACACCTGCAGTTAACACTCCTAAAGAAGCCATCTTTTCCGATTGTACTAATTGTATTTGTGTTTTTTGTAGGTTTTCTAAAGTAGCTTTTATTTCGACATTTACTTTTTCTACTTCTTTAGTTCGTTCTTTAATTTTCTCTTCTAAAAGCCTATTTTGGTTAACAATAATTAGTTCGTTTTCCTTTGCTATTTTTAGTAACTCTCTTTTAGATTTATCTTTTTGTATACGCAGTGAGTTTATCCTATCTGGCAATGCGAGAGAAATTAAAAAAACTTCTACACTAGCACCAAAAAGCATTGCACCATGCAAATAAGGTTTGTATGGAATAATACCAATATTTACAAGGGCAAAAACAATAACACTAATTAGAAATAAAGACCAAGCTACAAGAAATATTTTTGCAGGTCTAAAACCTTCTCTTGTTAGCTTAATACTAGCAATAATTCCAACTATAGAGCCATAAAAAGAAGTGAAATTTACCCAGTGAAAGGCAAGTATACTCCAATCTAGTAATAAAAATACAATTGCAATACTATCTAGGTACACTACCATAAAAAGTAGTTTTGCATATAATGGAGCTTTTTGTTTTAATTGTAAAAAATTAGTTACAAAAAATACAGATGCAATAGCTACCAAAGCACCAGATAATACTGCGAATTTATCGTTTAATTCTGGTAGATTATAAAGTAAAAAACGATCTGTATAACCAAACAAAGCAAGTTGGGTTACTAAGAGAACAATAAGGTACGAAACATAATACGCATAACTAACCTCTTTAGTAGCAAAGTAAAGAACTAAGTTATACAGAAACATAACCAAAATAATACCTGCAAAGAGTCCAAAAATTAAATCTTTTGTTGTGAGACTTTTTAGTAAATCTTTTGTGTTTAAAACTTTAAAAGGTAATACAATTGGTTTAGAACTGTAAATTTTAAAATAATATGTTTCTACATTATTCTTTACAGGAAATACAAAGTCTGTAGATGTAAATGGTCTTGATTTGTATTCGAAAGATTGCCCTGTTTTAAAGTCTTTATGTAATTGACCAAAGGCGTCTTTAGTCCAAACTTCTATAGTGTCTATTAAAGCGTAGGAAAGATAGATATAGTTTCCTTTTTTTGCCAAACCTTTAGGCACTTGTAGTTTTACAGCAATATTACTGCCATTATTAAAGTATGCAATATTATCATCAGATAATTGGTATTCTAAATTGTCTAAAGTAACTGAAGAGTGTTCTTTAGTTATATTGATTGTAGATATAGAAACTTCTTGCCCAATTGCTGGACTTATGAAGAAAAGAGTTAGTGGTAAAAAAAGTAATTTACTTATTTTTTTCATAACAAATGAAGCCAAAACTTAACAATGATTAATTTAAATACATCATCGATAAACTATTTTTTTAGTGATTATTTTTAAAGTTAGTAAAAATATTTTAGATACGTAGCGACACAAAAAAAGAGGTAACTACGAATTACCTCTTTTTTTATTTCAATAATTTTAGTTATGAAGCCTCAACAATTAAACCTTTTTCAGTTTTAGAAACTTTTGCAACGTCTTTTTTTGTTAGACCTTTAATGGTTTTGTCCCATTTTTTATTTGATAAACCAGACTGCGATTTCAAGTCGTTCAGTTCTATTTGTTCGCTTTTTTGTAAGATGCTTAATACAGCTTTTTCTTCCTCATTAAGTTCTACAGCAGGCGCTTTTTTTTCTGGCCTCATTTGAGGAAAAAACAACACTTCTTGAATGGATTGGTTGTTGGTTAGAAACATAATTAAACGATCCATTCCTATTCCCATTCCAGAAGTTGGCGGCATTCCGTATTCTAAAGCACGTAAAAAGTCTTGATCTATAAACTCTGTAGCTTCATCATCTCCTTTTGCAGCTAATTTTAATTGATGTTCAAAACGTTCACGTTGGTCTATTGGATCGTTTAACTCAGAATATGCGTTTGCAATTTCTTTACCACAAACCATTAATTCAAAACGCTCTGTTAACTCAGGATTTTTTCTATGTTCTTTACACAATGGCGACATTTCTTTTGGGTAGTCTGTAATAAATGTTGGTTGTATGTAGTTGCCTTCACATTTCTCTCCAAAAATCTCATCAATTAACTTTCCTTTACCCATGGTATCATCTACCTCAATGCCCATATCTTCGGCAGCTTTTCGTATCTCAGCTTCCGATTTTTCGTAAATATCAAACCCTGTGAATTCTAGAATAGAATCACGCATAGTAATGCGTTTGTATGGTGCTTTAAAATCTATTTTATGTTCGCCAAAGGTTGCTTTAGAAGTTCCGTTTACTGCAATTGCACAATATTCTAGTAATTGTTCGCAGAATTCCATCATCCAGTTGTAGTCTTTGTAAGCTACATAGATTTCCATAGCAGTAAATTCTGGATTGTGAGTTCTATCCATTCCTTCGTTTCTAAAATTCTTAGAGAACTCATATACACCATCAAAACCACCCACAATTAATCTTTTTAGGTATAACTCGTTCGCAATTCTCATGTACAAAGGAATATCTAAAGAGTTGTGATGGGTAACAAAAGGTCTTGCAGCTGCACCACCAGGTATAGGTTGTAATATTGGTGTTTCTACTTCAAAATAACCAGCATCGTTAAAAAAAGTACGCATTGCATTAAACAGTTTTGTTCGCTTTACAAATACTTCTTTTACATTTGGGTTTACCACTAAGTCTGCATAACGTTGTCTGTAACGTAATTCTGGGTCGTTAAAAGCATCATAGGTATTGCCATCTGCATCTACTTTTGGAAGTGGAAGTGGTTTTAAAGACTTTGATAATAATTTAAACTCTTTAACCATTACTGTTTTCTCGCCAACTTTAGTAGTGAAAAGTGTTCCAGTAATTCCAATAAAATCGCCAATATCTAGTAATTTTTTGTACACATCATTGTATAAAGATTTGTCTTCTACTGTACAAATTTCATCGCGATTAAAGTATACTTGAATACGGCCTTCTGCATCTTGTAATTCAGCAAAAGAAGCTTTTCCTTGAATTCTTCTAGACATTAAACGTCCTGCTATGGTTACCGTTTTACCTTCTTCGAAAGTTGTTTTTATTTCTTTTGAGTTGGAATTAACTGGAAATAAATTAGCTGGATATGGATTTATGCCTAATTCGCGTAGTTTTCCTAATTTTTCTCTTCGTACAACTTCTTGTTCTGATAATTGCATGGCAATACAAATTTGTGATTATTGTTAAAGTGTGCAAAGATACAATCAATGAATTAAATGACTATTGTTGTGTAGTAAAAAAAAGTACTATTTGTTTTTGTTTCTTATAAAAGCAAAGTATATTTGTAAATCACTTTTTGTTAAAGTGAAATTAGTTGTGTTGTTTTGGCACTTTCGTAAAAGTGTCGTGGTTTTGTTAACCAATGGAAAGCTTCCCTGAATTGGAAAGCTTTTTTTTATTTTATAGAGTTTTAGTAGCTATTTCCAGCTTTTCACTATATCTTTTTTTTCAAAAAAGGATGTCGTTTCAATCTGGGCTAAGCTTGTTTAGTAATTTAGAGATAAGACGCTATGTTAAAGCATCTTTTGTTGCTTTTTGTAAAACGCATCTGCTTGAAGTTTCATTAGCTCTTTTGCCATTTTTTGTTTGTAGTTATACAAAGCTTCCTCTTGTGTTAGATCTTTGTATACTTTATTATCTATGGCAATATCTGATGCTAACATTTGCTCTCTTTGCTGTACTTGTTGTTTCACCCAAGTTTGTAGAGCAGATTCTTTTTCTTCTAACTTTAAATCGTATTCGCTCTTTGGGGCTAGTAACTTTGCAATAATTGGCGAAGTTTCTATAGCTAAGAACAGTAAAAAGATAAAAAACGAAGGTAAAAAAGGAAGTTTATTTAGTGCATCTATTCTTGCCATTAAACCATTTACATTTGCAATAATAGGTTTAGAATCACTTTCAGCTATTTTTTGGTTTGCTGTTAATTCAGAAATTTTACTTTCTTTGTCTGAAATTTTGGCATTATTTGTAGTTCTAAGTTGTTTTAATTCTCCTAGAGATGTATCATGTTTTTCTCTTTTTTCTTTATACACAGGCCCTTTACCTAGTTTTTTAGTGCCTGCTGTACCTTCTGCTTCTGCAATGTATATCGCATAAAGATTGTTTGTTTCGTTTTCTTTGGTAACAATTTCTTGTTTTAGATTGGATATTTCGTTTTCTAGCCTTTCTATTTCTGGACTAAAAATTGCAGCAATTTGATTTTTATTTTCTAAAGTCATTCGATTTTGTTCTTCTAACAAAACCTGGTTGATTTCCTTTTCAAATAATTTTAATTCTAAGGGTTTAGAAATTACTACAGCTATAATAATTGCAAGCAAAATTCTAGGCGTTGCTTGTAAGAATTCTTTCTTTGTATTGTTAGATTTTTTAATGGTAGAAACAATATAACGATCTAGATTAAAAATTAGCAAGCCCCAAATGATGCCAAAACCAAGAGCTATTCCTATGTTACTAAAAACGGTATATAAAGCATAAGATGCAGCAATAGTTGCCATTACTGCAGTAAAAAAAACTGTAGCCCCAATTCCTGCAAATTTATTTTGTTCTCCGTTTGCGCATTCATTAATTAGATTTCTATCAGCTCCTGAGCAGAGGATAAAGAAGTTTTTAAGCACGATAATTTAGTTTTATTAAAGTATAACGTGTTTTAAAAGAATTTGTTACATGAAAAACCCTCGAAATTTCGAGGGTTTTGGATTTTTAAATTGTTAAGTTTTTAATATTATATTTTTTAAATAACTCAGCTAATTGTGAAACTTTTGATTCATAATTAATTTTATCTTTATTATCTAAAGCCATATGAAATTTTGGAAATTCATTTTTCTTTCCATTTTCATTTTTTAAAGTAATAATTTCATAATCAGATTTAACGATGAATATTTCCAAATCATCCTTATATTCTTCTGCACTTGAGGGTAATTTTCTAAATTTCTTAAAATCATTAGTTTTGCTAAAAATAAAGGTGTTTTTAATTTGGTTATCGGATAAATCTGATATCATTTTTTCTATTTGTTCAAAAGATATTGAAACTATATTTTTAAAAGTACTGTCATAACTAATTTTAAATTTATCATTATCGATAATTATAAATAGTTTTTTATTCGTTGCAATATCTTTTAATACAGTTTTTTTTAAAAGACTATTTTTTGAACCATTACTACTAGGTAGGCTATAAGAATTTGAACTAGTTCTTTCTGTCCATTCTTTTAATACTTTTTTATATTTCTCTTTTTGTGTTTCACTTACATTTGCCCTTGGAGGAGCAGGAGGTAGTAGTAATTTTTCTTCTTCTGTAAGTTCTTCTCTTTTCTTATACCAAACTTTACCATCTTTTCTCAGTCTTACGTATGGTATCACTGGATTTTTAGGACGTTTTACTTTATTCTTATCTGCTCTAGGCAT
>CAYZDK010000006.1:30713-86527 GCA_964477255.1 uncultured Polaribacter sp.
ATGGTATCACTGGATTTTTAGGACGTTTTACTTTATTCTTATCTGCTCTAGGCATTCTAAAGTACATTCCTCCCAAATCTGAAAACTCACTATCTATAAGCTGTTGCTCTTCTTTAGATTTAAACACATAGTGTTTGCCAGTGTTTTTTAGTTCTTCAAAATATTTGTTCTTTTTTTTATACTCTGCAACAATATCCAAGTCAACTTGTTTACCGTTTTTGTAATACCTTGCAATTCGTTCATTTTTATCAAAAGTGTAGTAGTATTTTTCACCATCAATTGTAATGAACCAGTCTTTGTGAAATTTTACTTTGGAAGTGTCTTTTTTACTACTTGACTTTGACTCTGTTTGTTTGGTTTTATTAAGTTTTTTAACTTCAACAAGACCTTTTTCTTTCTTTAAAAAGGCTATAAACTCTTCTGTTCGTTTTTTATTGAGTTTATTAAAATACGCTTCTGTTTGTAAACTTGCCTGATATTCTTGAGGAAAACGCTTGCTTCTAGCATTGTTGTACACAATGCTTATGGAATGACTCGCAAAATCGTTGTATTTGTATTTATTTAACTCAGAATTTTCTGTAACCTTTCCATCTATCCAAACAGCATATTTTTCCTTATTTTTAAGTTTGTTATACAATTCTTTTTGAATTGGTTTTTTACTTCTCTTTAAAGGTGGTGGTGGAACAATTCTCTTTTTTTCTTCAGCGGAAAGTTCGTTATATTTCTTACTAATTTCTTTTCCGTTTTTGTCTTTAAAGAAGAAATAGCCTCTTCTATTTACAAATTCTTTGTACAATTCACTTTCTTGCAAATTTGCATCTTCTACATACGTTACATCTTCAACAATTGTCTCCACTTTTACTTTAGAATTTTCTTTTTGCTGTGCTTCAACTCGTTCTGCAAAAACAAAAAATAATCCAACTAATAATGGAGCAATCGCCAATTGCTTTAACCAGCAATATTTGTGAGTTTTTTTTGTCATCATTTTTAATCTTTTTTTAGTTACTAAATAGTTTAAATTACTGGCCAAGTAATATTTGTTATTCCATGTTGCTTTATCCAACAAAAGTGTTTGATAACGGAAAATATTTTTATGTGATTTTATTACAGAATCGTCTGCTAAATATTCGTGATTTAATTGAATGGCTTTTTTAATCAAAAACAAGAACGGATTAAACCACAGGACAATTTGAAGAAGTTCTATTAGTAAAATATCGAAAGTGTGTTTTTGTGTAACATGAGTGATTTCATGCGTAAACAATTCGTTTTCTAAATTGTTGTTTTCATATTCGTTTCTATTCACAAATATGAAATTCCAGAAACTATGAGGAAGTATTTTTTCTTCAACCAAGACCAAAATTGCTTTGTTTATTTTCTTTTGTTTGTTTTTCTGAATCACTGAAATGATATCCACTAGATTTTTAATAAATCGAATAGAAAGTAGAAGTAGACCTATAAAATAAACACCAACTATAATATTCTCTACAGTCCAAATTTGTACCGTATTTTCTGTGGCAGGTAATGTAACATTTGATGTAAAATTATTAGCAGAAGGAATTGCTGAAAACTCTTTTAGTAGTAATGGTGCAGGTTCTACATATAGGATTGCAAAAGGAACCAGCAAAGAAAACAAAACACTTCCTAGCAAGTAGAAACGATTAAAGGTGTGCATCTTCTCTTTTTCTAGCACCAAATGGTAGAAAGCGAGAAGCAGTCCTAAACAAATTGTGAATTTTATGAAATAACTAATCATTTTTTTTATCTTCTATTTTTTTATCTATAATTTCTCGTAAAGCCTTCAATTCCTTTTCACTTAGGTTAGTTTCTTTGGTGAAAAATGAAGCAAACTGAGAGGCAGAATCATTAAAAAAGTTTTTAATTAAACCATTTACATGGTTAGCGAAGTAATCAGATTTTTTTACTATCGGATAATATTCTCTAGACTTGCCATGTGTGATGTAATCGATAAATCCCTTACCATGCATGCGTTTCAATAATGTTGCCAAAGTTGTTGTGGCTGGTTTTGGATCTGGGAAATCGGTTAATAATTCTTTTAAAAATGCTTTTTTTCGTTTCCACAAAAACTGCATTACTTGTTCTTCTGCTTTAGATAATTGCATGATTCTTTTTTAATATGTTCTACAAACATAGAACAAAATATTTAATTCTACAAATGTAGAGTAAAATATGTTCAACATCATTTATTATCTTCGTTTCAAAATATTTAACAAATGAAAAAATTTATTCCTTTATTATTACTTGTCTATATGGTTGCTTGTAGTCCTAAATTATTTAAAGAAAAATGGACTGAAGAAGAGGCACCTGAAGAATTTAGAGCACGTTTTGAAACTACAAAAGGAAATTTTGAAGTATATGCAAAACGAGAATGGTCACCAAAAGGTGTAGATCGTTTTTATCAACTTTTAAAAAGAAATTATTATAAGGATGTTGCCATTTTTCGAGTAGTGCCAGATTTTGTTGCTCAGTTTGGTATTCATAACGACTCGATTTTAAATAAAGCTTGGAGAAAAGGGATAGAAGATGAGCCAGTTATTAAAGAAAATTCTAAGATGACGATTTCTTTTGCTAGAGGAGGAAAAGAAACAAGATCTAATCAGATTTTTATTAATTTAAAAGATAATTATCGTTTAGATAAACTAGATTATGGAGGTGTAAAGGGTTTTCCGGTTATTGCTAAGGTTACAAAAGGAGAAGATGTTGTACTAAAGTTTTACGATGGATATGGAGATAAGTTAGGAAGAAAACAAGATTCTATAGCTAAGTTTGGGAATCGTTTTATAAGAGATAAATATCCTAAGGTAGATTTTATAAAAACAGCCTATCTATTAAAGAAATAAAAAAAAAGCATCTACTTAGTAGATGCTTTTTTTATTAGGTTGCGTTTTTATTGAATAATTTGAAATGTTACTCTTCTTGCAAACTGCCTAGCTTTGCCACTAACAGTAGCATCTACACCTGCACCTGCATACGTCATTCTAGAAGGGCTAATTCCTGCATCCACTAAAATATCAAATACAGCTTTAGCTCTTTTGCTAGATAACCTTTCGTTACCACTTGTAGACCCTGTTTCATCTGCATAACCAATTATATTTGCTCTGAAGTATGGGTTGTCTTTTAAGAATTGTTTTAAATAATTTATCTCGTTCATAGAACCTTGTTGCACTTCAGATTTTCCAGTATCAAAGAATACGTTTATATAACCCCTATCTAAAAGTGCTCTAATAAAGCCAACATTACCTCCAGAAATACGATCTGCATATTTACTATTTTCTAGCTCTTCACGTTTAACATAACGCTCATCAAGCTCAGTCATAATTAATTCTTTGTTTGGATTAGCAGCTTCTTTAGTCTTTAATTCTTCAATTTCATTTTCTGCCTTAGCCAATCTAGTTTTTAACACTTCTATTTCTTCTTCTGGGTCTAAAGAGGTCTCTTTCATGGCTCTTCTTCTTTCTCTCTCAAGTCTTCTTTGCTCTCTTCTACTTAGCTTATCTGTAGAATTGTCTTTCTTAGAAACCTTTTCTTTTTTAGTTCTTTCTTTTTTCTTTTTTGGTTCTTTTATTTTAGGCTCTTTTTGTACAGCGTCTCTATAAAAATCGGCATGTTTTTCTTTTTTCCCAATTGCCACGTTTACACCTAACCCAAAATTTAACAAGCTATTAGAAATTTCATCTGGATTAGCTATTTGTGAACCATCAAAACTTGCATCTTGGTATTGGTGAAAGATCGTAGAAACATCTGCAAAAAGAGATACTTTATTAGACAACTTAAACTGAGGTGTTATTCCTGCTACATAGTGCCAAATTCCATCAGGACCTCTATCTACAGGTTGAATGGTAGATAAACTTGATAGTCCACCACCTGCATAACCTAGTAAGTTAAACCTTTGTGTCCATTTTTCGAAACCTAAAAGGCTACCAATATTTACTATTCCTTCTAGTGAAGTTCTATAATAGTTAGATTTTATTGGTGTTCCTGAGGCTTCTGTAAATTCGTGATACCCTAGTGTACCTCTAACACCAAAGTTAGTGTTAAACATGTAACGTACACCAATATTTGCAAAACCAAAGCCTGGTGAAGCTAATTCATTTCCTACAGAAACAGGTGTAGAAACATTATGAACACCAAGTCCAAAATCTACAGATAATCTGTTGTAATCTTTTTTTTGTGCCTGAACATTTATAGCAATAACAGCAATAGACAGGCTTAGTAAAAATTTCTTCATCTTAAAATACGTAAATAGGATTTAAAACAAATTTATAATTTATTTTCAGAGTATTAGTTATTTTTATGGCTATTTTAATTCAAAACCTTCTGCTGGTTTAGCATCTAAAAGATGCGTTACAAAATAATCCCAACGTTTTCTAGTCATATAGTTGGTCATATTTCCATAACCATGCCTTTTATTTGGAAACAAAATCATATCAAAATCTTTATTTGCTTTTATTAATGCTTCTACTACCAACATAGTATTAGAAGGTGGTACGTTATTATCCATAGAACCATGTGTAATTAATAACTTTCCTTTTAAATTCTTAGCTATTAATTGATTGGCTTGGTTGTCGTAATTGGTAGTTCCGTCTGCTTTTCCTTCTATATTTCCTTCAACTAACAGGCCTTGCCACTTTTCACCCCAATCTGCTTCGTAGTTTCTGTTGTCATGATTTCCAGCTCCAGAAACTGCAACATCATAAAAATCTGGATAAGCAAAAACAGCTCTAGTAGATGCAAAACCACCTCCTGAGTGTCCCCAAATACCTACTCTTTCAATATCCATTCCTTTGTATTTTTCTGCTAATTGTTTAATAGCAGTGATGTTGTCTGGTAATCCATTATCTCCCATGTTACCATAATACGCATCATGAAAAGATTTGGAACGCATAGGAGTACCCATAGCGTCTACAGCCATTACTGCAAAACCAAGTTCAGATACTGCCTGAAAATCTCTCCATACTGGTCTAAACCCATAATAACCTACACTACCAGATTGTGGGCCAGGATAAATATAATTTAGGACAGGGTATTTTTTAGATTCGTCATAATCGCTTGGTAAAAATAAAACTCCGTACAAATCTGTTTCGTTGTCTCTAGCTTTCACAGAGAATTCTATTGGCGCTTTCCAATTTTTGGCTTCTAATTCTGAAATATCTGCAGTTTCTAAATCCATAATTTTTTCACCATTATTATTTCTTAAAACAGAAACAGGAGCTGTAGTGGTTGTAGAATAAGTGTCTACAAGCATAGAATAATCTTCTGAAAAAACTACAGAATGATGACCAGCTGCAGGTGTAAGATTAGTTAAGTTACTACCATCAAAATTAACACTATAATAGTATTCGTGATAAGGGTTGCCTTCTTCTTTTCCACCTGCTGAGAAATAAATTTTTCTATTTTTTGTGTCAATGTGTTTTATTTGACGAACAATCCAATCTCCTGAAGTTATTTGGTTCTTTAACTTTTTGGTCTTTAAATCGTACAAGTAGATGTGCCCCCAATTTGTTTTTTCTGAATACCAAATAAATTCATTAGAATCGAAAAGTACACGCCAATTCTCTGCATCTACTCCAGATTCATAATATGTATCTACTTCTTCTTTATGAATAGATTCTACTTTACCCGTATAAGCATCTGCAATTTGTAGGTGTGCAATTTTATGATCTCTAGACCCAGAAACAAAAGCAAATTTAGTGCCTTCATCATTCCATTGCGCGTCTAACAATGTGTTGTCCCAGCCAGCAATATGATCGGTTGTGGTTCCTCTTTGTAAGTCTCTATTCATTTTTAAACGAACTGTTTTTGGGCGATTTCCTAAATGAATAATTACTCGCTCTATTTCAAATACCTTTTCATCTCCTGGTAACGGATGTTTCCAAGCTTCTAGTTTTGGATGACCAACATTGGTAGAAGTAAGATACATCATGCCAACTTCTCTAGCATCTTGCTGAAATGTGGCAATTTTATCAGAATTTGGAGACCATTTTAATACTGCTCCATCACTCTTAATCCAGCCTGCGTTATTGGTTGCATACCCATAATCTTTTTCACCATCAAAAGTTAATTGAGTCTTTTTGTTAGTTTCTAAATTTCTGACCCAAAGGTTGTAATTATCTATATATGCAGCTAATTTTCCATTAGGGGAAACGTGCTCTATTCTTCTGTTTACTGCAGGAGTTGATTCTATTTTGGTAATAGAATAATCTTCTAAATTACATTCGTATTTGTTTCTTGCTACAGAGAAGTATAAAGTTTTTAAATCTTCTGAAATAGAAACATTTCTTAAGCTTAAATTGTTTGCATTATAAGTGCCTTTCAGAGTATTGCTTAAAGCTTGGGCCATTTTTTCATGATTAAAAGCATCTAATTTGCTTTTTTCTTTAGCGTCTACTAAAATATATTTAGTTTCTTCTTTTGTAGTAGTGGAATAAATTACATAATCGTTTCCTGAGAAATTTGCACCAGAAACTTGGTTATACACCAAAACATATAAACTACGATCCATATGTTTTGCTGCGGCTTCATATTCTGCAACTGTAAATTCTTTTTTTTCGGAATTGTTGCACCCTAAAAATAAAGTGGTAAGAATGCAAATTGATAAAATTTTGATTTTAAGTTTCATAAGAAATTCTAGGCTTTAGATAGTTCTGTAAAGTTTTTGTAAAAATGTGGTATAGTTTCTATTCCTTTAAGATAATTCCAAACTCCAAAATGCTCATTTGGGGAATGAATTGCATCAGAGTCTAGACCAAATCCCATTAAAATTGTTTTACTTTCTAGTTCTTGTTCAAATAAAGAAACGATAGGAATACTTCCTCCACTTCTTTGCGGAATTGGAGTTTTTCCAAAGGTTGTTTCATATGCTTTACTTGCAGCTTGGTAGCCAATATTGTCTATTGGTGTTACATAACCTTGTCCACCATGATGAGGTTTTACTTCAACTTTAACAGATTTAGGAGCAATACTCTCAAAGTGTTTTTTAAATAAATTGGTTATTTCTCTCCAATCTTGATTAGGTACCAAACGCATAGAAATCTTCGCAAAAGCTTTGCTGGCAATTACTGTTTTTGCACCTTCACCAGTATAACCACCCCAAATTCCATTTACATCTAAGGTTGGTCTTATAGCGTTTCTTTCGTTAGTTACGTAGCCTTCCTCTCCATGCACTGCATCTATATCTAAGGCTTTTTTGTAAGATTCTAAAGAAAAAGGAGCTTTTGCCATTTCTGCACGTTCTTCTTTACTTAGATCTTCTACTTTATCATAAAAACCAGGAATAGTAATACGATTATTTTCATCTTGAAGAGAAGCAATCATCTTTGCTAAAATATTTATAGGATTTGCAACAGCACCTCCATATAATCCAGAGTGTAAATCTCTGTTTGGTCCTGTAACTTCTACTTCTACATAACTTAAACCACGTAATCCTGTGGTAATGGAAGGAACATCTTTAGCTATCATTCCTGTATCTGAAATTAAAATAACATCATTTGCTAATTTTTCTTTATTTCTAGGTACAAACCAAGATAAACTTTCAGAACCAACTTCTTCTTCTCCTTCAATCATAAATTTCACATTACATGGAAGGTTTCCTGTTTTTGTCATGTACTCTAGTGCTTTTACGTGCATGTACATTTGTCCTTTATCATCACAAGCACCTCTAGCAAAAATAGCACCTTCTGGGTGAATATCCGTTTTTTTAACTACTGGTTCAAAAGGAGGGGAGTCCCACAAATCTATAGGATCTGGAGGTTGTACATCATAATGACCGTAAACCAAAACAGTTGGTAAGTTTTTATCTATTATTTTCTCTCCATATACAATAGGGTAACCAGGTGTTTCGCAAAGTTCTACGCTGTCACATCCAGCTTTTTCTAAACTTTCTAAAACAAAATCTGCAGTATATAAAACATCTTTTTCATATTTAGAATCTGCACTAACAGAAGGTATTTTAAGTAAGTCTATTAACTCGTTAATAAATCTATTTTTGTGTTCTTGCACATAGGCATTTACTGTACTCATGTATGGGTTTTTGATTAGACTCTCAAAAATAGAAAAATAATTATGAAGTACTTTGAATTTTAGGAGGATTGTTTATATTTGCAAACCAAAAATGCAGGCGTGGTGGAATTGGTAGACACGCTAGACTTAGGATCTAGTGCCGCAAGGTGTGAGAGTTCGAGTCTCTCCGCCTGTACAAAAAGAAAAACCTTTAACTTATTTGTTAAAGGTTTTTTTGTTTATAAGAAAGTTGTTATTGCTTAATGCTGTCTTTTAATTTTAAAGGAATAGGACTATTCATTAGATACCTTGTAGTGTTTTTGGTTGTAGAGATGCAATTTTTTCTTAAAGGTAATGCGCTAATAAAACATTTAGATTCAAAAGTTAATTCTTTATTGAAGTCTTGCACAAATAATTCTCTGTATTGGTAAAATTGTATCACTTTCTTTTGGTTTAATATTCTTCCGTTAACATCTCTAATATTTACTACATTTACTTCTAACGGTAAGTCTAAAACTTTTGTATATTTAGGGTAAATCCATATTTGCCTTCCTTTTATTTCAATTCTGTGTATTTTATAAGTTACATTTCCTGAACTTAGACGGTAAAGGTCTTTTGTTGAAGAAAAATTTGGATCTACTAAGGCATTAGTTGTTAAGATTATTGCATTTTCTTGTTTTTTACTAAAGATTATTTTAAAATGGTTTTCGTCATTATGGTCTATGGTAAAAAATTCGTTATTAAAAGAAATATAGCTTAATCTCATCGTAGACTTCGTTACATCTGTATAACTGTATTCTATATTGAGTTCATAAATTTTTTTGTTTGTAGATTCTAAAACTCCTTTGTATGTTATTTTGTGAATTGTGTAATCTTTTGGATTTATATAAATCTCTCCATCTACAATAACTGCATCATTTGTCTCCTTTCCATTCTCATCCATTACATAATGAGACTTATTTTTTGGCACAAAGTTTTTTTCGTTCGGAATTGCTCCATCGTCTCTAATTTTTTGATACGAAGAAAAGTCAACCTTTAACAATTTTAGATCATCATTAAATACAATTTCTGGTTTTTTGAAAGAATGAAAGTTTATAAAATCAGTTTTTAACTTATAGATAAAAGCAAAAGACTTTATTTCGAAGTTTCTAATAGGATCATGAGCCAATAGTATAAAAAGTTCGTTTCCGCCATTATTTGGAATTGATGCGTATGGTATAAATTTGTTAGGATAATCGTAATTTGCAGTTTTCCAAATAGAATCGTATTGTTCTGGTATATAGTTCTTTACTGGAAAATCTTTATTTCTCCTATACTCTAAAAGTCTAAAGCGTTTTTTATTAGGCAATGTTGAAAAACCACTGTCAATAGTTTGAATAATACTTTCGTTAAGGTTAAAGTACTCTTTATTTCTTTTTAAGTAATCTCTGTAATATGAAACTAATGTAAATGGTTTTGATGGGTAATTTTGAGGTATTCTTTTAATGGCTTCTTCAATTAAACTTCTTGGTCTAGATTGTTTTCTTTTTTCTTTTCGTAACCTTTTTTTTGCCTTTCTTGTTAGGTTTGCAGTAATAACCACTTCTTCTAGTTTTTCGGTTGCTACGTCTAAATATATTTTATTTACTACATCAAAAAATAATGCTTTAAATGGAATATATTTTTTTTGATAACCTACAGAAGATATAACTAAGGTGTCCTTTATAAATTTAGATGCATTGGATATGGTAAAATCTCCTTCTTCATTAGTATATAACCCTAAATTAGTATTTTTAATAAAAACCGTAGAAAAAGCAATAGGTTGCTTTGTTGTATTATCTATTACTTTAGCATATTTTATGTTTTTAGACTGTGAAAATTGAGCATTACAAACAGATAAAACAAAAATTAACAGTACTACTTTACAAGAGTTTGCCATTCTAACAAATTTAAGGAAAAAGTACAAGAATGATGCAGTACGTTAAATAGATTAAAAACGAATTTCTACTGTTCTAATAACAATCAGACAAGATTTGTTTTTCAATAACTTCTAAATTAAGGTTGTTTTTTAGACCAATCATTTTAATAGTTTTTCTTACTCCTTCTTCCATTTGTAAAGAACCACAAATCATAATTTTACCGTTATTTTTAAGAATATTAAGTAACATAGATGTATTTTCTTTAAGCACATCTTGTACATATTTTTGGTTTTTTGTTCGAGACAAACCTATAGAAAAACTATGTAGCTTTTGCTCTTGTAATGCATTTGTAATATAAGGTTTATAAATATTGAAAGAGCTCTCTGTTCTACCACCCCAAAGTAAATGTTTCTCTTCTTTTTTTGTGTTTAGCATACCTAAAAACGGTGCAATTCCAGTTCCGTTTGCAATAAGTAATGCTGGTTTATTTTTCGGAAAATGAAATGCAGGATTATCGTCTATTTTAGCTTTTAAACTTTCGCCAACCTCAAGTTGCGATAGATATTTAGAAGCTTTTCCAAAGGCATGTTTTTTAATGCTTAGCAAAATATTGTTGTTAACCTTAGCAATAGAGTAATATCTAGGAGTAACTTCATCTTTAGGGTAAAAGGAAAGTAAATCTCCAGATTGGAATTTGATTCGTTTTTTAGGTTTTAAAGTAAGTAAAAAGGTATCATCAGTATTTATTTCAGATTTAGAAATAACTTTAAAATCTTGTAGTTCTTTAGTATTTATTTGCCATAAACTTTCATCAATTTCTAAAGGAATATTCATTTTCTCGGATAAACCTTTACACCAGTTTTTGAATTGTAGTAAAGATTGATTATGGATTTTCTCTAAAGGTAGTATGGCACTTGTATTCGATTTTTGTTTTAAGTTTTGGTCTACTTGAATAGCAAATTCACAATAATCAGGATATGCCAGAGAGCCAAAACCTACAACAGCATATTCTATAGGATTAAAAAAGGTTGTTTGTTGTAACTTATTTAAAAATAATTCAGCATTTTTGGGTGCTTCTCCTTTTCCGTAAGTAGAAGTTAGAATGAATAATTTTTGTAAGTTTTCATATTGCTCTATATTATTTAAATCATCAATAAAAACTAAGTTATTTATTTTTTGTAAAGCCTCTAAAAGTGCTTTAGCAGGTTTATAGGTGCCTCCAGTTTCAGAGCCAACCAGAATAACAATTTCTGCTTCTTTTTTAGAAATTATATTTTTTGGCTTTATTACTTTTTTACGTCTTCTATCCAAGGCAATTACAAATCCTGAATAGATAAAATATAGAATTGCTACTGTAGATAATAGCAACACAACAGACCATAGAATATTACCCTGCCCTGTGTGCAATGCCATACTTACATCTGTAAAATTATGTAGCCAAGAGTAGGTAGTTTCTCTAACAATATCTCCAGAATATTGATGTATTGATACTTCTTTTGCATCTGTTTTAAGAAGAAAATAATCATCATCAAATTCTGAAAATGGATACTCTAAGCTGGTAAAATTAGCAAGTGTTGTGTTCTTAAAAATTGGAAATTTGCTGACTGGTTTTTTTACTACTTCATTTAAAATAGTAACTGTTTCTACTGGTTTTTTTTTAGGCAATAGATCAAATTTTTCTAGGGAAAGATATATACCAGAAAGAGTAATAATTACAATTGGAATTAATGTAATTCTACTCAGAACTACATGGTAATATTGTGGTGTTGATTCCTTTACAACTTTCGTAAAAATTTGACGTATACCTCCTTGTCTTTTTATAATTAAAATAGATCCAGTAACTGCAATTAAAAATAATAGTAATGATGCAATACCAACTAAAGCTCTACCTGTAGATTTTAAAAATAAAGACCGATGAAAATTAGTAATAAATTGAAAAAAAGGCTTTTTTTCTAAAAGCTCACCTATTTTTTCTCCTGAATTAGGGTTAATGTAAAACTTTTCGTTCTTGCCTTCTTTTGTTATTACAGAAGCAATAATAAAGTTGTTGTGGTCTTTTTCAATAAGTAAAACATCTTCATATTTATTTTCTAGCGCAACAATCGTTTTATCTAGAGTAGCTTTATCTAAATTATATTGGTAAGGATGTAACTGCTCTTGAATAGGCTCTAAAGCCAGTAAAATTCCTGTGATAGCCGCTAAGAAAACAAAAAGAAATGAAGATATAGCCAAGGTTAAATGACTATATCTCCAGATAGAAAGTACCATAATAATTTAGTTTTGTGGCAACATACGTATGTAGCGAATAAACCCTTTACCTTCTATTTTACTTGTTAAGTTAGAAGTTGTTAAATCGAATTCAACATCATCTTTGTAGTATTCTTGATCTTCTACAGCAGTTTCAAAACGAATTTTATATCCTTTATCTATTTTGTCTGTAGGTATTTCTATAATGGAAATACTTCTTTTTCCACCGCTTATGGTTGCTCCTGTAATAGCATCAATATTGTTTCGTTTTTTTCCATAAAAACTCCACCATTCTGTGATGTCAAAATACCATTCATCATCATCTCCATGAACGTACAAAGTCTCTTCGTACACTCCATCAGCATTTAATAAAGAAATGGCTATGTAAGCACCTTCTCCTGTATAATTTGTCATTTGAATCATGCATTTGTAAGTGCTTTTATTTTCTTTTTTAGCAAAAGAATATGCAATAAACAAAACGCACACTAGTGCTAATATTTTAGTAAATCGTTTCATTTTTTTATTTTAAGAAAGTAATATCTACATTGTTTTTTTGTAGAAGTTCGTTTTCAGAAGCCAAGTCATAAACAGACTCTTCAAAATCTGTGGTGATTGAGGTGTCTGCTCCTAAGCTTATTAGGTGTTTCATTAACTTGGTGTTAGAAGCGCTCATTACGGCTTTGTGTAATGGTGTTAATCCATCTTCGTTTTTTGCGTTAATATCTATTTTTTTAGTGTTTACCCAATCTAGAAGAGCAATATTATTTTTGTCTACAGCCAAATGAAATAAGTTGTTTTTACCAGACTGTTTTTCGTTGAAAGAAACATTTTCTTGTTCTAGAAGAGCTACTTTCTCTTTGAATCCTTCTAAATTTCTTGAATTGAAAGAGGTAATTAAATAGTATGCAATACTGTTGCCATCTAGATCTTTTAGGTTTGTTTTTGCACCTTTAGCAATTAAAAAATCTACCACATTTGCACTATTTCTTTGTACTGCTAGTGCTAATGCAGATTGTTTTTTGTTGTTAATTTTGTTTATATCATCAAGATGTTTATACAATTCCTTTACTACAGAAATATCATTTCTATTTGCTGCATTCATAAAAGGAGTGTTGCCATTTTTATCTGCTTGATTAACACTAACTCCTTTTTTGATAAAGTAGTTTATTACATCTAAACTCTTAGAACGATACGCCAAATAATGCAGAGGGTTAACACCTTCTTTAGTTACTACGTTAGGAGTAACGCCAAGAGATTCTAAATAGTTAAAATCTTCTATTGTATTCTGTTTGTTACGAGTGCCTCTGTTGGCAAATAAAAATGCATTTCCACCATTATTATTTGTAGAAGCAATGTCGAAGTTGTTATCAATTAAATACTGTATTACTTTTTTGTTTACAGTTCTTGCAGCGTAATTAAAAATACCATTTCCATTTCTGTCTTTACTATTTAAATCAACTCCTTTGTTTACAAAGTATTCTATTAAAGACACATCTTTAATGTAAGGTGCTAATAAAAGTAAAGCATTTGCACCACCAGTAGTTAATTCAGTAGCAGGATTTGCTCCATTTTTAATTAAAATATCGTAAATTTTAGTGTTTGTTTGCCCTGCGTTTGCAGTAAAAAGCATGGCAGTATTTCCATTAGAATCTCTTAAATCTGTTTTAGCACCGTTATCTATTAGGAACTTTACTAAATTTAAGTTGCCTTTGTAAGATGCCCAAAAAAGATAAGTTCTAGCATCATGGGTAATTTTGTTAATTCCATTTCCTTTATAGCTTAGTAAGTGCTTAATTGTTTCATTATCTGTATTTTCTAAAATAGCATATACTGTTGCATCAAATGCATTGTTATTTAATTCGGTAATATTGTTTCCTTTGCTAATATCTGCTTTTATCTTGGCAATGCTTGGGTTCTGTTTCCAGTACTCTCTATCTAGAAAAACATTGTTTTGCCCAAAAGTGAAACAGCTAAATGTTAAAACGAATACTAATTTAATGTACCTTTTCATCTTATTTTACTACAAAAGTTTCAATAATTGTTGCTGCTTTTTCTGTATTGTCTGCTTCTTCAGAAAACAAATGCTTAAATAAGACTTTATTATCTACCTTATCTTTTAACTTTAAGTTTTGATTTCTAGCAAAAATTTCGTCCCATTTTGCACGAATGTCAGCCCATTTATTTTGTTTTTTAGCCCACCAATCTTTGGCAGTTTTACACTTAGTATCGTCTACTTTTACATAAGTATTATACCCTTTTTCTGAAGCCAACACAACATCTTCTTTTCCAGCTTCACGAATAATTTTTTGGTTATCTTGATCGTGAACCCAACCATAATCTGTTATTTGATGTCTATTACCTCTAAGCGTTACATTATAATCGCTTCTTTTTGTGTACTCACGTCTTGGAAGTGGAGCAGTTGTGGTATTTTCCCAAAAACTCTTTCCATCTACATGTATCCAAGAACCAGAACCTTCATATCTTGGACTATCATCTACTTGATATACTTTTTGAGTCCATTGTTTTTTTACTTCAGATTTAGGTTTTTTTGTAAATATCCACTCATTATCACCATTAAACATATAGAAATCAGTATTTTCATAAAGCCAATCTTGTCTCCAATGTTTTACAACAGATTGTCTGTTTGGAGGCCCAACAACAAGTAAGTGTTGAATAGAAATTTTATTTTTCTCATCAGTTACTAACTCCGCCCATTCTAAACCTTTAGAAATTTTATTTTCAGAAGGTTTATAATCAGGATTATCAGAGTTGTTAAAGGTTTCCGCAAAGTTAAAAGTAACTTCAAAACATCCACACATTTCCTTAATAGCACTTCTGTCTTTAGCTTTTTTACCTTGTGCATTAACAGCAAATATTGCTGCGAGAATTAATGTAATTGTTAAAACTTTCTTCATGATTCAAATTAGTTATTATTATTTAGAATAAATTAAAATAGTGTTTTATATTTGCAGCAAAATTATGAAGAATGAGTCTAAATAAAAATTATATCTCCCTTTTTTTTCTGTTAAATTTTAGTGTTTTAACATTTTCACAACAAGAGAAGAAGAAAGATACAACAGACATTGAGGCGTTAGAAGAGGTTGTAATAACCGCAACAAGAACCATAAGACAGTTGTCTTCTTTACCAATGCCTGTGCAATTAATATCAAAAGCAGACATTCGTAAATCTAATTCATTACGACTAGCAGATATTTTAAATGAACAAACAGGGCTTATTACAGTTCCAGATTTTGGTGGTGGAGAAGGTATTCAAATACAAGGTTTAGACGCACAATATACCTTAATTTTAATAGATGGTGTGCCTTTAGTAGGAAGGTCTGCAGGTACTTTAGACTTAAATAGAATAACTGTAGGTAATATTAAACAAATAGAAATTGTAAAAGGAGCCTCTTCTAGTTTATATGGAAGTGAAGCATTAGGTGGTGTAATAAATATCATTACAGAAACACCTAAATATGGCTTTAAAGGTGAGGTTAATTTACGTTCTGGAAGTTTTGGAACAACAGATATAGCCGCTTCAATAAGTAATAGAGAAGACAAACTTGGTGTAAGTTTTTTTGTAAATAGATTTAATAGTGATGGATTTGATTTCGATACTTCAACACCTGTAGCTAATGTTGCACCCTTTGAAAACTACACTTTTGATGGTAAAATTACGTACAAATTTTCTAGAAACTTTGATATGGTTTTTTCTGGCAGGGTTTTTACACAAAACCAAGAAAATGTCTCACAAAATGCAAGAACTTTAGAAGTCTTTAAAGGCGAAAGCACTATTGATGAGTGGAATGCAAGAGTTACTTCTACATATAAAATAAGTGATAGTTTCGAAGCAATTTTCGAGTTCTATGCAACGCAATACAATACAGAAGAATTTTTAAAGGATTCTCAAGGATATCTTTTTTCACAAAATACTTTTCGCCAATCTTTTCTTCGTCCAGAATTTAGAAGTACTTGGAGGTTAGACAAAGGAGAATTAGCTACAGGGTTTGGACTAACAATCGAATCTTTAGATAGAACATTTTTTGACCAACAACCAGTGTTTAGAGCGCCATTTGTTTTTGCGCAATACGATTGGAACCTTAATAAAGATTTGAATATTATTTTTGGTGCTCGTTATGATGTACATAACCAATACCAATCTCAGTTTAATCCAAAATTTGCCATAAATTTTAACTTTTCAGAAAAATTTTCAGCAAAGGCTTCTGCTGGAAGAGGCTTTAAAGCCCCTGATTTTAGACAGTTATTTTTTAATTTTTCAAATTCAACTGTTGGGTATCAAGTGTTAGGGTACAATGTTGTGAATGATGTTTTACCAAACCTTATAGAAACAGACCAAGTAGTAGTAAGAGAGGGCGTAAACTTATCTAATTTTAATGGCGATTTAAGACCAGAAAGTTCACTAAATTTTAATTTAGGGTTTTCTTACCAGCCAATTAAAGAAATAAAAATAGATTTTAATGCATTTCGAAACGACATAAGTAATTTAATAGATACTAGAGCAATTGCAACAGTCTTAGCAAATGGGCAAAATATTTTTAGCTATGTAAATGTAGATGAAGTATTTACACAAGGCTTAGAATATGACTTTTCTTATACCCCAACAGATAATCTAAAATTATCTATGGGTTATCAACTTCTTTATGCTAAAGATAAAGAGGCAATTAGGGCCTTTAATTCAGGTCGTGTTAATGCATCTTCTACTGTAATTTTAACAGAAGACCAATATTTTGGACTCTTCAATAGATCTAGACATATGGCAAATTTTAAAATGTTTTATACAATACCTAATTGGAAATTAAATGTAAACATTAGAACCACTTACAGAAGTAAGTTTGGTTTGTTTGATACAAACGGAAATAACTACTTAGATACGTTTGACACTTTTGCAAATGGATATGCTATTGTAGATCTTGCTTTTAACAAACAGCTATTTAAAAATTACGAGCTTGGTGTTGGCGCTGATAATATATTCAACTTTACAGATCCACAAAATGTAAACAATATTGCAGGAACCTTATTTTATGGAAAACTTAATATTCAACTATAAATTTTAAACTTAATTAAAAATGAAAATTTTCAAATTATTATCGTTAGTGTTAGTTGCATCTCTTATATCGTGTAACGAAGATGACCCAATTGTTTTAGAGCCAGTACAATTTGAAACGGTAACCAACTTACATGCACCTCAAGTAGGAGGGCAGGGACAAGGACCAATTTCAGGAGCTTTTACTTTATTCGATTTTGAGTCTGGGACAGAAACTACCAATTTAAATACTTGGGATATTGGTTTTAGAGGAACAACAATTATTGTTAATGGAGGAGAGTCTTTTGGTACTGTTGATGAACCAGAAAGAACTGGTAATGCTGCAGGTTATTTTACAACAGGAGGTTTTGCATCTATTACCGAAGTTGATGTAACACAACTAAAACAAGATAGTACTAGTGGATACGCTATTCCTACAGGAGGAGGTAATGGTTGGTACGATTATAATCCTTTTCCTTTAAACCTTATTACACCAAGAACAGGAGGTGTTTTGGTATTTAGAACATCTGAAGGGAGATATGCAAAAGTAGAAATAACAAGTTACTACGAAAATGCTCCAGTTAATCCTGATAGCTCTATTGATGCAGCAAGATATTACACCTTTAATTACGTGTTTCAACCTAATGAAAACGTACTTAGTTTTTAAGTAAAAAAAGCGCTTCATTAGAAGCGCTTTTTTTTATTTAAAATAAGAATCAAAGATTTTATTTCACTTCTTTACTAATTAGACCACCTTTTTCGCTATCTACAGTTATGGTAAATTTAGAGTTTCCTTTTATTATCCAACGTACTTTTACTACGCTGTTTCCTGGAATGTTAGCAACTCTTAGCTCTGCAGGATTTACTTTTTGTTCTTCTGTTACGTTAAAATCTTCGTCTGTAACAATCATACCTGCTACCACATTTACACCAGAAATTCTTACTAAATCTGGTCTAGAGATTTTATACTTTAAATCTTGACTAGCATGTGTTGGCATTAATCTATCATTTTTAATGTAAGCAGTTATTTCTTTTAAGCCTCCTTTTAGTTTCTTAACTTTTACATTTGCAATAGATAAATGAGGCATATGATAAGCATGGTAAAAAGTAAACGCCATATTTCTATGCGCTTCTTCTTCTAACATAAAACCAGGTGTTGCTCTTCCAAAGTTTTTCTTAAAACCACCAATTTCAATTTCTCCGTAAGTTGGGTGGTTGTACTTTTTCCACTGTGTAAAGCCATCGTAAAATTGCAGGTCTTTATCAAAGTTATACTGTGTATTTGCATCTCTTTTGTTGTTTTTATAGTAGGCAAAACGAGAAAAAATTTCATTGGTAAATGTGTAAATTCCACGACTACCATAAAACCAATCTAACTCACCACCAAAAACAGAATATAAATCTTTATAAACTGTTAAATAACGATAACCAGGAATCATTTCTTCACCTTTTTTTCCAATAGCATCATATATTCGTATGTCTTGTCTATTGTATGTAGAAAGATCTTCTTGTGCTCCAGGACCTCTTAAAATCATTCCTCCAGAATTATGGTAGCTCTGAGCACCAGCAATATTTGGTCTACTTAAAACAAAGTCTGCAACAGCTCTTGTTTCCGGAACTGAAAATGGGTATTTGTAAGCCCCTCTTTGCACATAATCTGGTTGCCATTTCCAACCCCAGTCTCTATTAGGATCGTAGTAACCAGGTCTATCTTCATTAATTCTACCATCTTTATCATTGTCAATACCTTCACTGCCTAAGTATTCGTAACGATCTCCAGAGACAATATCATCAGGACCTATTTGAATCATTTTTCTTGGGTCTTTTGGGTCTATGATAAAGTTTCCATTGGGGTTTTTTCTTCGCATTCTAGTGATAGAACCATCGCCATCTAAATCATCATAACCATCTTCATCAAATAAACCATCTCTGTCGTCATCAAGGGCTATCATTCCTGCTCTTGGACTACTCTGTGTGTTTGGTTCTAGCATATAATCGTCTCTAGCATCTGGATTAATTGTTGGTACTATGTAGAATATTCTATCATTTAACATATTGGTTATGTATTCATTTTTACCAAAATTTTCTGTTAAATACCATGCAGTATAGGTACATATTTCACCACCTTGTATTTCGTTAGAATGTATGTTGCCATCTACATAAAAACCAGGTTTTCTATCTGCATTTCCAATTTTATAGTTTGTTATGGCTAACATCCAGATATCTCTACCTTCTGTAGATTTACCAATAGATTTTCTCTTTACTAAATTAGGGTAAGCATTAGCTATTTTTTTTCCTAATGTAGCTAAACCTTCAGAGGTATAGTATTGATTAAATAAAATGGGAACCTTTGGATTTGCTGGAGATCCAGAGGCTTTAAAAATTTCGTTTCCATTTTGTGCCTTTGTAATTATTGGTAAAACAAACAAAAGCAATACGAACTGAATTGAATATTTATAAATTTTCATCTTTTCTAATGTTTATTTTAATTGAACTTTTGCTGTTGTTATTCCTGTATGTGAGGCACCAGCTTCTATAGTTACAGCACCTTTTCCATTTACTAGCCAAGAAAACTGCACAGAACTATCGCCATCTATACTTTCTAATAAAGTTATTTTTTTTCCTGAAATAATTTCTTGACTTTTAGAAGTATTTAATGCTACTTTTATTCGTCGTAACCATCTAGAGCGTTTACCCATATCTGTATGTGTAGGGATTAATCCTTTGTTATGTACATCTACAGTAATTCTGGTAAAGCCACCATCTACTGCTTCTGCTTTAAGATTTTGTAACACAACTTTAGGTTGCATTTTGGTTAATGCAACTATAAAATTGGTGTGTTTTTCGCTTATCTCATCCACTTTATTAAAAGGAGGATTATCCATAACATAAGGTGCAATACCACCTACTTCTACTTTTTGGTTTGGGAAGTCTGGATGTTTTATTTCTTTCCAAGGAACGAAAGCATTTTTAATGCCTTCTTTGTTTGCCCATTGTAAAAAATTAGCTTGTGTATTTTTACTAGCTTTTACTGTAGAGTCTCCCTTAAATTTTGGAGCCCACCAACCAGGGGTGCTAAGTGCTAATTTACCAAAATGAAAATAAGACCACTCAAAAAAACTTCCTCCATTCCTATTCGTTTTTGGAGCCCCTTTTGTTTTTGTTATTTTAGTGTACTCATTAGATAAGAATTTGTTAAGGTCTGCATCATTTTTTAGAATACTTGTTACAACTCTTTTTCTAGCACCACTAGGATTGTATTTTAAAGGTGTAGACAAATTATTTTCTGGACCTATAGTTATCACTGCAAAAATATTCCATTGCTCGTATAAAAAATCTAATAAAGCTCTATTCTCTTTTTCTGAAACAGGGTGCTCTCCTGCACCAGAAGTAAAATAAGGATAGTTGAAACTAAAATTTTTGTTGAAATGAACACCACCTTTTCCATCTTCGTTAAAAAGGCCATCTTTATCATTATCTATACCTTCACTTAATAGTTTATAAGCTCCTAGTTGTCCTTTATTTTTATTCGCTTTTACAAGAATTCTTTCGTCTTCTTTAAGTTTTATATAGTTTCCTGTAGGATCTTCAATTCTCATTAAGGTGATTAACCCATCTTTGTTTATATCTTCAAAAGGATCTTCATTTAACCTGCCATCTCTGTCATTGTCTGTATCTCTAGCATTTCCATTTTTATAATGTTTTACAGAAGAAAAATAGTTTTCTGTAGCGTTTGGACTCATATTTGGAAATATATAAAAAGTAGTATTTTCTAAAATATCTGAATGATTTTGTACCATATTTTCTGCAATGGTAACTGCCATTTCAGGTCCTAGAATATGCTTACCATCTACACCACTTATAATGGCAATAGCAGGCTTGTTTTTTAAGTCTCCTTTACCAAGGGTAAGGGACCAAATAGAATAGCCGCCAACGGTTTTTGTAAGAGAAGTTAGTTTAGAAATATCCGGGTTTTGACTCTGTAAACGCTGCAATCTTTTAGATAATTGGGTGTAATCGCTGTAATTGCTTTGCGCATTTGCTTTACTAATAGAAAAACAAATAAACAGGCCCAAAACATGCCATAACTGTTTCTTTTTTAACATAATAAAAGTAGTTAGATTTGTTTGAGTTTAAATAAAAAAATTCTGATTTTCAAGATACATATTCCATAATCTTGATTAGGAATTATATAAAAAATTAAGTTTTTTTTAACAGTTTTGACTTATTAGCATTCGTTTAAATAAAGCTGAAATCTTCTGTTTTTTTCATTTTCTCTAAAAGTACATCATAAGTATCAGGAAGTACGGTTAGTTTTCTTTTTTGTAAATCTATCCAAGCTCCAAAAACTTCGATACTAGCAGCTATTTCGTTATTATGGTTGTAGATATGATGTCTTAATTTCCATTTTCTTTTGTCTTTAGAAATACCTAATAATTGTACATCTGCTTTGATATTTTCTCCAGATAAAATTTCTTTCTTAAACTTGGTGTTTTCTTCAAATAAAATTGGTCCTATATTGTCTTTGGTAAAAGTGCTAATTGGAAAACCAGCATATGCGAAATATCTAATTCTTACTTCTGCAGCATAATCGTTATATGCCGTATGACGCATGTGTTTGTTCATGTCAAAATCAGACCATTTTGTTGCAAATTCTACAGTATAATTCATAATTGAGTATTAAAAAAAACCTGACAAAAAATGTCAGGTTTGTTAAAAATATTGCATAAAATTAGTTTTTTACTAATTCTGTTTTTTCTTTTAATTTAAGTTCGCTTAACACATTTAGTGCTTCTTCCATATACATATCTTTCCCTAAGTTTTTGTACCAAACTTTTCTTTTTTCTGCCAAATCTTGGTTTGTTTTCACAAGGTTTTTTTCATGTAATGGAGCAGTGTAGGTATAGTTTGATTTAAAATCGAATACAGATTTAAACTTTTCAAGTTCTTTTTCTTTGTTTTCTGTTTCTTTTTCAAACTCTTTAAAGTTTAAGGAGTAAGTACTGTTTTCTTGGTTCTCTTTTAAGTACTTAGCATACTCATTAACCATTTTAAACTTATCGCTAGAAGCAATTCTTTCTTTGCTATTATATACTACCTCATTAAAGTTTGCATAGGTGTTAGTTTGGGTGTATTTTGCTTTTGCTACACTATCCCATTCTAAAGCATCTTCTAAGTCTCTTTCACCAACCTCTAAGTAGCTAAAACGAGTTGGCATAGCTACATCTGAATACACACCCTCTTTTTGGGTAGAACCACCATTAACTCTGTAGAATTTTTGAATTGTTAATTTAAGAAAGCCTAAATCTTTAGGGTATTTTTGCATAAATTGATTAATAGGATAAATAGTTTGTACTGTGCCTTTACCAAATGTTTGGTTACCTCCTAAAATTACTGCTCTTTTATAATCTTGCATTGCTGCAGCAAAAATTTCAGATGCAGAAGCTGAGAATTCGTTTACAAGAATTACAAGAGGTTTTGTCCATTGAATTTTTGGGTCCTCATCACTTCTTACTCTTGGTTTATCTCCTCTAAATTTCACTTGAACTACTGGCCCTTTGTCTATAAATAAGCCAGATATTTCAACAGCCGTTTTTAGAGATCCACCACCGTTGTTTCTTAAATCTACAATTAATCCTTCTACACCTTCTTTCTTTAGTAATTCTACCTCCTTTTCCATATCTTTTGCAGAATCTCTATAGGTATCATCAGAAGAATCGAAGTAGAAACTAGGTAAGTCTATAACTCCATACTTTTTACCATCTTTTTCAACAACACTAGATTTTACAAAAGTTTCATTTAGTTCTACTAAATCTCTAATAATAGATATGATTGCAATAGAACCATCTACTTTTTTCTTCACTGTTAAACGAACTTCTGTTCCTTTTGGACCTTTAATAAATTTAATAGCATCGTCTAAACGCATACCAACAATATCTACAGGTTCTTCTTCTCCTTGTGCTACTTTTAAAATAATATCTCCTGCCTCTAAATCACCTTGTTTCCATGCAGGACCTCCAGAAACCAATTCAGATACATGTGTATATATTCCTTTAGATTGAAGTCTAGCACCAATTCCTTCAAGTTTTCCAGACATGTCTTGGTCAAAACGTTCTTTATCTCTAGGAGCCATATAAGTTGTATGAGGGTCAAAAGCGCTTACAACAGAGTTTAAGAAAGTAGAAAACCAATCTTCATGCTCTAATTGCTCTATTCGTATGTATAATTCATCAAAATTAGTTAGCACCTCTTTTCTAGCTTCAGCCTCTAATTCAGCAAAAGTTTTTTCTTCAAAATCTTTTCCTTCTTCTTTTTTAAGTGCTTGAAGTTCTTGTTTTTCTTGAATTCGACCAAGAGTTTGTAATTTTAGTTGCTTTCGCCAATAGTCTATTAATTGATTGTCGTTTTTTGCAAAAGGTACTTCATCAAAATTCACATTAATCTTTTCTTTTTTAGAAAAATTAAATGGTTGTGCTAAAATTTGGCCATAATATGTCTTAGCATTTTTAATTTTACTTAAAAATCTATTGTATACAAGGTTGTAAAAAGTAACATCGTCTTGCATTATTTGGTTGTCTATACTAAACTTGTATTTAGAAAACTCTCTAATATCTTGTTGGGTAAAGTAACGTTTACTAGGGTCTAAACCATCAATGAAGTTTTCGAAAACTTTTACAGAGAAATCATCATTCATTTCTTTAATTACAAAATGTCCTCTGGTTAAAATATTTTTTAGAACATAAACTAGAACTTTGTCTTTTTCTGGGTCATTATTACTAAAAGAAGTGTTGTTAGCAAAAAGATTTACACTTTGTAAACTAATTGCTAATAACAGAATTGTAATCTTTACGTTTAATTTCGTCATCATAAATCTACTAACTGTTTTGTATAATTATTAGCCTAAAAGTAGGCTAAAAAATTTTATAAATTAAATTTCATTTTACCATTTTTATAGGTTGCTAAAAGAGCTAAAGTTTCTTAAAAACACATAACCTATAAATTACAAACTATAATTACTTTGGGTAATGTATTGTGTTGTAACAATGTTACACAAATATAACATCCTTTAGTCTTTATGAAATGTTAAAACAAATCACTAAAAAATAAATTACCTTTGTTTTTAAAATTTAACTCATGCAAGAAAAACCATTAATTTTAGTTACCAACGATGATGGTATTACAGCTCCTGGTGTAAGAGCTTTAATAAGGATAATGAATAAGATAGGAGATGTAGTTGTAGTAGCACCAGATAGTCCACAAAGTGGAATGGGGCATGCCATTACAGTAGATAACGTTCTTACTTGTAATCCTATTACTATAGATGATGGTCCTCAACTCGAATATACTTGTTCTGGCACTCCTGCAGATTGTGTTAAAATGGCAGTTAGTGAAATTTTAAACAGAAAACCAGATTTGTGTGTTTCTGGAATTAATCATGGCTCCAATTCTTCTATTAACGTAATTTATTCAGGTACAATGAGTGCTGCAATAGAAGCAGGCATAGAGGGTATTCCTGCAATAGGGTTTTCTCTGTTAGATTTTAAGTACCATGCAGATTTTAAGCCTTGTGAAGATTTTGTAAAAAATATTACTTTAAATACATTATTAAATGGATTGCCAGAAGGCATTGTTTTAAATGTAAATATTCCTAATTTAAAGAAAGAAGAATTAAAAGGAACAAAAATTTGTAGGCAAGCAAATGGTGTTTGGAAAGAAGATTTTGACAAACGAAAAAGTCCTTTTGGTAAAGAATACTATTGGTTATCTGGTGAGTTTGTTTGTAAGGATAAAGGACAAGACACAGATATTTATGCTTTAGAAAATGGTTATATATCTATTGTTCCTGTTCAGTTTGATTTAACCGCACATCATATGATTCAAAAATTAAATTCTTGGGAACTATAGTTAAGGAGTATGCAATTGGTGTTTCTGTAGCATTATTTGCCATGATTGGTTGTTTCTTTCTTTACGTAGAGTATTTTTCAGAGAATACTCTTGAAGAATTTTATAAAGTGGTTTTAGAAAAGGAAATTCTAGGAAAAGTGCTATCACTTGTAGCAATACCGAATTTATTTGTTTTCTTAGTTTTTATAAAAAAGAAGCAAGATTACAGGGCTAGAGGAGTGTTGTTTTTAACCATTATTATTGCTTTAACCACAATGTTTTTAAAGTTTTTATAAATGAAGTACTACATAATTGCAGGAGAAGCTTCTGGAGATTTACATGGATCTAACCTTATGAAATCGTTACTTAAGGCAGATAATGAAGCAGATATTCGTTTTTGGGGTGGTGATTTAATGCAAAAAGTTGGTGGTACAATAGTAAGTCATTACAAAGAAAGAGCGTTTATGGGCTTTTTTGAAGTAATTGCTAACCTAAGAAAACTTCTAAGCTTTATTAAATTTTGCAAAAAAGACATTGCTGCTTATAAACCAGATACTATAATTTTTATTGATAATTCTGGTTTTAATTTACGTATTGCAAAGTGGGCGAAAGAACAAGGTTATAAAACTTCTTATTACATATCTCCGCAAGTTTGGGCAAGTAGATCTAGCCGTGTTCATAAAATAAAGAGAGATGTAGATCACATGTATGTTATTCTCCCTTTTGAAAAAGATTTTTATAAAAAGTTTAATTATTCTGTAGATTTCGTAGGTCATCCATTAATAGATGCTATTCAAAATAGAACTCCAGAAGATTTAAAACAATTTAAAAAAGAAGCAAACTTAAGTGACAAGCCAATTATTGCTTTGTTACCAGGAAGTAGAAAACAAGAGATAGCCAAAATGTTAGATGTTATGCTTTCTTTGGTCGATGATTTTTCAGAATATCAATTTGTAATTGCAGGTGCGCCAAGTCAAGAATATTCATTTTATAAAGAAATTATTGGTTCAAAAAATGTAAAATTTGTAAATAATCAAACCTATAATTTATTATCTCTCTCCACTGCAGCTCTTGTAACCTCAGGAACTGCAACTTTAGAAACAGCCTTATTTAAAGTGCCACAAGTTGTCTGTTACAAAGGAGGCTATATTTCCTATCAAATAGCCAAACGAATAATTACTTTAAAGTATATCTCTTTGGTTAACTTAATTATGGATAAAGAGGTAGTTACAGAATTAATTCAAAACGATTTTAATACTACAAACTTAAAAAACGAATTCAACAAGCTTTTAGAAGAAAAAAACCGTAAAAAAATGTTTTTGGCATACTATGATTTAGAAAAAAAGCTTGGTGGTAAAGGTGCTTCTGATAAAACAGCGCAACTAATTTATAATACACTAACAAAAATTAAATAATTTTTTTGTAACTTTCTTCTGCTATGAAGAAGTTACTGCGTTACCTACCGCTGCACTTTCTGTTATTCCTTGTATGTGGAATTTACACTCAATATTCATTTAATTTATGGAATACGAATGTTGAATACTTAGCAATTGGATTAACTCTCTTGAGTATCATTCTTTTTGTTTTAAAAAGTAAGATTGTACGAACTATTTGTAGTTTTTTGCTGTTTTTTTTATTGGGTATATCATTAGTATTTTGGAATGATGCTACAAAAAGACAAAATTATTTTGCACAATTTGCAAATGATTCATCCTTAAAAATAGTACAAGTAACCAAGGTACTTAAATCTAATTTGTTTTATAATAAATATGAGGTAGCAGTCTTACAAATAGATAACAACAAAACAAGTGGTAAAGTATTACTAAATGTAGCAAAAGATTCTATTTCTAACAGGTTTCAAATAGATGATGTACTAGCAACAAAAAGTAATTTTTATCCCCTTTCAAAAGCACGAAATCCTTATCAATTTGATTATAAAGAATACTTACGAAAAAGAGGGATACACCAACAAATTTCTTGCAAATTTACTACGATTCAAAAATTAAATGTTTCTAAAAAATCACTTCTAGGAATTACCTCTAGGTTTAGAAATGAAATACAAAGATTGCTTAAGCAAAATGGCTTTAAAGACGATGTTTTTGGCGTTATTAGTGCTTTACTTTTAGGGCAAAGAAATGAAATATCTAACGAGTTAATTACAAATTATTCTAAAGCAGGAGCAATTCATATATTAGCAGTTTCAGGCCTGCATGTTGGTATCATTTTACTTTTACTAAGTTATTTGTTTAAGCCTATAGAAGCTTTTAAAAATGGTAAGCTTCTAAAAGCAATATTGATAATATTAATTCTGTGGATTTTTGCATTTATAGCAGGTTTGTCTGCATCTGTAGTTAGAGCTGTTACTATGTTTACTTTTGTTTCTGTTGGTTTAGCAATAAAAGCAAAACACATTATAGAACATTCGCTAATTACCTCTATGTTTGCTTTGTTAGTGTTTAACCCAATGTTTTTATATGATGTGGGTTTTCAAATGAGTTATTTAGCAGTATTTGGTATAATATGGTTTCAACCAATTTTTTACAAACTATGGAAACCAAACTATAAGTTACTAAATAAAATTTGGCAGCTAATAACCGTTTCTACTGCTGCACAACTAGGAGTTTTACCTTTAAGTTTATTTTATTTTCATCAATTTCCTGGGTTGTTTTTTATCTCAAACCTAATTATTGTTCCCTTTTTAGGGATAATTCTGTTATTAGGTATTCTTATTATAGGACTTTCTTTAGTGAATTTACTTCCCAGTTTTTTAGTGACAGTCTATGATTCTCTTATACAATTAATGAATTTGGCAATAAATACTATTGCAGATAAAGAGTCTTTTTTGATACAAGACATACCATTTTCTAAGTATGAGATGTTGTTTTCTTACCTGTTTATACTTATGCTGTTACTCTTTCTTAGAAAACAAACAACAAAACGACTATTTCCCTTACTTGCAGTAATTTTACTAATACAAAGTTTAACGTTGTTTGATATGAAAACTAAGCATACAACTACAAGGTTTCTAGTATTTCATAAATCAAGGCAAAGTATGTTTGGAGTTCAACAAGGAAATCGTTTAACAATAAATACTTCTGCTATTTCAAATAAAGATTTTCAAAATACACTTTCTGATTTTATAACTGGCGCTTCTATTTCTAAAATAGATAACCTAAAACACAACAATATAATACAGGTAAAGGATAGAACTATTCTAGTTGTTGATAGTTTAGCAATTTATGCCGTTAAGCAACTACATAATCCAATAGTATTACTAAAAGATTCTCCTAAAATAAATTTAGAGAGATTAATAAAAACAATAACACCAACAAAAATTATTGCAGATGGTAGTAATTATAATAGTTATGTAAATCTTTGGAAAAGGATTGCTGAAAAACACCATGTACCTTATTATTCAACAAGAGAAAGTGGTGTATTTATAGAAAACATTAAGGATTAATGTTTCCTTTAAAATTTTTTTCAAATTCAACCCAATCTTTATCTAAGTAAGCACTGGTTTTAAAGAATGCAAGAATTTTTTCGAATCTAGCAGCAGATAAATAACCAGGAATTTTCTGTAGTAATTCTTCTTTTTCTGTCATAAAAATGGTGGTAGGATAAGAAAGTTTTCCTTCTAAAAGAGCGGCTGAAAGTTCATGATATTTCGCTCTTCCTTGTTGTTTAAAAGTAAACTCATAGCCTTTGTATGTAATTGGTTCTTTACCTTCACCATCTAATTTAATTGCATAAAAGTGTTCGTTTATATATTTTATAATTACTTCATTACTGTATGTTTCTTTGTCCATTTTTTTACAAAAACCACACCAGTCTGTATAGACATCTATTAAAATTAGTTTCGGATTTTCTTTATTTAAGGCTATAGCTTCTTCAAAAGAAAGCCAGTTTATTTTTTCTTGCGATGAAAGAGATAAGCTTAGAAATGCAAATAAAAAAAATGTAAAAAACTGTTTCATGTATTTAATAAGAGAAATTCACTACAAATTTACAAATTATCTTTAGGAGTTAAAACGTTCATATGTAGTAATATAAAAAAAGAGTATAATAAAAAAGCCTCAAGTGTAGAAATATTGCTTGAGGCTTTTTTTATTTTTTAATGAACGTTACCCATTAATTTTTTCATCAATGGAGAGAAAAGAAGCACAAAAGCTCCTGCTCCTAAAGAGTATAAGCCTATCAAGTTAAAACCATCAGTGTATATGTTAAGTGTGTTTAAGCCGCCAACATTTACATCTGTACTTTCAACAGCTAATTGTTTAGATATAAAACCAACTATTTGAAATGCAAAGGCAGATGAAAGAAACCAAACACCCATCATAAATGCTACAATTCTTTTTGGAGATAAGTCTGTAATTTTAGATAAACCAACTGGAGACATAAATAACTCTCCAATAGATAAAATAAAATACATAACAACTAAATAATACATTGGTACTAATCCGTTTTCATTAGCACTTGCTCCACTCAAGCCTAATACATAAAAACTTAAACCTGCAAGAACTAAACCTAAACCAAATTTATATGGAGTTCTTGGATTTAAATTTTTCTTAGATAAATATGCCCATAATAAAGATACAGGTACAGAAAGAATAATTATAAAAATTGGATTTAAAGAGTTCGTTTGGCTGGCATTTAGCCAAGTTAATTCTACATTTCTATCTGCGAATAAGGTAATAATACTTCCTGATAGCTCATGAAAACCCCAAAAAAGAGTCATAAAAAAAGTAATAAGTACTGCCATAATCAGCTTATTTCTTTCTTCTGCATTAGATTTTATAATAATTACAGCCATATATATTAATACAGCAATACCAATTAATACAAATAGTACATTTACAATGTTCTTATCACCTAAAAAAGTTTCACCACCACCAATAGCTTTATACTGAGATAGTAAATACGCAATAACTGGAGCTGCTAAAAAAGAAACTACAGGAACAAATGTTTTTTGCTTTATTCCTAAGATTTTCTTTTCATAAACTTCTTTTGATGGAGGCAAACCTCTTTCGCCAAAAACATTGTTTTTTATGCCACTCCAAAAGAAAGCAAGGCCAGTTAACATACCAATTCCTGCCAATCCAAATCCATAATGCCAGCCATAAGTTTCTCCTAGCCAACCACAAAGTAGAGGAGATACAAAAGCACCAATATTAATACCCATATAAAAAATGGTAAATCCAGAATCTTTTCTTCTATCTCCATCTTTATATAAAGAACCTACAAAAGTAGAAATGTTAGGTTTAAAAAATCCGTTACCAACCACAATAAAAGCTAAGGCAAGGAAAAAGGCGATATCGTTTTCAATTGCAAGAACAAAATGTCCTAGAGACATAAGTATACCACCTAAAAAAATAGAGCTTCTCATTCCAAGAATTTGGTCAGAAATTCTACCACCAATCACTGTTGATGCGTACACTAAAGAACCATAGGAAGCATATACTGCAGCAGAGGCTGTATCTCTTTCTGCAAGCGCTTTAAATATTTCATTAACCATGTAAAGCATTAATAATGCTCTCATTCCATAGAAACTAAAACGTTCCCATAATTCGGCAAAAAATAAGTAAAATAACCCTTTTGGGTGTCCAAATAATTCAGGTTCTGTAGTTGTAGTGCTTGCTCCTTTATCTAACATAAGTAATTTAAAAGTTTAAGGTTTTTGTATGATGCAAAATTTTAAAACTGATAATTGGCACATAATATAAATGAGATATATGTCCAAAATTTTTAAAAATCTGTCAAGTTTACGAAATAATTAGCAATTTTTACATTAAAAAAAGCCTAGTTTTTAGCTAGGCTTTTTTACAACTTAAAAAAAGAATTATTTTTTTGTAGTGTTGTTTTTCTTTTCTTTATTGTTTTCTACAGTATCATTACCAACCATTAATGGAGTTTTACCGTCTGTTATAATAATTTTAGCGTTAGTAGAGTTAGACAGTGCTCTAAAGGCTTCTATTGCTTTTATTCTAATAATACCATCTGTTAAACCTTCGGCAATAATTAATTGTGCATCTCTTTCCCCTTTAGCGTTAATAATTTTACGCTCTGCTTCTAGTTTTTCTTGTCTTAGTACAAATTCCATTCGCATCGCATCTTGTTCAGCTTGTAGTTTTCTCTCTACAGAACTCGCTAAACCTGCAGGAAGTTGAATACTCTTCATTAAAACAGCTATTAATTCGATACCTTCAGCTTGCTTTTCTAGATTAACTTTCATTTTTTCTAGAATTTCTTTTTCAATAGTTGCTCTCATGCCTGAGTGCATGTCTTTAGCAAAAAACCTTGCACAAACATCAGAAGCAGCAGATCTGAAAACACTTGTAATAACTGATTCATAGTTAGGGCCTAAATTTTGCATTACAGAAGCTAATTTTTCTCCTTGTAACCTGTGTAATATTGAGATTTCAGAATTTACACTTAACCCTTCTTTACTAGGTAATCTCAAGAATAATTTAATGTTCTTTGTTTTCGTAGACTCTTTTACTACTTTACTTGTAATTGGATTAAAAAATACAGATCCTTGTGTTTTAACTTCACCAGTGAATTTTCCTAATTTTTGCTTAATTCCAACTTCACCTGGCCTAATAACGGCACAACTTGTAAACAAGATACTTGCAACAAGCAATAAACTCCAGTTTTTCATAATTTATAGATTTTGTGTTAGTACTGCAATCTATCCAACAAACGGTATACCATATAAATAAAATTATAATAATAAATGATTATGTATAAATATTATTATATGATAAAAATTGCTTGATTATTTCCTTTTTTTTTCGTACATCTAATAGCTATTTTTTATTCATTTCTAATCGTTTATCTTTGCTCTTTATTTATATACCACTAAAATGACAAAGTTAATTGGAGGTTTTTCAAAACTTTCTAAAAATGAAAAAATTGATTGGTTGTCTGAACAGTTTTTTAAGAATCCTTCCAATGCAAAAAGTATACTAAAGCAATATTGGAATTCAGACGAAAGACTTCAGAATTTACACGATGATTTTATAGAAAATACTATTTCTAATTTTTATTTGCCTTATGGAGTTGCTCCTAATTTTTTAATTAATGGCAAAGAATATGCTGTGCCAATGGCAATAGAAGAAAGTTCTGTGGTTGCAGCAGCCTCTTTAGTTGCTAAGTTTTGGAGTACGAGAGGAGGCTTTAAGGCAGAAGTTTTAAGCACAACAAAGATTGGGCAAGTACATTTTATGTACGAAGGTATTTTTGAAGATTTAGCAGTTTATTTCAAAGAACAAAAATCTAGATTAATAGAAGCAACAAAACCTATCACCAGAAATATGGAAAAAAGAGGTGGTGGTATTCTAGATATTGAATTGATTGATAAAACTGCTAGCTTAGAAAACTATTATCAGCTGTATGTAACCTTTGAAACTAAAGATTCAATGGGTGCAAACTTTATTAATTCATGCTTAGAAACGATTGCGAAAACTTTTGAAAAAGAAGATATTACCATTGTAATGAGTATTCTTTCTAACTATGTAAAAGATTGCGTTGTAAGAGCAGAAGTTTCCTGTAATATAGATGATTTAGAAGGAGAGAATCCAAAACAATTTGCAGAAAAATTCTATCAAGCAGTTCGTATTGCAGAAGTAGAGCCATATAGAGCCGTTACGCATAATAAGGGAATTATGAATGGTATAGATGCTGTTGTTCTAGCAACAGGTAACGATTTTAGAGCTATAGAAGCAGGGGCTCATGCATATGCAGCAAAAGATGGAAAGTATACTAGCTTATCTCACTGTACTATAGATAATGGTGTATTTCGATTTTGGATAGAACTTCCTCTTGCTTTAGGTACTGTTGGTGGTTTAACAGCGTTACATCCTCTAGCAAAATTATCTTTAGATCTATTACAAAATCCTACTGCAACTGAATTAATGGAAATCATAGCAGCAGCAGGTTTGGCACAAAATTTTGCCGCACTTCGTGCTTTAACTACAAAAGGAATTCAGCATGGGCACATGAAAATGCACTTGCAAAATATTCTTAATCAACATAATGCGACTAAAGAAGAGCAAGAAAAGGTAAAGTCTTATTTTGAAAACCAAACTGTTTCTCATGCAGCTGTTATTAAAAAAATTGAAGAATTAAGAAATGAATCTGTACAATGGGTAAATTTTTTAAAGGAAGATGTATTAAGAGAAAAACTTAGTGCTTTAAAAAACACTGTTGTGCCTGAATTTGGTAAGATGAATGCGCAACAGATGGTAGAACACCTTACAGATGTTTTGAGGATTAGTAATGGGGAGAATCCTTGGTTAAAGAAGGTGCCTAGAGAAGTAGAAAATAAAATAAGACCATTTTTAGATACAAACAAAGAAATTAGGCCTGGTTTTAAAGCTCCTTTTTTGCAAGAAAAACCAGCTCCTGTTCGAAACAATTCCATTGATAAAGCAATAGAGGAACTAATTTTAGAAATAAATAAGTTTAAAGCAGTGTTTAAAGATAATGCTGAATTAACTTTTATACACCCCGTTTTTGGCGACTTAAACTATAACTATTGGAAAAAGTTTCATACCAAACATTTTACCTATCATTTTAAACAGTTTAAATTGATGTAATGCATTTTTATTCTAACGGTAAATTATTGCTAACTGGTGAATATTTGGTTCTAGATGGTGCTAAAGCATTTGCAGTACCAACAAAAAAAGGTCAAGATTTAAAAGTTTTAAACTTATCTGAAAAAGAGCTAGTCTGGGAAAGTTACACTGTAGACGAAAAGTGTTGGTTTAAGGCTGTTTTTGACCTAAAAAAAATGCGTTTAAAAACAGCAACATTTCCATCTAACCAAGAGGGAAGTTCTGAGTTTTTAGCAGAAACTTTACTAAACATTTTAAAAGAAGCAAAAGCTTTAAATCCTAAATTTTTAGAAACAAATCATGGCTTTTTTGTAACTACAAAACTATCTTTTCCTAGAGATTGGGGTTTAGGTTCTTCTTCTACTTTAATAAATTCTATTGCAAATTGGGCTAAAGTAGATGCTTTTACTTTGCTTTGGAATTCATTTAAAGGTAGTGGTTACGATATTGCATGTGCCCAAAATGATACTCCTCTGTTTTATCAAATTCACGAGCAAAAACCCAAAATAGAGCCTGTAGTGTTTCAGCCAGATTTTTTAGAGAATCTTTTTTTTATTCACCTTAATAAAAAACAAGATTCTAAACAAGGAATAGCAGATTACAGGAAAAATGTAAAAAATACTGAACAACTTGTAAAAGAAATATCTTATTTATCAGAAGCTTTTGTGAATGCTACATCTATTTTAGACTTAGAAAAAATAATGATTTCGCACGAAGAAATTATTGGCAAAACTATTAAAAGATCACCTGTAAAAGAAGTTCTTTTTCCAGACTATTTTGGTGCTATAAAAAGCCTAGGAGCATGGGGAGGTGACTTTATTCTTGCTACTGGAAACGAAAAAACAAAATCTTATTTTGTAGATAAAGGTTACACCACTGTTCTAACATACAAAGAAATGGTGTTATGAATCGTGTAGTAATTATTGGAGGTGGTGCTGCTGGTTTTTTTACAGCGATAAATGCCAAAGAAAACAACCCAGATTTACAGGTTACAATTTTAGAAAAAAGCAGTACAGTTCTGCAAAAAGTTAAAATTTCTGGAGGAGGAAGATGTAATGTAACCCATGCATGTTTTACACCAAAAGAGTTGTGTGCTTTTTATCCTAGAGGACAAAAGGAGTTACTTGGGCCTTTTCATCAATTTATGACAGGAGATACTTTTGAGTGGTTTGAAAATAGAGGTGTACCACTTAAAATAGAAGATGATAATCGTGTTTTTCCAGAAGCAAATACAAGTACAGCAATCATAGATTGCTTTTTAAATGCAGTAGATGATTTAGGTATAAAAGTAATTAAAAATTGCGGGGTTTCCGCAATAAGTAAGCAAACGGATTGTTGGATTGTAAGCTCCAAAAAAGAACAATTTATTGCAGATAAAGTTGTTTTTACTGCTGGTAGTTCTAAGAAAGCTTGGGAATTGTGTGCAACTTTAGGACATACAATAGTTCCTCCTGTTCCTTCGCTTTTTACTTTTAATATAAAAGACAAAAGATTAATAGATTTGGCAGGAATTTCTGTTCCTAATGCAAAAGTTTCTTTGGTTGGCACAAAGTTAAAAGCAAGTGGTCCTTTATTAATAACGCATTGGGGTATGAGTGGTCCTGCAGTTTTAAAATTATCTGCTTTTGGTGCCAGAATTCTAGCAGAAAAAAAGTACCAATATAATGTGGAAGTAAATTGGATTTCAAAATCATTTTCTGAAGTTTTAGAAAACTTACTACAATTCAAAAGAAACACCCCAAGAAAAACCGTAATTTTAAAATCTCCTTTTAAGGAAATTCCAAAAAGGCTTTGGGAAAAATTAGCTCTTGCAAGCAACATTACAGCTGGTCAAAATTGGGCAGATATTTCTAACAAAAATTTAGAATTATTAAGTAAAGAGTTAACAAAAGGAATCTATAATGCCAATGGAAGAACCACTTTTAAAGACGAGTTTGTTACTGCAGGAGGTATAGATTTATCTGAAATTAATTTTAAACGTTTTGAAAGTAAATTGCATAAAAATGCATTCTTTGTTGGAGAAATATTAAATATTGATGCTGTTACAGGAGGATTTAATTTTCAAAATGCATGGACAGGTGCGTATATTTGTGCAAAAGCAATAGCAGAAAATTAAAAAAAAAGATATGGCAAGAACACCATCTAACAAGTTTGCAATAGGAACTACAGCACCAGATTTTACTTTACCTAACACCATAGATAACGCACTAGTTTCTCTTCAAAATATCAGAGGCAAAAATGGTACCGTAGTTTTTTTTATCTGTAATCATTGTCCGTTTGTAATTCATGTTAATAAAGAATTGGTTCAGCTTGCAAATGATTATTTTGAGAAAGGTATTGGCTTTGTTGCAATAAGTTCTAATGATGTAGAGAATTATCCAGAAGATGCACCACATTTAATGAAAAAAGTAGCAGAAGAAAATAATTATCCTTTTCCTTATTTGTATGATGAAACGCAAGAAATTGCTAAAGCATACAAAGCAGCTTGTACCCCAGATTTGTATCTATTTGATGCAGATTTAAAAACAGTATATCATGGGCAGTTAGACGATTCTAGGCCAGGAAACAATTTAGTCGTAACAGGAAAAGACATGCGAAATGCTATAAATAGATTACTAGAAAACAAATCTCCTTTAGAACATCAAAAACCAAGTATTGGTTGTAATATTAAGTGGAAATAATTGATTTTTACGCTAACTCACCTCTATGCGGTTTTAAGGCATCTCTAAAGGTTTTCATATCTTTTTCATCAACCGTAATAAAAGCAGAAAATAACATAGGGTTTTTCTCTTGAATTGCAACTTCATGAAAAGTAAGGTTTTCTACAGCTGCAAACTCTTTTAGATGTATTGTATGATGCTTTGCAGTTTCTTGTGCGTCAGGACCTCTAAAATCCCATAGTAGTTTTATTTTTCTACCCATTATTTAATCATTTATAAAAATACATAAGTTTCCGCTTGCGTATTCTATATTAATAGTGTCTTTAATTGCTTTATTTCTACTGCCAGTTCTTTTTCCGAAAGTTAGGGTTTCATTATTTAATGAATAAAGTAATCCTTCTGTTAAAATATTGGTGGCTTTAGGCAAAGGAATAAGAGAAACAGTTTTGTTTAGGCAATTAGAAATTTCTGTTTTTGGTGTAGCTAAAAAGTAATATCCATAATTATCAAAAAAAGTAATTTGCATTCGTTCTTGCCAAAGTAAAGCGGTAGATAAATTGTCTAAAAAGTGGTCTTGCTCTTTGCCACTTGCGCCATAAACATCTACATGGTTAATACCTTTTCCTTTTAATATTTCTAATGCTTTATAAAAATCTGTAAAGTCTTGATTAGGAGTATGAATCATTTCAATTTCTTTTGGTGTTTCTGTTAAAGAATCGAAATCGCCAGAAATAAAATGTGGTTTTATATCGTTTTCTTTTAACGTTAAGTAAGCACCATCTGTAACAGCTATAATTGCATATTGCTTTAGGTCTGGAAAACTATTTGGTTTTTCGCCACTAAGAAGGAGGAAAGCTTTATTTCTTAACATAATACAAAAATAAAGATAATTTCAAAGCTAAAATAAAAAAGCATTACCATTTGCATTGGTAATGCTTAACATACACGAAATTTTTGCTTACTTATGTAAAGCAGTGTTTATGATGTTTCCAAGTTTTGCAAAAAGAAAAATTATAAAACCAAATGTAGGAGCAATTAAGCCAACTTTTAAACCACCTGCTAGCACTTGAGGGGCAATATCATCTGCAAGTGCAATATCATCTAAAGCACCTAAAAGACCAATTACAAAACCTAAAACACCAAAAACAAATGCAAAAAGCCCTACCTCATTAATAAGTTTAAGAACCTTTTCTGATTTGCTTTTTATACTTTTTAACAATAAAAAGACAATAAAAATAAATAAGATTAATAATGGTACCATAAAAATTGGACCTCCTTGATAAATTAAATTCATTTACAATAATTTTAAAATTACAATTACAAATGTAAAATCAATTAGCAATCCAATTAAAGTTATGCGATGAATTACAGATTTAATAAGGGATTAAACATTAAATCGATTCAAACAAGAATAAAAATAGGTAAAAACACTGTGTAAAAATGTATTATACCTATAAAGTGAAGTATAAAACTTAAAATTATTTTACTTTGTCACTGTGAAAAGTATATATAAAAATATTTTGTTTTTTAAAGTTGGTTCGCAGTTATTAATGTGGTTTGCTATTTGGTTGTTCTTTCGAGCTTTTTTTGGAGTAGGTTCTGCGAACACCAATTTTGTGTTTTGGTTTAGTACAATTTTAAGTGTAATAACTATCTCTTCAATTTACGTTTTTAATAACAACCTATTGCCTAATTTCTTATTTACAAAAAAATACAAACACTTTATAATCTATAGTTTTTACGCATTTATTTTTTTACTCTGTGCTATATTAATGACAATTGTATTTGGGTTTACTTTTTTCTTTAATCTAGAATTTAGAGAGATGCCAAATTTAACTAAAAACCCAAGCGTTATTATTGTTTGTGTATTATTAATGGTAGCTTTTGCAAGTTCAGTAAAGGTTATTAAATTCAATTTTAGAGCTATACAAGAAAAGAAAAGCTTAGAAAATAAAATTTTACAAACACAACTCAGAGTTAAGGAAGAAGAGTTAAAATATTTAAAGATGCAAATTCATCCTCATTTTTTATTTAATACATTAAATACCATGTATGGTTTTGCAATAAAAAAGGCAGATGAAACACCAGACTTAATATTAAAATTGTCTAATTTATTAGACTATATACTATATCAAGTAAATAAAGAAAAAGTATTTTTAAAAGATGAAATTAATCATATTAAGCACTACATATCTTTAGAAAAATATCGATTTTCTGATACGTTAAAAATTAACTTTACTGCCAGTAATTTTAATGAAAACATACAAATTGCCCCAATGATATTATTGCCTTTTGTAGAAAATGCCTTTAAACATGGTGATATAGTTGATAACTTTTTAAAAATAGATTTAGATGTATCTGTAGAAGAAAATAACATGTATTTTACCATACAAAATACTTTTTTAGAGAAGCAAAAGAAAACAAAAGGATTAGGCCTAGAAAATATAAAAAGAAGGTTAGAGTTTTTGTACCCAAATAAACACAAACTAGAACTTATAAATACACCACCATTTTTTACAGCAACACTAAAATTAGAAGTAGATAATGAGCAATAAAATTAAATGTATTGTTATAGATGATGAACCAATGGCAAGAGAAATATTAGCTGCTTACATTTATAAGTGTCCCAATTTAACTCTAATACAATCTTTTAAAAATGCTAGTGAAGCTTTAGTGTTTTTTAAAAATAATGAAGTAGATGTTTTCTTTTTAGATATTAATATGCCAGATGTAGATGGTCTTAGTCTTGCTAAAATTGTTCAAAATAAAGTTAAAGTAATTTTTACAACCGCATATAGAGATCATGCTTTAGCTGCTTTTAACTTAAATGTAGTAGACTATTTACTTAAACCATTCTCTTTTGATAGGTTTCTGGAAGCAATTTCTAAAATTTCCGAAACAAAAAAACAACCTGAAAAAGAATATATTTTTTTAAGGTCAGAAAGAAAAATGGTAAAAATAGATTTTTATAAAATCATCTTCATAGAAAGTTTAAGTGATTATGTAAAAATTCATTTAGAAGAAAATAAAATTATAGTTTCTAGAGAAAACATCTCTCAATTAGAAGAATTGCTTCCAAAAAATAATTTTTTAAGAATCCACAGGTCTTTTATTGTTTCCATTAAGCAAATTCAGTCTTTTACACACGAGTGTATACATCTTAATAAAAAAACTTTACCTTTAAGTAGAAGTTATAAAGAGGCAGTTCTTCAAAAATTAGGGTAAGTCTCTTTGAAAACTTTATCTTTGTAGAAAATTTATAGCACTTGAATACAGCAGAGTTTTTAGTACAATCGCCAATAAAACATATCAACAACATTTCTTTTTCTTGGAAAACACCAAGTAATATTGCTTTAGTTAAGTATTGGGGGAAATCCAATCCTCAAATTCCTAAGAATGCTTCAATTAGCTTTACCCTTAGTAATTGTCATACAAAGACGAGTATAGATTTTGTGAAGAAAGAAGATAACAAGCACATTATTTTTGACATGTATTTTGAGGGAAAGAAAAATGAGGCATTTAAACCAAAGATTGTACAGTTTTTTGATCGTATTAAAGAATATTGTCCATATATTTTCGACTATGAAATGACAATTCGCTCCGAAAATTCTTTTCCACACTCTAGTGGAATTGCCTCTTCTGCAAGCGGGTTAAGTGCAATTGCTATGTGTTTGTTAAGTTTAGAAAAAGAATTAACAACAATTAACTCAGAACATGTACTAAAAAAAGCATCTTTTTTGGCAAGATTAGGTTCTGGTAGTGCAAGTAGAAGTATAGAAGGGCCTTTAGTTGTTTGGGGGAAACATTCAGCAATAGAAAATAGTTCTGACCTGTATGGTGTAAAGTTTCCTTTTAAAATTCATCCAATTTTCGAAAATTATCAAGACGTAATTTTATTAGTAGATAAAGGAGAAAAACAAGTATCAAGCACAATTGGTCATGGATTAATGCACAACCATCCATATGCAGAAAACCGTTTTAAGCAAGCAAACGAAAATTTAGCAAAAATAACAGAATATTTAAGGAATGGTAGTATTAAAGAGTTTATCAACCTTGTAGAAAGTGAAGCCTTAACGTTACACGCTATGATGTTAACTAGTGCCCCAAATTTTATTTTGATGAAGCCTAATACCTTAGAAATTATTCAGAAAATTTGGAATTACAGGCAAACAAATAGTAGTAATATCTGTTTCACACTAGATGCTGGTGCAAATGTTCATGTCCTTTTTCCAGCAAATGAAAAAGAATCTGTTCTTAAATTCATTGCTAACGAGCTTTCCATGCACTGTCAGAAAAAACAGTATATTTGTGATGAAGCAGGTATGGGAGCTACACAACTTTAACTTTGCTTTACGCCTTATTATTTTAAGATGATTACTGTACGATTACTTTTTCTATTAACTTTTACGACTTTAACATTAAGCTTGCAAAAAATTATTTGGTTAGATAAAGATTTAAAATCTACATCTGCTTCTAAAGCAATGTATTATAAAGTTGGCGAAAAAAAAGATGGTCAGGTAACCTTTTTCTATAAAAATAGAACCGTGTATAGAAAAGTATACATGTCTAAAGGTATTTATAATGGCCAATTTCAAGAATTCTATAAATCTGGAGAACTTAAAGAAATTGGTATGTACGAAGATGGATTACGAGAAGGAAACTGGAAAGAGTTTTACAAATCAGGTAAAATTAAAAAGAAAGGAAAATACCAAAATGGCGAAAAGGTAGGTATTTGGAAAGTTTTCTATAAAAACGTTTATTAGATTTATCTTAACATATAATTCTTTATTTTTGTATAATTATTTGAATAAGAAATGAAAGGACCATTATTTTATGCTAAAATTCTTCTGTTTGGTGAATATGGCATCATAAAAGACTCTAAAGGATTAGCAATTCCGTATAATGCATACAGAGGCGCTTTAAAGTCTTCTAAAAATTTAGAGGGAAAAAAGGCCGAATCTAACAATAACTTAAGAAAATTCTACACATACTTGCAAAATTTAAGCAGTAATCTTGTTGCTTTTAATTTTGAGAAGTTTAGTGAAGATTTAGACAATGGTATGTATTTCGATTCTTCTATTCCACAAGGTTATGGTGTAGGTAGTTCTGGAGCTTTAGTGGCTTCTATCTATGATAATTATGCATTAGATAAAATAACGGTACTTGAAAACTTAACTAGAGAAAAATTACTAAAATTAAAAGAAATCTTTTCTTCTATGGAATCTTTTTTTCATGGGAAAAGTTCTGGTTTAGACCCTTTAAATTCTTATTTAAGTCTTCCTATTTTAATAAATTCAAAAGAGAATATAGAGCCAGCAGGTATACCATCACAAAAACAAGGTAAAGGTGCTGTATTTCTGTTAGATTCTGAACAAATTGGTGAAACAGAACCAATGGTAAATATCTTTATGAATAAAATGAAGAATGAAGGCTTTAGAAAAATGTTAAGTGAAGAATTTGTAACCTATACAGATGCTTGTATAGACGATTTTTTACATGGTAATGTAAAATCTTTATTTGGCAACGTAAAAAACCTTTCTAAAGTTGTTTTAAAGAATTTTAAACCTATGATTCCTGATGCTTTTCATAAAGTTTGGGAAAACGGAATTGCTACCAATGATTACTACCTAAAACTTTGCGGTTCTGGTGGTGGAGGCTATATTCTTGGATTTACCGAAGATTACGAAAAAGCAAAAAAAAGTTTAAAAGACTACAAACTAGAGTTAGTGTACCGTTTCTAAATTAAATGGGGCAAGAAAAATTAAAAAGTTTTTTAAAAAAATCATTTAGTTTACTTTCCGTTGTTCGTGGGTACAATATTCTTGTATTACTTATCGCTCAATATCTAGCTTCTATTTTTATTTTTTCGCCAGAAAAATCTTTAAAAGCTGTAATATTAGATGTACACTTGCTTTACATAATAATAGCTACTGTTTGTGTAGTTGCTTCTGGTTATATCATTAATAATTTTTATGACGTTAAGGTAGATAAGATAAATAGACCAATTAAAGCAGGCATAGATAACTATGTAAAACAAGAAACAAAACTAAAACTTTATTTTACTCTAAACTTTATTGGCTTTCTATTTGGGCTTTTTGTTTCATGGAGGGCAGCTTTATTTTTTGCAGTATATATTTTTGGAATTTGGTTGTATTCGCATAAGCTAAAAAGGTACCCTTTTTTAGGGCTTTTTTCTGCCACTGTTTTAACTGTATTACCTTTTTTTGCTGTATTTATTCACTTTAAAAACTTTTCTAGTATAATTTTTGTCCATGCCATTTTCTTGTTCTTGGTGATAATGGTACGAGAAATAATTAAAGATTTACAAAACTTAAAAGGAGCTCTTGCAAATAATTACAAGACATTGCCAGTAGTTTATGGAGAGAAAAGAACAAAATTAATTTCTTATGTACTATTATTGTTAACCTTAGCACCAGTAGTAGTTTTATTTAGTTATCCAGCATTAGGGTATATGAAATATTACTTTTACTTAGCGCTATTAGTATTAGTTTTTGTTGGTGTGTATTTACACAGAGCAACCAATGCAAAATCCTACACTTTTCTGCATAACGTATTAAAAGTATTACTTCTTATTGGTGTTTTTAGTTTGGTGTTCATAGATACCTCGCTTTTATTAGAAAAAGTTATAGACCAACTTAATTAACATTTGCAAAAATGTATCTTTGCAAAAAATTTCATTATGAATTCAAATAAAAACTCGTCGAGAAGACGACAAGCAGGTAACAAAAGTTCAAAACCTCAAAATCGTCAAAACTATAAAAAGAAAAAGGCGGAAACATCAAAGCAAAATGTAGGTGAAACTACAGGAGTTCGTCTTAACAAATACATTGCAAATGCGGGAATTTGTTCTAGAAGAGAAGCAGATACATTAATAGCGCAAGGAAGCGTTCAGGTAAATGGAAATTTGGTTACAGAAATGGGGTATAAAGTACAACCCACTGATGTAGTTAAGTTTGATGGCACAACCATATCACCAGAACAAAAAAGATACATTTTGTTAAATAAGCCAAAAAACTATATCACTACTATGGATGATGATCGTGGTAGAAAAACAGTTATGGAGTTAGTAGCAAATGCATCTAAAGAACGTATCTACCCAGTTGGTAGATTAGATAGAAATACTACAGGTTTATTGCTTTTTACTAATGATGGAGAGCTTGCTAAAAAGTTAACGCATCCAAAACATAACGTTAGAAAACTATACCACGCTTCTTTAGATAGAAAGTTAGAGATGAGAGATTTAGAAAAATTAAGAGGTGATGTGATCATAGAAGGTAAGAAGGTATTTATAGATGCTGTTTCTTACATAGAAGGAGAATCAAAGACAGAAGTTGGTATCGAAATACATTCTGGTAGAAATAGAATTGTAAGAAAAATATTTGAGCATGTTGGTTACAAAGTAAAAAAGCTAGATAGAGTAATTTTTGCAGAACTAACTAAGAAAAATTTACCAAGAGGAAGATGGAGAACACTAACAAATTTAGAAGTTTCTAATCTTAAGATGATGTAAAAAACCGAGCAATGCTCGGTTTTTTATTTCTAAAACAAAAAAACTCAAACCGAAGTTTGAGTTTTTAATGTGGTGCCTCCAGGAATCGAACCAGGGACACAAGGATTTTCAGTCCTTTGCTCTACCAACTGAGCTAAGGCACCATCGCATTAGCGGATGCAAATATAAAATGTTTTTTTACATCTGCACAAAAAAATTATAAAAAATGTATTGTAAATTTGAAATTCCGAACCAAAACCTATGAATTTAGTTATCGATGTTGGCAATACAAGAGTGAAACTTGCTGTTTTTAAAGAGTTTACTTTGTTAGAAACTTTTCTTGCCCCAAAAGAAAATTTTTTATTAAAAGTAAAAGATATATTAAATGCAAGAGATATAAGAGCAGCTATTCTATCTAATGTAGCTTCTGTAGAGAATAATGTATTGGAATATTTAAAATCAAAAGTTGTTTTAACGGTTGTTTCTTCAACTTTACAACTTCCATTTATTAATAAATATAAAACGCCAGAAACTTTAGGGGCAGATCGTATTGCTTTAGTTGCAGCAGCACAGCATTTGTATTACAAGCAAAATGTATTAATAATAGATGCAGGAACATGTATAACCTACGATTTTTTAACAAAAGGTAATGAATACTTAGGTGGTGCAATAGCACCAGGTATAAAAATGCGGTTTCAAGCACTGCATCACTTTACTTCTAAACTACCACTGTTAAAGCAAGAAGCACTAGATAATTTTATTGGAGATTCTACTAATACTGCAATAAATTCTGGAGTTGTAAATGGTGTAATTCAAGAAATTGATGGCGTTATTAATCAATATCGTGAGCAATTTTTAGATTTTACAATAGTTTTAACAGGAGGAGACACAAATTTCTTGGGAAAACAATTAAAAAATAGCATATTTGCCAATCAAAATTTTCTCCTAGAGGGTTTAAACACATTATTGATTTATAACAAAAGCAAATGATTAGAAAAGTCCTAGTAGTTTTATTACTATGTACTTCTGTTTCGATTTTAGCACAAAGAACAACTGCTTCTCCATATTCATTTTTTGGTATTGGTGAAGAGTTTAGTGCAAGGACTGTAGAACAAAATGCAATGGGAGGAATAGGTGTAGCTTTTAGTCACTACAAATACATTAATTTCACTAACCCTGCAGCATTCGCAGATTTAAGGTATACAACCTATACTTTAGGTCTTCTTAATAACGAATTAACTTTAAAAACAGATGCAACTTCACAGAGTGGTAGTACAACAAGGCTATCTTATGTTGCTTTGGCTTTTCCATTAGGGAAGAAAGCAGGAATGTCTTTTGGTATGCAACCAGTATCTTCTATTGGTTATAACTTGTCTAATTCTGTTTTTGATTCTGATGGAGGGATAACAGAATTAACAAGATTTGAAGGAACTGGTGGTGTAAATAGAGTTTACGGAAGTTTAGGTTTTAAATTATTGCCAGAGCTTTCTTTAGGTTTAGAGGCAGATTTTATGTTTGGTAATATAGATAATAGCGTAATTAATAGAAGATTAGGCGTTTCTTTAGGTACTAAATATGAAGATATTTCTACGGTAAGAGGAGGATCTATAAAACTAGGAGCTCACTACAAAAAAGAATTAAAAAACAAACTGAATATTAATGCTGGTGCAACCATTAAATTAGCAAACGAACTAAATGTAGAAGGCGAAGACTATTTGTATTCTGTTTCTTTTTCTGGTTTAGGCTCAGAAATTCCAAGAGATACTATTTCTAACAACCTTACAGCTGGTGCTTACAATTTACCAATGGAAACAAACTTTGGTATAGGTGTTGGGAAAACAGATAAATGGTATGCAGGTATAGAGTACGAAAATCAGCAAGCAATAACAACAACTGGTTTGCTTACGGCAAATACTGGTGCATTCCGTTATGGAAGTTCCAACAGATTGTCGTTTGGTGGATATTTTTTACCAAAAATTAATTCAATTTCAAGTTATTGGGAAAGAGTAACTTATAGAGCTGGACTACGAATAGAGAACACAGGATTATTAATAGACGGTACTGGAAATAACTCTAATTTTACACAAATTGATGATTTTGGCATTACTTTTGGTTTAGGTTTACCACTAAAAGGACTTTCTACTGTAAACTTAGGTTTTGAGTATGGCCAACGAGGAACAATTAATAATAGCTTAATACAAGAGAATTATTTTAACATAAGAATAAGCATGTCATTGACAGACACAAGATGGTTCTTTAAAAGAGAAATAGATTAATAAATAAAAAAAGATGAAAAAATTTACTTTTTTACTAGCGACAATTTTAACGTTTTCTACGTTACAATTAAATGCACAGGAGGATGCAAAAAGACAATGTCAAATAGACTATAATTTATTTAAAGGAGATTTTAACTCCAAAAAATACGAAGAAGCCTATACTAATTGGATTAAGTTAATGGATAACTGTCCAGATCTATCTATAAACATTTATAAGTTTGGAGCAACTCTAGCAGAAGATGTAAGAAAAGACCCTGCTTTAGCAAAAAGAGTATACGAGCAAAGATTAAAATATTACCCAAATGATAATCCTGCTAAAGTTCATAGTGATTATGCAGAATATCTTATTAACAACAAACTAGCAACAGATGATGAAATCTATGCATTATTAGAAAAAGCATATGAGGCAGCTCCTGAAGATATGAGTGTAAAAAATATATACAGATATTTTCAAGGAACAACAGACAGGTTTAAAGATTCTAACCCACAAAAAGTTTTTGATACTTACGATGATGTAATGGAATCTGTAAGTCAGAAATTAGATAATTACGCTGCTAAAATTGCTGAATACAGAAAAGATTCTGCAAACCTTAGTAAAGTAAAATTAAGAAACTTAAGAGCTTACAAGATTAACTCTAAGGCTATTGGATCTATAGAGCCTGGTTTAGATAATATCATTGCAGAAATAGCTACTTGCGAAAGGTTAATACCTCTATATACAAGAGATTTCGAAGCTAATAAATCAAACTCTGAATGGTTAAGAAGAGCTGTTTCTAGAATGTTTGATAAAGGTTGTCAAGACGAACCTTTATATGCAGATTTAGCAAAAGCATATGCAGAAGCAGCACCATCAGCAACAGCTTATTCTTTTTATGCAGGTATCTTAGAAAAGAATGGAGATACAAAAGGTGCAGAAGAAATGAAGCAAAAAGCATTTGATTTAGAATCAGATCCAATTAAAAAGGCAAGAATTAAATTGCAGTTTGCGCAAGCAGCAAGAAAAAAAGGCCAATTATCTAAGGCTAGATCTTTAGCTAGAGAAGCAATACAATTTAATCCTAACTTTGGTAAAGCGTATTTATTTATAGGTACCTTATACCAAACTAGTGTAAATAATTGTGGTTCTAACGAGTTCGAAAAAAGAATGGTCTATGCTGCAGCTTTAAGACAAGCAAGAAGAGCGGTAAATATAGATCCAAGTATTGGCTCTATAGCGTCTAAATATATTAGAACATATAAAGCTAACTTACCAAGCAAAAAAGTTATTTTTACTGAAGGAGTGCAAGAAGGTGCATCATATACAATAAAGTGTTGGATAAACGAAACAGTAAAAATACAGACTAGTGGTAACTAAGGGTAAATAATGTTTAAAACATCATATTATATATTTAAGAGCATTGCTTTGATTTTTATCTTAGTAATGCTTTTTTCATGTAATACAGACACCCAAAAGGTTAGAGATTTTTTAGCAGATAAAAATTTACCAATTGGTAGAGCAACTGATGCTTTTCATGTATATAAAGATTCTGGAAGAGTAACTTCTAAACTTATCACTCCTTTAATGCTAGATTTTAGCAATAGAGAAAATCATCCGTATAGTGAGTTTCCTGATGGAATAAAAATTATTAACTTTGAGAACAAAGGAGCAGATTCTATTACCATAACTGGAAATTATGCACTGTCTTACAATAGAACATCAATTTCAGAAATTAGAGGTAATGTAGTTGTAGTAAATCATACAGAAAATGCAATCTTAGAAACCGAAGAGTTGTATTGGGATAAAAAAGAACAATATTTTATTTCAGAAACAAAGTTTAAGTATCAAAAAGGTAACAATATTGTAGAAGGTGTTGGTTTCGAATCTAAAGAAGATTTAACAAAACTGATAGCAAAAAAGACAACCGCTCAAATAGAAACTACAGAAAATTAATTATGAATAAGATCTGGAAAATATTTCAATATGGCTATCTAGTTGTAGCAGCAATATGTCTTATAGAAGGTGTTTTACGTTTTAATGAAAATAGAGAAACAGCAATATTATTGCTTATATTTTCTGTTTTTATAACCATTGTTTTTCTTTTTAAAAGAAGATTTAGAAAAAAGGTAGAAGAAAGAAACAAGCAAGGTAGCTAGCCATTTAAACTATAAAGATGGAGTTTGACATTTTAGTTATTGTCATTTCAATATTATTATCTGCTTTTTTTTCTGGCATGGAAATAGCATTTGTTTCAGCAAATAAAATGCATATTGAACTAGAAAAAAAGAGAGAAGGGTTTATTCCAAAAATTTTAACACGAATAACCAAAAAATCTTCCAAATTTATTACCACAATGTTAGTGGGTAATAACATTTCTCTTGTAATTTATAGTTACTATATGGGTAAAGTTCTTATAGAGGTTATGCCTCTTGCAGAATTTAATGAATTTACGATTTTGTTAATTCAGACCATTATTTCTACTCTCATTATTTTAATTTCTGCAGAGTTTTTGCCAAAAGCTATTTTTAGAATATATTCTAATGAAGTAATGAAGATTTTTGCGGTTCCTGCTTATATCTTTTATTATCTGTTTCATTTCTTCTCTATTTTTATTACGGCAATTTCTGACTTTTTTCTAAAAGTATTTTTTAGAACAAATTCAGATGAATTACAAACCGTTTTTAGCAAAGAAGAATTGGGTAATTACATAAATGAACAATTAGAAACAGGCAACGAAGATGATGAAATAGATTCCGAAATTCAAATATTTCAGAATGCATTAGAATTTCAAAAATTAAAAGCAAGAGAAGTAATGGTACCAAGAACAGAAATTATTTCTGTAGAACTGCATCAAACGGTAACCAATCTAAAAAACTTATTTGTAGAAACAGGGTTGTCTAAAATACTAGTGTACAAAACTTCATTAGATGACGTAATTGGTTATGTAAACGCTTTTGAGTTGTTTAAGAGACCTAAAACCATTAAATCTATTTTGCTTCCAGTAGAGATTGTGCCAGAATCTATGATGATTAACGATGTTTTAAATACGTTAATGAAAAAAAGAAAAAGTGTAGCTGTTGTTGTAGATGAATATGGAGGCACTTCTGGAATGATTACAGTAGAGGATATTGTAGAAGAACTATTTGGTGAAATAGAAGACGAGCATGATTCGCAAGAATACATAGAAAAGCAAGTTGCTGAAAATAAGTTTTATTTTTCTGCAAGATTAGAAATAGATTACCTTAATGAAGCCTATGATTTAGAAATACCCAAGTCTGAAGCATACGAAACCTTAGGAGGTTTTATCATAGAGCACACAGAAAATATCCCAGAAGAAAAAGAAAAGTTTATTATAGGAAATTTAGAGGTAGAAATCTTAAAAATGAGTGGTGCTAAAATAGATATCATTTCACTTTGTAAAGATATAAACCAAGATTAAACTTTTGCAAGAATCTTCAAAAAAAAGTTCTCTAAAACCTTTATAATAAGTGTAATTTGGGTTGCAAAAGTCAACCCATTTATCGTATATTCGCCAACTGAAATTAAATAAATGACGTATGGCAGTTTTATCAAAAATTAGAGAACGTTCCATGTTCTTAATTATTATTATTGGTTTAGCACTTTTTGCATTTGTATTAGATCCATCAACTTTAGGAGAATTTTTTAACTCCAGTAAAATTAATGAAGTAGGTGAGGTTAATGGGCAAACAATATCTAGACAAGAATTTGCTAATGAACTAGAAGCTTATAGACAACAAACAGGTGGAAGAGTTTCTGAAATGCAAGCAGCAAATAGTGTTTGGGATAATATAATAAGACAAAAAATTTACAAAAACCAGCTAGAAGAATCTGGAATCACTATTGGTGAAGCTGATGTTTGGAATGAAATTGTAAGCGCACCTTTTGTGCAACAAAGTCCAAACTACCAAAATGAAGCTGGCCTTTTTGACGAAAATAAATTCAAGCAATTTTTAGCAGATACTAAAGAAAATGACCCTGAAATGTGGGCACAATGGTCTAGCTACATGAATCAAGTTAGAGAAAATTTCGAAAGAAATACATATAACAACTTGGTTACTGCTGGTCTAGGAGCTTCTTTAAAAGAAGGAGAGATGTCTTATTTAATGGAAAACACTAAAATAAATGCACAATTTGTTTACATACCTTACACATCTGTTGCAGATAGTTTAGTGAAAATTAAAAAGTCTGAAGTAGAAGCTTATATCAATGAAAATGCAAGTCAGTTTCAAGTAGAAGATACCAGAGATATTTCTTATGTGCAATTTAATATTGAAGCTACTGATGCAGACAAAGAAGCAATAAAAGCAGATGTTGCATCTTATATAGATGATTTTAAAACTACAGAAGATAATGCAGTATTTTTATCTGAAAACGATTCTGATATAAATTTAAATACGAATTATCAGTTTAAGAGCAGCTTAAATCAAGCTGTAGCAGATATGATATATGACGCAGATAAAGGAGATGTGGTTGGACCTTATGAAGATAGAGGCTTCTTTAAAATCTCTAAAATTACAGAAGTAGCTCAATTACCAGATTCAGCAAGAGCAAGTCATATTTTAATACCTTATCAAGGAGCACAAAGAGCACCAGGAACAATTACAAGAACTAAGGAAGAAGCTAAGAATTTAGCAGATAGTTTATTTAATGTGGTTAGAAGAAGTAAAACAAAATTTGCTAGCGTAGCAGAAGAGTTTTCTTCAGATCAAGGCTCTGCTGCAAAAGGTGGGGATTTAGACTGGTTTAATTACAGTAGAATGACGCCTGCTTTTAGAGATTTTTGTTTTACGAATAAAGTAGGTAGTGTTGATGTTGTTGAAACTCCTTTTGGATACCACATTATTCGTATAGACAATCAGAAGAACAAACAAAGAGTATTAAAGTTGGCAACTTTTGGTAAACAAATTGTTGCATCTGAAGCTACAGAAAATACTGTGTATCAAAAAGCACAAGAATTTTCTTTAGCTATAACTAATGGAGAAGGCACTTTCTTTGAGGTTGCAAAAGAAAAAAACTATAGAACAAGACCTGCAGTTGGTCTTAAAGCCTTAGCAGAAAATGTACCAGGTTTAGGTTTACAAAGACAAATTGTTAGCTGGGCTTTTGGTTCAGAAACTAATATCGGAGACTTTAAAAGATTCGATTTAGAAGGTAGTCATGTTGTAGTTATGGTTACAAATGCTTTAGAAAAAGGGTTAATGCCAGCAAATAGAGCAACTAGTAGAGTAAGACCAATTTTAACAAACGAAAAAAAGGCAGAAATCATTAAAGACAAACTAGAAGGTAACTCTTTACAAGATATTGCAAGTGCTAACAGTACATCTTTAAGAAATGTCTCTAACGTTACTTTCCAAGCACCTACTTTAACTGGTGTTGGTTTAGAGCCAAAAATTGTTGGTGCAATGTATAATGCAGAGTTAAATAAACTTTATACGCCAGTTGTTGGTAATAGAGGTGTGTTTGCCTTTGTGGTAACTTCTAAAGAAACACCTGCAGCATTACCTAATTACGATTCTAATAGAAAAAGAATAGCAGAAGAAAGAAAAAGAGCTACATACAAAATGTATGAGGCAATAAAAAACTCTTCAGATATAGAAGATAATAGAGCTGTAATGTACGGTGCAAATTAATCTTAAGCATAATATTTATTAAAAAATAAAAGCTCATGATATAAATATTCATGAGTTTTTTTAGAGTCAAAAAAAAAGCACTAGATATCTAGTGCTTTTTTAATATATTATTTATTGGTTTTAACCATTCATAGAAATTAAGAATTCTTCATTGTTTTTAGAGAATTTTATCTTTTCGTTAATGAATTCCATTGCTTCAATAGGGTTCATATCAGCAAGATATTTACGTAAAATCCACATTCGTTGCACTGTTTTATCATCTAGTAATAAATCATCTCTTCTTGTAGAAGATTTTATAAGATCTATTGCAGGATAAATTCTTCTATTTGCAATATTTCTCTCCAATTGTAACTCCATATTACCAGTTCCTTTAAACTCTTCAAAAATCACTTCATCCATTTTAGAACCAGTCTCTGTTAATGCAGTTGCAATTATGGTTAGAGAACCACCACCTTCTATATTTCTAGCAGCGCCAAAGAAACGTTTTGGTTTGTGTAAGGCATTAGCATCTATACCACCAGAAAGAATTTTACCAGATGCAGGTGCAACTGTATTGTAAGCTCTTGCTAAACGGGTAATAGAATCTAAAAGTATAACCACATCATGGCCACACTCTACTAATCTTTTTGCCTTTTCTAATACAATATTAGCTACGCGAACGTGTTTATCTGCTGGTTCATCAAAAGTAGATGCTACTACTTCTCCACGAACACTACGTTGCATATCTGTAACTTCTTCAGGTCTTTCATCAATAAGTAAGACAATTTGATATACTTCTGGATGATTTGCAGCAATTGCATTTGCAACAGATTTTAAAAGCATGGTTTTACCAGTCTTTGGTTGCGCAACAATCATACCTCTTTGGCCTTTACCAATAGGAGAAAACAAATCAATAATTCGTGTAGATAAAGAGCTACCTCTTTCTGCTAAATTGAACTTTTCTTGTGGAAATAATGGTGTTAAATGCTCAAAAGAAACACGATCTCTTACTACATTAGGATTTAGCCCATTTATTTTAGAAACTCTAATTAATGGAAAATATTTTTCTCCTTCTTTTGGAGGCCTAACATTACCTCTTACTGTATCCCCAGTTTTTAATCCAAATAATTTTATTTGAGATTGCGATACATAAATATCATCAGGAGAAGATAAATAGTTGTAGTCGGAAGATCTTAAAAAACCATAACCATCAGGCATCATTTCTAAGACACCTTCGCTTTCAATAATTCCATCAAATTCAAAATCTGGGTCTTTATATCGATTTCCAGATTTGTTATTTCTGTTCGAATTGTTTTTGTGGTTATTATTCTTTTGATTTTTATTTTGCTGCTGGTTGTTATTTTTAGACTGATTTTTAGGCGCTCCGTTTTTTGGTTTTGCTTCTTTCTTATCTACATCATTTGCTTCTACCTTTACAGTTTGTTTTTTAACTTCTTCAGTTTTTTCAGGTGCAGTAGTCTCTTTTGGTGTTGGTTTAGCTGGTGGCCTTTTATTTTCACCTGAAGTAGTTACAGGTTTTTCTTTGGTTGTATTAGTACTATTGGTAGCGGTACTTTTCTTTACAACTCGCTTTCTTTTTGGCTTTTCAGCTTTAGGAGTTTCTTCTTGAGTAGTTTTTTTAGTTGCTTTAGGATTTGCAGCTTGTACATCTAATATTTGATAAACTAAATCTAGTTTTTTTAATTGACTTACTTTTGTTAATCCAATTGCTTTTGCAATTTCTTGCAAATCTGCAAGCTTTTTAGCTTTTAGTTCTGAGATTTCGAACATTTAAATAGTTATTAAATTAAATTTAATCTTAAGTTTAAGACTTATAAATTTTTATTTGATTTTTGTACTGTAATTGAATATTACAAGTATACTTGTGAGGTTTAATTTGTTACAAATATATACTTTTTTTTTAACAAACTAATTTTCTTTTCAAAAAAGAAATTCTATTTTTGTAGTATCTTAAAACAATATGATACAAAGAATACAAACCATTTATTTACTAATTGCAACCATTATTTCTGGGGCCTTAATATTTGTTTTTAATCTTTGGCATGTAGGTACTGAGCAAGTAGAGGTTTTAGATTTATTTAATGAAGAATCATTATTACAAAAATCAATTCCTATTTCATATTTACTCTCAGCATTAGTAACTTTTGTAACCATTTTTTTATATAAGGATAGAAAGTTGCAGTTTGTTTTAGGAAGGATAGCAATATTGATTAATCTTTTTTTATTAGTAGTATTGATTTATCTATCGCTAACATTATCTGGAGAAGCTTCTGTTTCTGAGAAAGGTATTGGGATGTTTTTACCGATTTTAGCTGTTTTGTTTATTGTTTTAGCAAATAAAGCTATTAAAAAGGATGAAGATCTTGTAAAATCTGTAGATAGACTTCGATAACACTAACAAATAGTATATTTAGTGCGAATAAAACCGAGTTAAAAACTCGGTTTTTTTCTTTTATCTGACGAAATAAAAAAAGTACTTTTAATAAATGTGTAAAAATCAGCTAAAATATCAGTAAATTTTAATATTTTTAAAACACTGATAATCAAATAAATAAAACCATAGGCTCCCCATAAATGGTGAGGAGCCTCCCCATAAATGGGGAGGGTAAAATTTCACCATAAATGGGGATTGACAAAACTTAATATTATACCTAAATTTGAATGAACCCATGAGTAAGCAAATAACCGTTTACATTGCCGATGACCATAAAATCGTTATAGAAGGTATCATCGCAGTTATAGAAACTGACCCAGAATTAGCTGTAATTGGCTATTCGCACACCGGAAAAGATGTGATACATTGGCTAAACGAAAATAAAGAGAAAGCAGATGTAGTAGTTCTAGACATTACAATGCCAGAAGCAGATGGGTTTGAAGTTCTTAAGTTCTTAACAAGTAAAAGATCAAAGCAAAAAGTAATTGTTTTATCTAGCTACAATGATGTAAAAATTGTGGAAGAGGTTTTAAGATTTGGTGCAATGGGCTATATCACAAAAACCAATGCTGGAGAACACATTACGGAAGCAGTTAAAGTTGTAAATGGTGGCAATAAGTACTTTAGTGATGATATTCAAAAATTATTGCTAAAATCTATTTCAGGAACTCCAGTAGAAGGAGGTGAAACGCCAGACCAATTTTTACTAAAATCTTTAACAGACAGAGAAAAAGACGTTTTAAGATTAGTAGCAAAAGAATTCAATACAACAGAAATTGCAGATGAGTTATGTTTAGGAATAAGTACCGTAGAAACACATAGAAAAAAATTATTAAAAAAATTAAAAGTAAAAAACTCAGTAGGTTTAGCAATGTATGCAGTTAAAAATAAATTAGTATAATTATTTCCTCCAAGTTAATTAGTTAACTTATCCCCCAATTTTACTATTGCAACAACCGTACTGGCTAATTAAATTTTAAATCATGAAGAAAATTAAATTTTTAAGTTTATCCTTAATCGTTGCAATTGTATTTACCTCTTGCTCCACAGAAGAAACAACACCTCAGTTAGACCAACAAACACCAACATTATTGAAAGGTTTTAAAGTGAAAAGAGACGATAGTGGCGCTTACTCTTTAGATTTTGATCTACTAGATAACGCATTGGTAGACAGAGAATATAGCTTAGAAGACAATAGAACTAAAATTTCACTGTATCCTACGAGTCAAGAGTCAGAAAAGTCGGTAACTAAAGATCTAGAGGTTAAAAACGACGAATTTAATATTGGTTTTGTTGATACTAATATGGATAAGAACATAAAAGTTATAGACGATGATATTAAATTTTTGAGTAGAGCGAAGACAAACTTAGAAAGTTATGAAATTTATTCTAATGGAGATGGTTCATACAACTTAGACTTTAAAGTTAGAAATAATGTTACCGTAGATTTCGTGTATAACGAAGACGAAAAGGCATATGAAATTCATCTTGATAACGGAAAGTCTAAAAAGAGAAGTTATTCGAAAACTTTTGACAAGCCTAAAGCTGGTGAAAAGTTAACTATAGTGTTTGTTAACCATAATGGAAATAGAGCAAAAGATGAGG
>CAYZDK010000007.1:0-83349 GCA_964477255.1 uncultured Polaribacter sp.
TTAAACCAAATAGAACTACTACCTCCTGCTCCATGAACAAAAGTTACCCATTCTTTAGACGTTTTATGAGGATATTTATAGTAATTTAACAATAAAAATAGCTTTAGTATATAGCAAAAATAAGAGATTTAAATTTAATGCTTTTAAACACATAAAAAAATTAATATCTACTCAACTTTATTAACCTCTAATTTATAACCAACACCATGAACATTCACTAATTTTACAGCTTTATCTTCTTGTAGCTTTTTTCTCAATTTCGATATGTAAGTGTCTAAACTTCTTCCCACAATAACGCCATTATCTTCCCAAACTCTTTTAGTTAGTTCTTCTCTTCTAACAACCTTATTTTTATTAGCTACAAAGATTTCTAAAAGTTCACATTCTTTTTTAGAAAGCGTAATTTCTACTCTTTCTCTTATTAATTTATTTTGATCTGGATAAAACTTGAAATTGCCTAAATTAGAATAGTTAAGTTGAATTTCGGAATTTAGGTTTTTCTTTCTTCTTCGGTAAAGAACAACCAAAACTAAAGCAAAAACGAATAGAAAAACAAGATAAAACAGGGGGTTATTATTAAATGGAGTATTCTTTAAAAACTTAACTTCAATATAATAGCAGTTTTTAGGTAAAATTCTCCCTGCACAAGGAATTATAGTTTTCTCTTCATCAATATTTACTTCATAACTATACCCTACTTCATTGTCACTACATTGTAATACTTGAACTCGATAATTGGTTGGTAAATTGGTGTTTACTATGTTTTTCTTAACAATATCTACCAACTGATTTGGCTCAAAACTGAGTTCTTCTTGAAAGGAAATAAAAAAAACATTTTCTTCTATCTGTTTTACAGGTAAAATTAAAGAAGTAGAATCTAAGTTTACCAACAACAGCTCATTACCCACTTGTCGTAAAACAATTTTTACTTTTTCAGAAAAATCTTGCTTATTATCTATTTGTGAATACCCACTTAAAAAAGTCAATAAAAATGACCAAAAATAAATGTTGGCTATAGATTTACTTTGAATTTTCATACCACAAATAAATTACTTTTTAAATAGATTTTACATGTGTTGACACTTCTTTTGCACTTTTTTGACATTTTTTTCATTGTCTAAAAATAGTTTTACAATGAAATCATATAAAACAAAAAACATGAAAAAAAACTTATGTATTATATTTATTAGCTTAACCTGTTTTTCGTCACTACAGTCTCAAGAAAAACTACCTATTGATGTTAATAAAAGTAGCATTAAATGGATGGGAGAATTGGCACTTTTTTTTGGTAAACATGAAGGGTTTATCAACTTTAAAGAAGGATATTTTATAAAAACAAACGACTTAATTTCTGGAGGAGAATTTATTATAGATATGAATTCTATGACAAATACAGATATTGAGGAACAAGAAGGAAAAGATGGTTTGATAAATCATTTGAAAGACCCCGATTTTTTCGATGTAAAGAAGTATCCTATTTCAAAATTAGTATTTACAAAAGTCGAGTATTCTAATTCAAAAAATGTAAAAATTGAAGCAGATTTAACTATAAAAGATGTTACAAAACCTATTTTCTTTTATGTAAATTTTGACTACAAAAACAAAGAAATGAACACACGATTTAAAATAAACAGAAAAGAATTTAATGTAAATTATACCAGTAAATTTAAAGATGGTGCTATTTCAGATATAATTGGTTTAGAGGTTTTGGTAAAACTGTAAGATGAAAAAAATATTAGTTATTGTCTGCTGTTTTCTGTTTCTAAAAAGTTTTGGTCAAGAAGGTGAAAAGCCTTCAATTTTAATAAACACCAAAAACTGGAATAAAGAAATTATTAAATTTCCTCTAGACTGGGCTCCAAAATTTAGCTTAGCAGGTTTTGAAGAATTGTATTTTGCACCAAATTGGAATAAACCAGAAAGCATTGAATTTTGGACTTTGGATATGGCTTGGAGTATTGACTCAAAATCCAGTTTGCCTCAAGAATTAATTACAAAAAATTTTACAGCATATTTTGAAGGTTTAATGAAACCCAATCATTGGGCAAAGGAATTTCCAGAGCCAAAAATTGAAATTTTAAAAGAAGAAAAAAATAGTAATGAGTTTCATTTTACAATGACTTTTTTTGATGGTTTTCATACAGGAAAAATCATAAAAGTTAATATAAAAGCAAATCAAGTTTTTTGCGAAACTGCTCAGAGAGCTTTAATTACTTTTCATATATCTCCAAAAGATCTAAATAGTAAAGATTGGCGAAGTTTAGAAGAAATTACTTTAAATCCAGAATATTGTAACCCAGATGAAAAAGCCAATTTAATTAGGGTTGATGCTAATTGGACTAAAGAAATCTTTCCTTTTCCAATTCGTTTTGCAAAATCTATCCCTTACCTAGGTTTTGAAGAAGCTCGATTTCCTCCTAAAGGATGGTCAGATGCAAATCATCCTAATTTCTGGTCTTATGTCTTTGCTTGGAAAATTGACCTAAATAAACCTATTACCACTAATGATGTAGAGAAAAACTTAAAAATATATTTTGATGGATTAAGCAATCAAAAAGACTATAAAACAACTGCAAGATTTACTTTGCAAAGTGAAGAAAATAATACAAAGTTTTTTGAAGGCAAAGTAACTATTTTTGATAATTTCAGAACTAAAAAACCATTAACACTAAATGTAATAATAGAATGTTTCCTTTGCAATAAAGAAGGAAAATCTACCATCTTATTCAAATTTTCACCTAAAGAATTTACGCATAAAACTTGGGAAATGTTAGAAGGTATTACTTTATACCAACCCATTTGTAACTAAAAAAAGGCGAGTAAATACTCGCCTTTTCTATAAATTGTAATCAATTTCAATAATTACTCTACCACCAAAGTATATTGTGGAGTTTTATTTAAAGGGCAGAAATAGGTGTATTCTCCTTTTGACAAAACTACTTTATTAGATTTTTGCTTGGTGTTATTCTTTACTAAAGAAGTAACATACGCTTCTTTTATGTGGTTTTTCTGTCCACTTTTCCCTTTAGGTTGCAATACAAAACCTACGTCTTTTCCTACATTATTATTAGAAATTTCGAAAACATATGTTCCAGCTTTTAAAGTTACTTGCTTTTGTGTAAATGCACCTTTCGTTTGTTCTAAAGCTACTGTTTTTACAGCCTCTTTTTGCATCATTTTATCCTGTGCATTTGTACTAAATACAACCGATAACATTACAACTAATATTGCTATTGCTTTTTTCATTTTATATAATTTTATTGTTTTTTACTTGATTACACTTTTGCTACTTCTAAAGGTTGCGCTTCTGGAAAATCTACAGGAATTTGAGTAGTACTGTGTATGTAGTTAGAAATTGTTTTGTCTCCTACTAAAGAAATAATATCGATAACACTTCCTTTTGTGTAACCAGCTTCCAATAAGTTTTCTAAAACTGAAGCGTCTGTTCTACCTCTATTTTCGGTAACATTTTTAGCAAATATTGCTAATGCATCTAATTTGCTATTAAACGTTGCACGTCCAGATCTAATTTCTAAAATTTGCGCATCTGTAAAACCATTCATTTTTCCTATGGCTGTGTGTGCAGATAAACAGTAAATACATTCGTTAACTTGACTAACCGCTAAGTTTACTACTTCTTTTTCTTTTGCAGATAAAGATGTTTTAGCATTAGAAAAACTTAAATAGTTTTCTAAAGCAGTATTACTATGCGCGTAAGTTGCAAATAAGTTAGGAACAAATCCTAAACCTTTTTGTAGGTTATCAAAAATTGCTTGATTGTTTTCAGATACTTCGTTTCTTGTTGGTACGTTAAATGTGCTCATAATTTAGTTTTTTTTGCTGATGCATTTTCAGCGGTTATTTTAATTGTTTTGGGTTATTTATATTGCATTGCTTTCGCAAAATTCTTGCTCTTCGTTTTGGTAATCGTAAGTTTGATATCCCCAGCAATTAGGGCACTGTGCTTGTTCTATTGTTTTCATTTTTTCTTTGTTTTTTAATTATGGTACAAAGATGCAATCAAAACAAACCTCGAAAATTGGACAAAGGTTCCTTTAGCTTGGACAGCTAAGAAAAGGCAATAAAAAAACCTCAAAATTTGAGGTATCGTTATCTAACGCAATAATGTGTAGTTAAACGTTTAAAACTCTTTTTTAAACTGTAAAGGAGATTTCTGAATTAATTTTGTGAAGAATCTGGAAAAATAAGCAGGATCGTTAAAACCTAAATCGAACGCAATTTCTTTTACAGATTTATCTGTATAAATCAACATTCGTTTTGCCTCAAGTAAAATCCTGTTTTTTATATAATCTGATGGCGTGCTAGTTCCTATTTTTTTAAAATGTTTAGTGATAGATTTTGGAGACATTCCTAATCTATTTGCATATTCTGTTACTGTATGTAAGGTTTTATAATTTTGCTCTACAAGTGTGCTAAAATCTTTAAAAAGTCTTGTTTCTGTATCTGTTTTAAAGCTATCGTTGTCTTTTTTAATACGAACAGAAGACACTATAAACTGTTTTAGATACGAAAGTAACATATCGTATTGTGCAGCTTCAGGTTGTGTAAACTCTTCTATTAAGTTTTCTAGAATAAAGTTTAATTTAATACTATCTTTCTTACAAGGCTTTACAAAAGGAGTTTCGTAAACATTGTTAAATAAAACGCCATTACAAGCTACTTCTGCATCGTGTGTTTGTATGCAATAAAAGTCTCTAACAAAACTTAACTTGTAGGCTGTTTTAATTTGTTCAAAATCAACAGTAAAGATTTGACCAGGAGATAAAAAAAACAGCACATTGTCTTCAAAATGATACTGTTTAAAATCTATGTTATACGTTCCTTTACCTTCTTTTATCCAATAAATGGAATACGTATCTTGCCTTAACACATGGTCTATTGCACAAGCACTATCAAAAGCCACTTTACTTACTGAAAATATATCTTTAAAGGAAAATTTTTGAATGTTTTGAAAAGCCATCTAAAAGTGCTTAGGATTCTGAAGTTCTAAAACTAGTAATATTTAAAAGAAAAAACGTAAGAATTGCAGGCACAACCCATCCTAAACTTTTATTAGCAAGCGGAATATAGCTTTTTATACCAACTAAACTTTCTTCTGGAACAATAAATCCTAAAAAATCTGGAATACTAAATAAAAAAGTTACCAAAACGACACCTTTAAATACTAGTGGCGAAGCATATTTATCTGGAATCGTATTTAATACAATCAGAATTATAGTTATTGGATATAAAAACATTAAAGCTGGTACAGCAATAGCAATTATTAAATCTACTTGATAGCTACCTACAAATACACCAATTAAACAGGCTACAATTGCAGTAATAGTGTATGCTTTTTGTGAATTTTTACAAACGTCTTTAATATAATCAGAAGTACCTGTAACAATACCAACAGCTGTTGTAAAGCAAGCCAAAGCAACCAAAACACTTAAAAAAGAGGCTCCTAAATTACCTAAGGTTTGTTCGCTTAAACTTCTTAAAATATCTGTTCTAGAAGCCTCTTCTGCAAAGCTAGAAGACAAAACAGCTCCACTTAAAATTAAGCCTCCATAAATTAGCAATAATCCTGTTCCTGCTATAAAACCTGCTTTTCGTATTAAGTTTCGTTTCTCTGCAAAAGTGCGATGACTTGTATAATTTAAGGAAACAATAATTAACGCACCTACAACCACACCACCTATGGCATCAAAAGTTTGATAGCCTTCTAAAAGTCCGTCTACAAAAGGAGTAGAAAAAATAGAGGCAGTTGAAATTTCTGCAGTTGAAAATAAAGCAATCCCTATTATAATCAACAATATAACTACAATAATTGGCGTTAAAAACTTACCAATTAAACCAATAACTCTAGATCTGTTTATCGCGAATATAAAAACCAACGCAAAGTAAATTATGCTTGTAATTAAAGGTGATGTATCAAAAAAGGGTTGCACCGTAATTTCATGCGTAACTGCTGCTGTTCTAGGAGATGGTATGGCAACTGCTATTAAGTAAATAAGAAAACAGTAAATAGAACTAAAAAGAGGAGATACTTTTTTGCCAAAATCGTACAACGTACCTTGTAATTTTGCATGCGCAAATACAGCTAAAATAGGAATACTAACTGCTGTAATTACAAAACCTAGTACAACAACAGCCCAATCCAAACCAGCATTTGCTCCTAAACTTGGTGGTAAAATTAAATTTCCCGCACCAAAGAATAATGAAAATAGGGCAAAACCGCCAATCCAGATTTCCTTTGTTTTCTGATTCATTTGATTAATTAATATTCTTGAAATATACATATTTTTGTGGGATGCAAAAATCGATTGTTTTTAAAAATGCGAATGTTTTCTTTACAGATGAAGGAAAGGGTACAGTTGTAGTGATGGTTCATGGGTTTCTAGAAAATAAAGAGATGTGGTCTGCATTAACTCCTTCTTTTTTAAAAAGAAATAGAGTAATAACTATCGATTTATTAGGGCACGGGAAATCTGAATGTGTGGGTTACGTGCATAGCATGGAGCTTTTCGCAGAGAACATACAAGCTGTGTTAACGCATTTGCGAATTAGAAAGTGTATACTTGTTGGGCATTCGCTTGGCGGCTATGTTTCTTTAGCCTTTGCAGAAAAATATCCAACAAAAATAAAAGGGTTGTGTTTGCTGAATTCCACTTCGTATGCAGATAATGAAGAAAGAAAAGCAATACGAGAAAGAGCAAACAAAATGGTGCAAAAGAATTTTACCAATATAGTACGTATGTCTTTTATAAATCTTTTTAGTCTGGAAAGTAAAACAACACATAAGAACGAAATTGACATAGCGCTTTCACAGGCTTTACAAACGCCAATACAAGGGTATATTGCTGCAAATGAAGGCATGCGAATACGACCCAAAAGAACCCATGTTTTGCAAAACAACAGCTTTAAAAAATGCATTATTACAGGTAAAGAAGACCCTATTTTAGATTATAGCATTTCTTTACAAGAAGCTAAAGAAAGCAATACGGAAATACAACTTTTAGAAGGTGGGCATATGAGTCATATAGAAAATAAAGCACCTCTAAAAATGGCTTTGCAAGCCTTTTTTAAATCTTGCTCGTAAATTTGACTTTATAAAATTATAACACGACCTTCGTTTAACTTTGGATATAAAACATTAAAACGTTGTTTATCCAGAACAAGTTGTAGTTAATACCGAAAAAGATGAATAAGGTAAACATTTTACTCCCAATTTTATTTTTAGGTTTACTGATAAGTTGTCAAACTAATTGGATAACTGAAACCGAAAAAATCATTGAAAAATCAGATAAGAAGTTTAAACTGATTAAAGAGATTGATACGATTGAAAACTCACAAATTGAAACAAATATTCAACTATTTAGGTTTGATGATATTTCAAAACTTAAGATAAATTTCAAAATGTCCGAATACGGATTCTTGATTGATTTAACCCAAATATTTTATAAAAACGATACAATAATCTTTGCTGATAAAATTTACGGATTAACACCTCTAATCTACAAACGAAAAAGAAAAAATGATGAACCACCAAGTGAATTGATTGAACGGATTTCTTATTTCAAAAATAAAAAGAGTGGTATTGAGAAAATTAGGCGGATTCCTTTTTACCAAAATGATAATATTGAATCAAAAAGAAAGGAATTACAGAAATTGGAATTTGAAATAAAAGAGATTGGAGAAAAAGAGTACTCTGAAATTGAATATCAATTTGATAGGTACATTAAATACTAACTACGACAATACCTATAATTCAGCGTAGCAGATGAATATAAAACAAAATTTAATTTGATTCCTAAACTCAAAAATCTTTCTGGATTTTCAACGACAAAATCACATCTGAAATCGTTAAACGAAACAACCCAATTACTGCTTCATACTATTCCAACCCTGAGCCTGCAACTCAATTTCTTGGTTAGCTCTCGTAATTAATTGTAGTCTTTGGTTTTCTTCTGTAATATGGCCAATAACCGTTAAATTTGGGTTTCCTTTTATTTTATCAAAATCGCCAATAGGTAAGGTAAAAAGAAGTTCGTAATCTTCACCACCACTTAAGGCTACCATGGTAGAATCTAACTGAAATTCTTCGCAAGTAGAAATAACTTGTGGGTCTAAAGGCAATTTGTCTTCGTAAATTTTACAACCTACTTTACTTTGCGTGCAAATATGGAAAAGCTCAGAAGAAATTCCGTCAGAAACATCAATCATACTTGTTGGTTTTACATCCAACTCTTTTAAAAGTAAAGGAATGTCTTTTCTTGCTTCTGGCTTTAATTGGCGTTCTATTAAATAGGTGTATTGATCTAAATCTGGTTGGTTTTGCGGATTTACCTTAAAAACTTGTTTCTCTCTTTCTAATACTTGTAGTCCTAAATATGCTGCACCAACATCTCCTGTAACCACAATTAAATCGGTTGGTTTTGCACCATTTCTGTATACAACCTCATCTTTATTTGCAGTACCAATAGCGGTAACAGAAATGAGAATACCTTTGGTAGAGGATGTAGTATCGCCTCCAACCAAATCTACTTTATAAGTATCGCAAGCTAATTGAATACCAGCATATAACTCTTCTATTGCTTCTAGAGGAAAACGGTTAGAAACCGCAATAGAAACTGTAACTTGTTCTGCAACACCATTCATGGCATAAACATCAGACAAGTTTACCATGATAGCCTTATATCCCAAATGTTTTAGAGGCATGTAGCTTAAATCAAAATGAACACCTTCTATTAACAAATCTGTAGTTACTAATGTTTGTTGCTCAGAATTATTTAAAACAGCAGCATCATCACCTACTGCTTTAATCGTATTCGAATTATAAACTTTAAAATATTTTGTAATATGATCTATTAAGCCAAACTCACCGAGTTCTGCTAAAGAGGTTTTACTTTGGTTTTTATCTTCTAACATACTGCAAAGATAGAACCTTACTTAATTAATACAATATTTTACAAAGCTTTACTTTATTTTTTTGATACATTTGAATTATGACAAAATACCGTTTTAATGCACTAAGATTGTGCTTCGTTTTACTAGCATCCATCTTTTTAATTGGTTGTTCTAGTGATAATGTAAATACTGATACCGATAATGATGGAGTGGAGAACACTGTAGATAATTGTCCGGAAACTTCTAACCCTAATCAAACAGATACAGATGGCGATGGAATTGGAGACGTATGTGATGATTTTTTTGATTCAGATAACGATGGTATTCGCGATAATGAAGACAATTGCCCATTAATTGCAAATCCTGATCAAGCAGATGCTGATAACGATGGAATTGGAGACGCTTGTGATGCTCAAACAGGAAATAAAATACCTTGCGAAAATGGCAAAGCAGGGCAATATCCTTGCAACGATTATGATTTACTTTTGCACATACCACTTAGTGAATTTGGCGCAGGTAATAATGGTGGTAACGATTCTTGGGGTTGGACAGATACTGCAACCGGTAACGAATATGCAATAATGGGCGTTAACAACGGTACTGTATTTGTAAACATAACAGATACAGAAAATCCTATTTTTATTGGAAAACTAGATACCAGAACCGTTAGCAGCTCTTGGAGAGATGTAAAAGTGTATAACAATTATGCCTTTATTGTTAGCGAAGCAGCAGGTCATGGAATGCAAGTTTTCGATTTAACTAAGCTTAGAAATACAAATAACACGCCTAGAAACCTTAATGCAGATGTAGAGTTTACAGAGTTTGGAAATGCGCATAATATCTTTATTAATGAAGATACAGGTTACGCTTACGTTCTCGGTTCTGGAGCATTATTTAATGGTGGGCCAGCTTTTATTAACATTCAAGATCCTTTAAATCCTGTTCTAGAGGGTGGCTATGCACAAGGTGGCTATTCTCATGATGGAAAAGCAGTTTTGTATAATGGTCCAGATCCAGAATATACTAGTAAGGAAATCTACATAGGCAGTAATGGTGAAAGAAACGGAATAAATGAAGTGGTAATTGTAGATGTTACAGACAAAAGCAATCCAAAGCAAATAAGTCAAGTTTCCTATCCTCAAGAATCTTACACACACCAAGGATGGTTTACCGAAGATCAACGCTACTTTATAGTAGGAGATGAATTAGATGAAGTAGATGGCAAAGTAGCCAATACAAGAATCTTAATTTTTGATTTGTTAGATCTAGACAATCCAAGATTACTTAGTGAGTATTTTGGACCAACAGAAGCTATAGATCACAATGGATATGTAAAAGATAACACTTATTATTTAGCCAACTATACTGCAGGAGTTAGAATGCACGATATAAGTAATATTGCTTCTGGAGACATGACAGAAATTGGTTTTTTTGACACACATCCAGAGAAAAACTCCGTATCTTTTGATGGTGCTTGGAGTGTTTATCCTTACTTTAATAGTGGTAAAATTGTAATCAGTGATATCAATAAAGGATTATTTATTATCCAAAAAAAATAACGTTTTTTGGAAAAATATTGCGCTATTTTTTTTCTGCTTTGTTACCTTAATAAGTTGCAGCAAAGAAGATGTTCTTTTTATACCTACTAATGAAAAACCTACTGCAACCTCAATAAAAAATATTGGCGGAAGCAATAACGAATCATTATATTCTGTAATTAAAACAGCAGATGGTGGTTTTATTACTGCTGGCCATACCCAAAGTTCTGATGGGGATATTTCTACCAAAAACAATACTAGCTACGACTATTGGGTTGTAAAGTTTGATAAAGATAGCAACCAAATCTGGAACAAAACTTTTGGAGGTACTGATGATGATAGAGCTAGAGATATAATACAACTTAACGATGGTTCTTTTATTGTTTCGGGTTTTAGTAGAAGTACCAATGTAGACGTTTCTGAAAATGCTGGTAATTATGATTTTTGGATTATAAAACTAGATAATAGTGGAAACTTAGTTTGGGAAAAATCCTTTGGTTTTTCTGGTGCAGATCAGGCATACACATTGTTTAAAACCAAAGACAACCATATTCTTGTTGGTGGCACTTTAGATGTTACTGCTTCTGGTGGCCAAGGAAATTCTAAATCTGCAAAAAAACATGCAGGAGGAGATTATTGGTTGCTAAAATTAGATACAAACGGAAATAAAATCTGGTCTAGATATTTTGGTGGTCTTTTTACAGATACACTTTACGATATCGAAGAAACAGCAGAAGGTAATTTTATTTTAGTTGGGTCTAGTGATAGTAATGACAATGATATTAGTAATAATATTGGAACTTACGATTTTTGGATAGTTATCATTGATGCAGAAGGAAACCTACGAAAAGAAAGAAACTTTGGCGGAAGCGAAATAGACGAATCTTTTAGCATAACAAAAACAAACGATAACCATTTTTTAATTGCTGGAAATACAAGAAGTTCCGATAATAATATTGCTATAAATAACGGATCATCAGATATTTGGCTAATAAAAATAAACTCAGAAGCAGAACTAATTTGGGAAAAAAACTTTGGTGGTTCTTCGTTTGAAGAAGCTAAAAAAATTATACCAAACGCTAATGGTGGTTATTTAATAGCAGGAAGTTCTAGAAGTGCAGACATAGACCTGTCTAACAATTATGGTAACAAAGATGCATGGATTATTAGTATAGACAATAATGGCAAATTAATCTGGCAAGAAAATTTTGGAGGTAGCAATTTAGAAGAGTTAAATGCTATAGTAACATTAAATAATGGTACACTTATTGCTGTAGGTGAAACTTGGAGTAGCGACTTTAATTTATCACAAAACAAAGGCTTTTCAGACGCCTTAATCCTAACATTACAATGAAAAAACTAAGCATTCTTTTTATTTTTCTCACGTTTTTTTCTTGCAAAGAAGAAACCGATTGCTGTGTGCAGTTAGAACGTATTAATGTTACACTATCATTCTCTCATCATTGGGATGGAGAACCAATAACTTCTAATGATTTTAATAATTTTAAATTCACAACTAAAAACGGAGAACTAATTAGTATAGAACGCCTTAGGTATGTAATATCAGATATAAAAATTGGCAATCAAAGTTTTGATTATCATCTTGTAAATGTAAATGAAAACTCAAGTCATAACTTAGTTTTAAATAATGTTTTACAAGGAGATAAAGCCATATCGTTTACCTTTGGCTTTTCTGATGAAAATAATATTGATGGCGCATATCAAGATTTAAACTCTGTATCGTTTAACGTTCCTGCAATGTTAGGAGGGGGCTATCATTACATGCAGTTTGACGGAAAATTTAAAGACAAAGACAACCAAGATGTAAACTTTAACTACCATGTTATTCGTGCTGCAGATAATTCTGACCCAAACAACTTAAATTTACAAGACACCTCTTTTACGTTTGACACAAGTAATAGGAGATTTACCTCAGATACCACTATAGAAATTAAAATGAATGTTGCAGAATGGTTTAAAAATCCACATACTTGGAATTTAAACGAACTTAACACCGTTTTAATGCCAAATTTCGACGCACAAATTTTAATGAGCGAAAATGGTAAAAACGTCTTTTCTGTTGGAGAAATTAAAAACAAATAATGCGAATATTTTACCTGCTTTTAATATTTATTATATTTAGTTGTTCTTCTGCCGAAAAAAATACAGAATTCGTACCTGTTTCTTATGAGTTACAAATTCCAACATTGTTTAAAGAGCTTTTAATACATCCTGTTATCCCTTCTAACAACCCTCTAACAGAAGAAGGTGTTGCTCTAGGTAAAAAATTATTTTTCGATAAAACCTTATCAGGCAATGGAACCCAATCTTGTGCATCTTGCCATAATCCACAAAAGGCTTTTTCTGTAAATACAAAATTCAGCAAAGGTATTGACGGAATAAATGGCAATAGAAATTCCATGCCTCTATTTAATTTGGCTTGGAATTATGATGAAAAATTCGCTTGGGATGGAAAAGATTTTACACTAGAAAATCAAGCATTAGAACCTGTTTCTAATCCAATAGAGATGCATGCTAATTGGAGATCAGTTGCAGAAAGACTTCAAAATCATCCAGAATATCCAAGCTTATTTAACCAAGCTTTTGGAACCACAAAAATAGATTCAACCTTAGTTACAAAAGCGTTAGCACAATTTGAGCGAACACTAATTTCTGGTAACTCTAAGTTTGATCGATATTTGTTAGGAGAAGCCACACTAACAGCGGCAGAAGAAAATGGTTTTAATGTTTTTATGGACGAAGCAAAAGGAGATTGCTTTCATTGCCATGGAAGTAATAATAATCCTCTATGGACCAACAATCAATTTCATAACAACGGTTTAGATGCTGAGTTTACCGATTTAGGTTTAGGAGCTGTAACTGGAGACCCTTCAGATAATGGTAAATTTAAATCGCCGTCATTAAGAAACTTAAAATATACAGCACCTTACATGCACGATGGTAGATTTGCTACTCTAGAAGAGGTAATAAACTTTTATTCTGAAGGCCTACAAGCATCACCTACCATAGATCCCTTAATGAAGAAAGTAAATCAAGGTGGGGTAAACCTGTCTGAAAAAGATAAAGCAGATCTAAAAGCATTTCTACTAACACTTTCTGATGAAGACTTTATTAACAATCCTAACTTTAGAGAATAATCAATAAAATCAATAGTTTTATTGCTGTTGCTAATTGTATATTAACAAAATATAAAGAACTATTATCTTATCTTTGCAGACAATTTAGATTTAATCTACTTAAAACTATGATAAAAGTTTCAGATTCAGCAAAGAGAAAAGTAACGGAGTTAATGCTAGAAGATGGCTTTAACCCAAAGGCTGACTTTGTTAGAGTTGGCGTAAAAAGTGGAGGTTGTTCAGGTCTTTCTTACGACTTAACTTTTGATAAAAAACAAGAAGAAAACGATAAAGTTTTCGAAGAAAATGATGTAAGAATCATTGTAGATAAAAAAAGCTTTTTATACTTAGTAGGCACCACTCTAGAATATTCTGGTGGTTTAAACGGTAAAGGCTTTGTATTTAATAATCCAAACGCAAATAGAACTTGCGGATGTGGAGAGTCATTTTCACTTTAAAATATAGACAAAAATGTCAAAATATACAGAAGACGATTTAAAAGAAGAATTAAAAACCAAAGAATACGAATATGGTTTTTACACAGCTATTGATAGCGATAAATTCGAAAAAGGATTAAACGAAGACGTTGTTCGTGCTATATCTAAAAAGAAAAACGAGCCAGAATGGATGACAAATTGGCGCCTTGAAGCATATCGTGTTTGGGAAAAAATGGAAGAGCCAGAATGGGCCAACGTAAAATATAAAAAACCAGACTTTCAAGATATTGCTTATTATTCTGCACCAAAAAAGAAACCTAAATTAAATTCTTTAGACGAAGTAGATCCAGAAATGCTAGCTACTTTCGAAAAATTAGGTATTTCTTTAGAAGAGCAAAAAAGATTGGCAAATGTTGCCGTAGATGTTGTAATGGATTCCGTTTCTGTAGCCACGACATTTAAAGAAACGTTAAAAGAAAAAGGCATTATTTTTATGCCAATTTCAGAAGCAATTCAAGAGCACCCAGAATTGGTGAAAAAATACATTGGTTCAGTGGTTCCAACTACTGATAATTTTTACGCAGCATTAAATTCTGCAGTGTTTTCTGATGGTTCTTTTTGCTACATTCCTAAAGGGGTAAAATGTCCAATGGAATTATCTACATATTTCCGTATTAATGAAGGAGGTACTGGTCAGTTCGAAAGAACATTGGTAATTGCAGACAAAGGAAGTTATGTTTCTTATTTAGAAGGATGTACAGCACCACAAAGAGACGAAAATCAATTACATGCTGCCGTTGTAGAGTTAATTGCTTTAGACGATGCTGAAATTAAATATTCTACTGTACAAAACTGGTTTCCTGGAGATAGTGATGGAAAAGGTGGTGTTTTTAACTTTGTAACCAAAAGAGGGCTTTGCGAAACCAATGCAAAAATATCTTGGACACAGGTAGAAACTGGTTCTGCAGTTACTTGGAAATATCCAAGTTGCGTATTAAAAGGTAATAATTCTGTTGGTGAGTTTTATTCAATTGCAGTAACCAATAATTTTCAGCAAGCAGATACTGGTACAAAAATGATTCACTTGGGTAAAAATACCAAATCTACAATCATCTCTAAAGGGATTTCTGCTGGACAATCTCAGAATAGCTATAGAGGTTTAGTACAAGTTAATTCAAGAGCAGAAAATGCTAGGAATTTCTCTCAATGTGATTCTTTACTTATGGGGAATGCTTGTGGCGCACACACGTTCCCTTACATAGAATCTAAAAATAAATCTGCACAAATAGAACACGAAGCAACTACAAGTAAGATTGGAGAAGATCAATTGTTCTATTGTAATCAACGAGGAATAGATACAGAAAAAGCCATAGCACTAATCGTTAACGGTTTTAGTAAAGAGGTTTTAAATAAACTCCCAATGGAGTTTGCTGTTGAAGCCCAAAAATTATTGGAGATTAGTTTAGAGGGCTCTGTAGGATAATATAAAAGAAGATAAACCGCTCATAATATTGGGCACATAGTATAAGACGATGTTAAAAATTAACAATTTACATGCTGAAATAGACGAAAAGTCAATTCTAAAAGGACTTAACCTAGAAGTTAAAGCTGGTGAAGTACATGCAATTATGGGACCTAATGGTGCTGGAAAAAGTACATTAGCAAATATTATTGCTGGGAAAGAAGATTATGAAGTTACAGAAGGAATTATAGAATTAGAAGGAGAGGATATTAGCGATCTTGCGCCAGAAGAAAGAGCACATAATGGTGTGTTTTTATCTTTTCAATATCCTGTAGAAATTCCTGGAGTTTCTGTAACCAATTTTATAAAAACAGCGATTAACGAAAGTAGAAAAGCACAAGGTTTAGAAGACATGCCTGCTAAAGATATGTTGAAAAAAATTCGTGAAAAATCTGAACTTTTAGAAATAGATAGAAAGTTCTTATCGCGTTCTTTAAACGAAGGTTTTTCTGGTGGAGAAAAGAAGCGTAATGAAATTTTTCAAATGGCAATGCTAGAGCCAAAATTAGCCATCTTAGACGAAACCGATTCAGGTTTAGATATAGATGCATTACGAATTGTAGCTAATGGTGTAAATAAGTTAAAATCTAAAGACAACGCTGTAATTGTAATTACGCATTACCAAAGACTTTTAGATTATATCGTGCCAGATTACGTACACGTTTTGCATGATGGTAAAATAGTAAAAACTGGAGACGCTTCTCTTGCACATGAATTAGAAGCAAAAGGATACGATTGGATTAAACAAGAACTTGTTTAAAATGGAATTAAAAGAAAAAATATTATCCTCTTATTTAGCTTTTGAAAACGATCAGAATATCAATAGCGATGTTCATGAAATTAGAACAAAAGCTCTAGAGAATTTCGAAAAACTTGGTTTTCCTACCAAAAAATTAGAAGCTTGGAAATACACTTCTTTAAATACGGTATTAAAAAACGACTTTAACATTTTTCCAGATAGAGGTGCATCTGTTAATCTAGCAGACGTGAAAAAGTACTTTATTCATGACATAGACTCTTATAAAGTTGTTTTTATCGATGGAAAATACAGTTCTTTTTTATCGCAAACTACACACGATGGAATTGATGTTTGCTTAATGTCATCTGCATTAACAAAATCAAAATACAAAGTAGTTATTGAAAACTTTTTTAACAAGTCTGCTAAAAAAGACGATAGCTTAACATCATTAAATACAGCATTTGCAAGTGAAGGTGCATACATTCATATTCCAAGAAATATGGAAGTAGAAAAGCCTATTCAAATTATCAATTTTACTACAGGATCTGAAGCTGCAACCATGGTTCAGCCAAGGAATCTTATTGTTGTAGAAGAAAATGCACATGTGCAAATAATAGAGCGTCATCAAAGTTTAACCTCTAATACCGTTTTATCTAATGTAGTAACAGAAGTTTTTGCAGCAAGAAATGCAACTGTAGATCATTACAAGATTCAAAACGATAATTTAAAGGCTTCTCTAGTAGACAACACCTATATTTCGCAAGAAACCAACAGTGAAGTTTCTGTTCATACGTTTTCTTTTGGTGGAAATATTACCAGAAACAACCTAAATTTCTATCAAAATGGAGAGCATATTAATTCTATTTTAAAGGGAATTACTATTATTGAAGGTAAACAACATGTAGACCATCATACTCTAGTTCATCATATAGAACCTAATTGTGAAAGTCACCAAGATTATAAAGGTATTTTTGATGAACGTGCTACTGGAGTTTTTAATGGTAAAGTTATTGTAGAGAAAGAAGCACAAAAAACAAACGCTTACCAACAAAATAACAATGTATTGATAAGCGATAAAGCTACTATTAATGCAAAACCTCAGCTAGAAATTTTTGCTGATGATGTAAAATGTTCTCATGGTTGCACCATAGGGCAATTAGATGAAAACGCACTTTTCTATATGCAGCAAAGAGGAATTCCTAAAAAGGAAGGTAGAGCTTTATTAATGTTTGCTTTTGCTAATACTGTTTTAGAAAGTGTGAAAATACCAGAGGTAAAATCTAGAATTACTAAAATTATAGCACAAAAATTGAATGTAAATATTGGTTTTGATCGTTAAGATTTTCCAATTTACTTAATACATAAAAAGCCTTCTATTTAGAAGGTTTTTTTAGTTCATAGATTTAATTGTAAGTTTACAAAAAACAATAAATCATGAACAAAGCGGTAAAATTTTTTTTGTTAATAGTAGGTATTGCTTTAGTAATCTATGGCGTTTACGAAGTAGTAAACCCAGAAACTAAGGTTTCTATTGGAGAATTAGACTTAATAGAAAACCAAGATAATACTAATGCTTACATTTTTATTGGTCTTGGTTTATTAGCAGTAATTTTAAGCTTTTTTAAAGGAAGAAAGTAATTCTACTTAATACTTTTTAATATTCCGCTTAAAAAAGCATTCTCATCCATCCAAGATAGCCCCATACGCACAACAACTAAATCTTGATCTGGAAATATATACACTCGTTGGCCTTGATAGCCGTCTGCGAAGAACATGTTCTTTGGAACATCTGGCAGTCTTCCTCCAGCATTTAACCAAAATTGTGCACCATATTGGCCATTTGAGGTATTTGTAGGAGTTGCTACATAATCTGTCCATGATTCTGAAAAAAGTTGTTCACCATTCCAATTTCCTCTGTGTAAATACAATAATCCAAATTTACCCCAATCTCTTGGAGTTGCCCATGCATAAGAAGAACCTACATAATTGCCAGCCAAATCCGTTTCAACGATCATAGAGTTCATACCTATTTTATCTATCAACTGTGTATACCAAAAATCTAAATACTCTTGGTGGGTATTAAATTGATCTCTTAGAATACCAGATAATAAGTTTGTTGTTCCGCTAGAATAATTCCAAGAGGCATTTATTGGTCCTGTAAGTGGTTTATTTTCCTGCATTTTAGTCATGTCTCTTTCTAAAAATAGCATTTTAGTTACGTCTGAAATTTCGTCATAATTTTCATCCCATTCTAAACCAGAATTCATTTGAAGTAGGTTATTTATAGTAATATTCTTTCTATCATCACTTTGCCAGGAAGCTACAGGTGCAGGATCGTTTACATTTAATTTACCTTGATGTTGTAAAACTCCATATACCGTACTTAATACACTTTTAGTCATAGACCACCCTAATATTCTTGAATCTTTCGTAAACCCTTTATCATATTGCTCAGCAATAATATGGTCCTTATAAATTACAACAGCTGCCCTAGTTTGGTTTTTTCCAAAAATAGAATTAACGGTTTCTTGTAGTTGCTTATAATCTACATTTTGAAAAAGAGTATCTTTTTGAGAACCATTTCCATAAGGATAAGGTGTTTTATTGTCAGGTATACTTCTCTTTGGTTTTAAATAGGTTTTGGTAATGTCATCATCTGTTAAAGACAAGGCTACACCTACACCATCTCTATAAAAAGCCTTTCTTGTTAGTAATCCAAAAGCAGAAGAAGTAGCTATTTTATCTGTAGTATTAATTTTATCTGCTGCTAAATTTACAGGAGAAAAATTATTATCTGTACTGTCTGTAAATTGTAAAGATCTATCAGCAACAAATACGGAAGAACCCATGTTTTTGGCCGAATAACCTGCTAAAATGTTAAGTTTTGGATAATTGTAAACTACTACAATAATTACAGTTACAGCTAAAAGTAACAGTATTCTCTTTAATATCTTCATAGTAGGAAGTTTTGTTTATGTAAAAATAAGAAATTCGTATTAACATTTTAAAAGTAACTGTATTTCAGTCCTTATCTTTGTAATACAAAATAAACAGAGATGATAAATGTAGAAAAAATAAGAGAAGACTTTCCAATATTACAAAGAAAAGTTCATGGAAAACCTTTGGTATATTTTGATAATGCAGCTACCTCTCAAACACCACAATTGGTTATTGATAGCATAGTAGATTATTACAAAAATTACAATGCAAATATTCACAGAGGTGTTCACACACTTAGTCAAGAAGCCACAGACAAATATGAAGAAGCGCGTATAAAAATTCAAAAACATTTTAATGCAATTAATCCGTATGAAATTATTCTTACTGCTGGTACAACAGAAAGTATAAATATGGTTGCTAATGGGTTTGCAGATATACTTAAAAAAGACGATGAAATTATTGTTTCTGCACTAGAACATCATTCTAATATTGTGCCCTGGCAAATGCTTTGTGAAAAGACAGGTGCAGTTCTACGTGTTATTCCAATGAATCTAGATGGTGCTTTAGAAATGGATTTTTACCATAACATGCTAAGTGAAAAAACAAAATTGGTTTTTTGTAATCATGTTTCTAATGCCTTAGGCACTATTAACCCTATAAAAGAAATAATTGAAGCAGCACACAAAGTAAATGCTGCTGTATTAATAGATGGTGCACAAGCTACACCTCATATTAAACCTGATGTTCAGGAGTTAGGTGTAGATTTCTATGTAGCTTCTGCACATAAATTATGTGGCCCTACAGGAGTTGGAATGTTATATGGAAAAAAAGAATGGCTAGAAAAATTACCTCCTTATCAAGGAGGAGGGGAAATGATAGAAACGGTTACATTTAAAAAAACTACCTATGCAGGTTTGCCTCATAAGTTTGAAGCAGGAACACCAAATATTTGTGGTGGAATTGCATTTGGTGTAGCCCTAGATTATATGAACTCTGTAGGTTTTAAAGAAATTGCAGCCTATGAAAACGATCTTTTAGAATATGCAACGCAAAAGATTTTAGAAATAGAAGGAGTGAAATTGTATGGAACATCAAGTAAAAAAACAGCCGTACTTTCTTTTAATATAGAAGGAATTCATCCTTATGACATTGGTGCTATTTTAGATAAACTTGGAATAGCGGTAAGAACAGGGCACCATTGTGCACAACCAATTATGGATTATTATAAAATACCTGGAACCGTTAGAGCTTCTTTTTCTTTTTACAATACCAAGAAAGAAATAGATGTGTTTATTGCAGGTTTACAAAAAGCAAAAATGATGCTTTCTTAAAAAAGAACATTATTAAAATAAAAAAAGGTTGAGAATATTCTCAACCTTTTTTTTGTATTACATATAAAATTTATCTCAATACTGGAGAATAATTTGTAGGATAGTCTTTAGCTTCTGCTAAACCGTTTGTAGCGGAAGTAAAATTAGATCCAAAATTAGCATCCATTGCTTCTAAGATTTTATTTGCCATTAAAGCATATCCTCTTGCTGTTAAATGAACACCATCTAAACTAACTAAACCACCTGTTACTAATGATGTAGTCATTCTGAACTCTCCAAATTGAACACCTTGTGCAGAAGCCTCTTCTAAAATACCTTTTAAATCTACTAAGGCAACATCTGGATTAGAAGCAGCAATACCCTCTATGGTAGAGTTATAAGCATCTGTAGCCGTTTTAATAGCTTGCTGCTCTTGTGGCGTTAACGCCCAACGATCTCCTAAAGGAAGCGTTACACCTTCAATTGCAAACTGACCAGCAAGCGCTTGTGGAATTCCTTGTGCCATTAAACCTTGCATTACATTTGTATTTACCTGACCAATAACTGAGCTACTAGGAAGTACAAATAAATCGTTTGGTGTTGCAGACCTAGCTTTACCAAACTGTTGGCCCAATAAACCTGCAACTAACGGTGCAGCTTGCGCTGGAAGTCCTAGAGACTGAACAAAGCCTGCAAAAGTTGGGCTAGCTCCTAAAGTTTGTGCAATAGCTTGTGATAAATCAGTAGCATCTTCATCAAAAACTACTATTGGATTTGCGCCTGTTGCTGAAAAAGTTATAGCTCTTTCTGACTCACCAACTGCCGCATATATTTGATTAATAGCACCAAAAATTTGATTTAATAAAGGAACCTGATCTGCGATTGCACTTCCTTCTATAGGATTGTGAGGTACAGAAGTAAAATGTGCAAGGTTTGTTATATAAGGTACGTTACCTACAACGCCTTTTGCTCCTGTAGATGTTAATGTTGAAACCATATTAGAAAAAACACTAGCAAATAAAGTTGGGTCTGTAATGTCATTTGGTCCATAGGTAGCTGCATTTAAGTTTCCGGTTTGATCTTGGCCTGAACCACCTGATAAAGCATAACCTAAAACATCATTTCCACCAACTTCAGATAAAGTAAAAAAGGTTGGTGCTTGTGCCATTGCATCTCCTAAAACAGTTGCATCTGCACTAGAAGCCATTCTGGCAAAGTATGGGTTAACTCTTCCTGAAGCTATTCCAAAACGATTTCCATAACCTGGTGTAACTAAGTGAAAACTCTTTGCTCCTGGAATTCCATAATTATTAAATAAAACCCCAGCTCTAAAGCCTGCATTTGTTGTTGGTCTTGCATCTATAGGTGTTGGTCCTGCACCATCAAAAACTAATCTTGGCCCTTGTAGAACTTCACCTCTATAAAGTAAACCACCAATATTATCATTCATTAAAGGTTGTCTAAAAGTGGTTCCAAATTTAGATGCTAAGATATTTGGAAATGAGTTTTCTTGCGCTGCTTTAAATAAGGCATTATCTGTAAATCCAGCTGTAAATGATGCTCCAATAGAAACATAATTCGATAAATCTAGATTACCTGTATTTAACTCAACTTCTGTTTCATTAATAACAATTTCATCCATATCATTGCTTTCGGTACATGATGTAATTACTAACGATGCGAATAAAAGTGCGATATATTTATAATTTTTCATACTGTAAATTTCTTTTTAATTATTATAAGTCCAAGATAAATAAAACTGAGAACCTATTGCCCCAACACCAGGTGCACTGAGGTACTCCAGTCCAAATAAGTTAGCTGCACCTAATTTGAAGTTCGACTTCATCTTTGGCACAGTAAGGTTAACTTGTGCATCAACAATTGTACGTTCTTCAATGTCTGCGTCTAAGAATGTAGACTCCCATCTATATTCATCTTGCCATCTTACGTTTACATTAAATCCAAAGTTTTTGAATAACTCTGACTTACCAAATTGGATTTTAACTTTGTTTTCAGGAGTGTTAAAACCTGCTTCAAAATCTGGGTCTGAAGATTGATCAAAATCAAACTTAGCATAAGTATAATTGATTCCAAAATCAAAACCATTAAATATTTTAGTATCTAACCCTATAGTTGCTCCGTAAGAATTAATATCTGCTGCTGAATTTGTATATGTTTGGAAGGTAGCAAAATCTCCGTTTTGAAGGGCTAATAAAGATAAAGAGTTGTCTCCTACAGTACCATAGAAAGGAACAATTACGTTACTACCTGCAATAAAATCTTGATAGCTATTGTAATACACACTCATATCTACAGTAATGTTTTTTTCTCCTGAAGGTATTAAACCTCTATAACCAACTTCCCAGGCAGTTACTCGTTCAGGAGCTACTAAATCTACGTCTATTGGTGTTGGAGCGCCTGCTACAACAGAGCTAGCAGAAAATGCATTTTCATAAGCTAATCTACCTGAAAGTGTTGTTGTTGCACCTAAACCTGCAACTTGTTGACCTACAGTACTAACGTTTAATGGGGTTGTATTGTATCTGTCTAAGTTGTCTGGAGCCGAACCAACAAGAAATGCACGTCCTGCATTTAAACCAATATACTGATCTTGTGTTGTTGGGTTTCTAAATCCTGTTTGGAAAGATGCTCTAAAGTTTTGGTTTTTATTTTCACCAGCTGCAAATGCTAATGATATTCTTGGTGAGAAATTACCATCAAAATTTTGTGCTTTGTCGTAACGTAAAGAAGCTGTTAGTTTAAGGCGATCTTCTTCTAAGAACTTTTTTTGCATTTGCGTGTAAATACCAAATTCGTCATAATTTATTGGACCATCAGCATCTGTAAAAATACTTCCTTGTGATCTAAGAGAGTACATTCTATAAGAACCACCAACTTGAATTTCTGCCCATTCTACAGCATCTCTAAAGTTGTAATTTGCATCTGCGTGATAAAGTCTTGTATTGTCTTGGAATTTTGCTCCTGTTGTTAAATCAGGGTCAGAAACAACTTGATCAAAAGCTGCTTGGAACTGAGGCGTTCCTGGTAACAATCTACCTTGATCTGCAACACTTCTTGCTACATCATGAGAACCACTTACTAAAAATGCTCCTGCATATTGTTGGAACCAGTCTTGGTCTGATTTCCATCTTCTGTTTATATTAATTGCTGCAAATCGAGTATCGTAAGAATCACCAGCATCTTCGCTTGTTACATAACCTCTAACAAAGAAATTATCTCCTTTTACTTCTAATTTATGTTGGTGTAATAAGAAGTTTTGTATGCTATATCTATTCGTTCCTTGGTAAATTGTGTTTCCAAGCCCTGCTTTAGAGTTTAATATTATTTCTAAACTTTCATCTCCATTAGGTCTGTAGTGAAGTGCTGCATCTACTTTAAAGCTTTCTGCATCGTAATTCATTAAATCAACTTCATTATATCCAGTTCTACTTACATTACCTATTGCACCACCTAAATTAACAGAAACTTCATCTCCATAAACATTAACTCCATCATAGTTGTTGTCAGACTCTCTATCTCCAGGAGCCCAAGTACCATTTCTTGAGTTTCTATAATCGGTTGCAAACCATTCTGTTCCGTCTAAATAAGATAAACTAATTTTGGCAGCAAACTTTTGTGAAAAAACTTTAGCCAGTCGTAAGTTTAAATCTGTGTAAGAATTTACACCAGCAGCATCTTGGCTTGTAAAACCTCCTTTAACTGAAACATCTACACCCTCGCTATTAAAAGGGCTTTTACTTCTCATAAACATAATGCCATTAAATGCATTTGCACCATATAATGCAGATGATGCACCAGGTAAAAGCTCTACAGTTGCTACATCTAATTCAGACATACCTAGTAAGTTACCAATTGCAAAGTTTAATGCTGGAGAGGAGTTATCCATACCATCTACTAATTGCATAAAACGTGTGTTTGCAAAAGTGGCAAAACCTCTTGTGTTTACAGATTTAAAAGTTAAACTATTTGTATTAATATCTACCCCTTTTAAGTTTTCTAAACCATCATAAAAAGTAGCAGCAGAAGTATTTCTAATAGCTCTTGCATCCATTCTTTCTATAGATACAGGAGACTCCATAATACGTTCTGGCGTTCTTGATGCAGATAAAACAATCTCATCTAAAGATGTTTCGTTTTCTGATAATGAGACCTCTATTTTTTGGTTTTTTTGTGTAATGTTAACGCGTTCTGTTTTAAAGCCCAACATAGAGATTTCTAAAACAAATGGTGGGTTATCTGGCACTTTTAGCTCAAACTCTCCATCAAAGTTTGTATTGGTACCAATTGCTTTTCCTTCTACCTTTATATTGGCTCCAGGTAAAACATCGCCAGTCATTGCATCTTTAACTATACCTGTAACAGTGGTTTGTGCAACCATTGTTAAACTCCCAAAAGTTAAAAATGCAAAAAATAAAATCTTTTTTATCATAATTTGAATTATTAGTTAACTACCATGCAAAATACAATTTTTTTTGATATCGTAAATATATCCTGTATAAATTTATATTCTACATAAAAAAAATACTGTTTTATTAGGGTTATGCTATTTTATTGTATGTAATTCTTTTCTAATTTAACTTTAAGAAATTGTACCTTTGTTTTTTAAAAATGATAGGTTTTTGAAGATAATACACAACTTCTCTAATTTTTCTAGCAAAGAAAAAACTTTTGTTACAATTGGCACTTTTGATGGTGTGCATTATGGGCATCAGAAAATATTACAGAAGCTTATTTTAGAAGCAAAAAAAGAGCATAAGAAATCTGTTTTGCTAACTTTTTTTCCACATCCAAGAATGGTGCTTCAAAAGGACTCTAAAATTGAATTAATTAACACTATAGATGAGAAAGCTTCTTTGTTAGAAAAAACTGGTTTAGATTATCTTATTATCCATCCATTTAGTAAAGATTTTTCTAGAACTACTGCACTTGAATTTGTTAGAGACGTATTGGTAAATCAACTAAATATTGCAAAATTAATCATTGGTTACGATCATCACTTTGGCAAAAATAGAGAGGGCAATATTGAGCAATTAACAGAATATAGTTCTTTGTACGATTTTAAAGTAGAAGAGATTCCTGCACAAGATATAGATGATGTTTCTGTGAGCTCTACAAAAGTTAGAAAAGCATTACATAGTGGTAATTTAAAAACAGCCAATAACTATTTAGGGTATCCATTTATGCTTAATGGTAAAGTAGTGAATGGAAAAAAACTTGGGGCTAAAATTGGGTATCCAACTGCAAATATTCACATAGAAGAAGACTACAAGCTAATACCTAAGACAGGTGTGTATGTTATACAGGCTACAATTGATAATAATCGTGTTTTTGGGATGATGAATATTGGCATAAGGCCAACCATTAGCGGAAATTATCAAACAATTGAAGTACATTTTTTTGATTTTTCTAAAGATTTATACCATCAAAACCTACAAATAGAATTACTGTATTTTTTAAGAGATGAGCAAAAGTTTGATTCTATTGATTTACTAGCTAAGCAACTAAAAAAAGACGCATTAGAAGCTAAAGAATTCATTAAAAACAATCTCTAAATCTACATTGCTTAAGTAGATATCTTACTTTATATTTGCGGCTTAAAATATGCACAAATGCTACAAGTACAATTTATTAGAGAACACAAAGCAACCGTAATTAGTGGTTTGGCAAAACGTAATTTTAAAAATGCAGAAAGCATAATTGACAACGTTTTAAAAGCTGATGAAAACAGAAGAAACACGCAGGTTGCATTAGACAATACTTTAGCAGAGTCTAACGCACTTTCTAAAGAAATTGGACAATTATACAAGTCTGGTGAAATTGAAAAAGCAAACGAAATAAAAAAGCAAACTAGTGCATTAAAAGAAAAATCTAAAGAATTATCAGAAGCATTAACAAATTTCTCTGAAGAATTATTAGAATTATTATATCAAATTCCTAATATTCCACATACCACTGTAAAAGCAGGAACATCTGAAGAAGATAATGAAGAAATATTTAAAGAAGGTATTATTCCTAATTTAGGCGAAGCAGCTTTACCACATTGGGAAATCGCAAAAAAATATGATATCATAGATTTCGACTTAGGTGCAAAGGTTACTGGTGCAGGTTTTCCTGTATATAAAGGCAAAGGCGCTCGTTTACAAAGAGCTTTAATCAACTATTTTTTAGATAAAAATACTGCAGCTGGCTACAAAGAAGTACAAGTACCTTTGTTGGTTAACGAAGCTTCTGGTATAGGAACTGGACAATTGCCAGATAAAGAAGGGCAAATGTATCATGTTAATGAAGATGATCTTTATTTAATTCCTACTGCAGAAGTTCCTGTAACAAATATGTATCGTGATACGATAGTAAAAGAAAGTGATTTTCCTATAAAACTTACTGGTTATACTCCTTGTTTTCGAAGAGAAGCAGGAAGCTATGGAAGTCATGTACGTGGGCTAAATAGGTTGCATCAATTTGATAAAGTAGAAATTGTTCGTTTTGAACATCCTAATAAATCTTACCAAGCTTTAAACGAAATGGTAGAACACGTGAAAGATATTTTACGCGAGTTAAAACTACCATATAGAATTTTACGTTTATGTGGTGGAGATACTGGTTTTACCTCTGCTTTAACGTTTGACTTTGAGGTGTTTTCTACAGCACAAGATAGATGGTTAGAAATAAGCTCTGTGTCTAACTTTGAGACATTTCAAGCAAATAGATTAAAGCTACGTTTTAAGAATAAAGAAGGTAAAAGTGAATTGGCACACACGCTTAATGGAAGCTCTTTAGCATTGCCAAGGGTATTAGCAGGAATCCTAGAAAATTATCAAACAGAAGATGGAATTCAAGTTCCGGAAGTCTTGATTCCGTATACTGGTTTTGCTAAAATTGATTAATTTGCTGTTATAGCAATCATTAATCTTTTGTACTTATTCATTTCTACTAAAGCATTTACGTAAGCGCTTATTTGACCGTTTTTCATAAACTCTATAGAGTCTTTCTTTGCTTTCAGGTATTTGTTTCTTAAGTCTAACATTTTGTTTTCAATTCGTTGGTTATATATCTATAGACTCTTGAAACAAGAAAGCGTTACAAGGAAAACCTAAAATTTGCTTTGTTTAATAGTTTTTTAACATTTTTGATACTTATCTTTGATAGTGATGAAGCGTATTCTTTTATTTACTTTCTTGATTTTTAACCTTATAGGTTTTGCACAAAAAGAAGAGCAAACGAACTATTTTATTGCTGAATCTTATTACAGAGAAGGTGCATATGAAAAAGCAGCTCAAATTTATGATCAGCTTTATACAAAGAATAAATTTAATACTACCTATTTAAAACGGCTAATTAGCTGTTATCAAGAAACAGATCAGTTTTTAAAAGCAGAAAACTTATTAAAAAAAAGAATCCAAGAAGACCCAAGAGCAACGTATCTAAATATATTTTTAGGGTATAATTATGATAGACAGCAGCAATCGCAAACTGCAAAACTATATTACGATAGTGCATTAAAATCTCTAGAACAAAACCCTACTTATGGCGCTATTATGGGTAGGCTTTTTAAAGATTACAGCTTGCTAGATTATGCAATTTCAGCGTATGAAAAAGCAATGCAAATCAATAAAAATGCAAATTACGATTTTCAGATTGCACAAATATATGGAGAAAAAGGAGCGTATAAAGAAATGTTTACATCTTACGTAAACCTTGTAGATAAAAACAAATCGTATCTAGATTTAGTGCAACGATATGCAAGTAGATATATCACTGATGATGCAGAAGATGAGATTAATATACTGTTTAAAAAAACTTTGCTTAAAAAGTCTTTAAGTAACCCAAAAAATGAATGGAATATTTTATTAAGCTGGCTATTTTCACAACAAAAAGAATATTATAAAGCTTTCATTCAAGAAAAAGCTTTGTATGAGCGAAACAAAACAGATGTTTCTGAAATTTTTAGTCTTGGTAAAGTTGCATTTCAAGACAACGCATTAGATGCAGCAAAAGATTGCTTTGCATTTGTAATTGAAAAAACCGTATTAATAGAAGAAAAAATTGAAGCTAACCTTTATTTAGCAAAGATATTGGTTGCAAATAACGATGCTACTGTAGATGCATTTTTTCAAAATCTATTTACCAAGTTTGGTATTAACTCAAAAACTATAGCAATTCAAGTAGAGTATGCTAATTACCTCACATTTTCAAAAAATAATCCAATAAAAGCAACACTTCTTCTAGAAAAAGCACTTGAACTAGCAAACTCAAAATTTGAAAAAGCTAGAATAAAAATAAAGCTAGGAGATGTATTAGTATTCCAAGCTAAATACAACAAAGCCTTAATTTATTATTCGCAAGTACAAACAAAACTTAAAAACCACAGATTAGCACAAGAAGCACGTTTTAAAGTTGCACAAACAAGTTATTTTAAAGGAGATTTTACATGGGCAAAAGCACAACTAAAAGTGCTAAAAGGTTCTACCACGCAATTAATTGCAAATGATGCTGTAGAATTATTTTTAAAAATTACAGACAACGAACCTGTAGACTCTATTCCTACAGGACTTAAACAATTGGCAAAAGCAGAATTGTTAGCGTATCAAAATAAATCAGAAGAGGCGTTACAAGTGGTAGAAGATCTTTTTAATGATAACTCTCTTCGTGTTGCTCCAGGAGAGCCTATCTATGACGATGTCTTATATTTTAAAACAAAACTACTCATAAAACAAAAAAAATATGATGCTGCAATCTTAAGTTTAGCAAAAATTGTAGCGGCAGATAATCAAGGTTTTTTAACAGATGATGTGTATTATATGATGGCTAATATATACCAAAATCATATTTTAAACCATGAAAAAGCAAAAGAGTACTATCAAAAAATTATCTTTGAACACCCATCTAGTATTTATCTAGTAGATGCACGAAAACAATTTAGAAAATTACGAGGAGACACGATAAATTAATATGTATATATACAACGTTACTTTAAACATAGAACCAAGCATTCATGACGAATGGCTTGTATGGATAGAAAATCATATAACAGAAGTTTTAAACACAGGAAAATTTGTTTCAGCAAAGTTTACAGAAGTTTTGGTAGAAGATGATGCTGGTGCAAAAACGTATTCTATTCAGTATTCTGCAAACACCAAAGAAGACATAGAAAGTTACTATGAAAAAAATGCGGATGCACTTAGACTTGCTGGCCTTAAAAAATTTGGCGATAAGATGCTTGCTTTTAGAACAGAATTACGTTTGGTTAAAGAATTTTATCCCACAAATAAAAACAACTAAGTGCAAGTAAACGCAAAAAAACACCTTGGGCAACACTTTTTAAGAGACGAAAATATTGCAAAAAAAATAGCAGATTCTTTAACCGAAAATGGGTACAATACGGTTTTAGAAATAGGGCCAGGTATGGGGGTTTTAACCAAATACCTTTTGCAAAAAAAAAGCAAAGTAACCGTTTTTGAAATAGATACAGAATCTGTTGCCTATTTACAAAAAGTTTTCCCTGTAGAACAGCTACATATTAATACTTCTAAAGAGAAGTTCACCATTGTAGAAGGAGACTTTTTAAAAAAAAATATTGCTGCTCATTTTAACAATCAACCCATAGCAATAATAGGTAATTTTCCTTACAATATTTCTAGTCAGATTGTTTTTAAAGCATTAGAAAACAGAGCAATGGTACAAGAACTTTCAGGCATGTTTCAAAAAGAAGTTGCACAACGAATTGCCGAAAAACCAGGCAGTAAAGCATATGGAATTTTATCTGTTTTAACCCAAGCATTCTATGAGGTAGAATATCTTTTTACAGTACCTCCAAATGTATTTAACCCACCACCAAAAGTAGATTCTGGAGTAATTCGTTGCATAAGAAAAGAAAACTATACTTTGCCCGTAGAAGAAACTCTATTTTTTAAGGTAGTAAAAACGGCTTTTAATCAACGAAGAAAAATGTTACGTTCAAGTTTAAAATCCTTTAAACTTTCGGATTCTTTAAAAGAAGACCCTATATTTGCGAAAAGGCCAGAACAGTTATCTGTTTCCGACTTCGTTTTACTCACACAAAAAATAGCAGCCAATGAAATTTGAAATCACTTCAGAATTTCTAGAGAACCTAACAATACTTGTTGAAGAAAGAAAAGACTCTGCAATTACCCAATTGTTTAAAGAAGTCCATTATGCAGATATTGCTGAGGTTCTAGATGAAGTTGATTTTGATGAAGCTATTTATATTATTAAGTTGCTAGATAGTGAAAAAACATCTGACATCTTAATGGAACTTGATGAGGATGTTCGTGAGAGAATTCTAGAAAACCTTACTGCAAAAGAGATTGCAGAAGAGGTAGAAGAACTAGATACAGATGATGCAGCAGATATTATTGGGGAGTTAGATGAAGAGCTACAAAATAAAGTTATAGCAGCACTTGAAGATGATGCTCTAGCTGCAGATATTAAAGAATTACTTTCTTACCAAGAAGAAACTGCAGGGTCTCTTATGGCAAAAGAATTGGTAAAAGTTTACGAAACTTGGACGGTTGCTGGTTGTATGCGAAGAATTAGAGGGCAAGCTAAAGATGTAACAAGAGTTCACTCTATTTATGTTGTAGATAAAGAAGACAAGTTAGTAGGACGTTTGTCTTTAAAAGATTTAATTATTGCAAAATCTGACCAAAAAATTGCAGAAATATCAAAATCTAAAGTAGACTGGGTTAATGTAAATGAAAATCATGAAGAAGTAGCCAAAATTATGGCTAAATACGATTTAGAAGCCATTCCAGTTGTAGACGATAATAAAGTTCTTTTAGGAAGAATTACTATTGATGATATAGTAGATGTTTTAAAAGAAGAAGCAGACAAAGATTACCAATTAGCAGCAGGTTTAACCCAAGACGTAGATTCTGATGACAGTATTTTAGATTTAACAAAAGCGCGTCTTCCTTGGTTATTTTTAGGATTAATTGGGGGAATTGGAGCTTTTATTATAATGGAAGGGTTTCAAGATGTTTTTTCTAAATATGCAGCATTGTTCTTTTTTACTCCCTTAATTGCTGCAATGGCAGGAAATGTAGGAGTCCAATCCTCAGCCATTATTGTGCAAGGTTTAGCAAACGATGATGTAAAAGGTAGTATTAACCGTAGATTGTTAAAAGAAATGTTCTTAGCTGCCTTAAATGGTTTTTTACTTGCAATAGTACTATTTGGCTTTGTTTGGCTTTATGAAGGCAAAATTAATACAGCTTTAGCTATTTCTACTTCTTTAATTGCGGTAATTATTGTTGCAGGCTTAATAGGCACGTTTGTTCCATTATTTTTAAATAAAAGAGGTATAGATCCTGCTATCGCTACTGGCCCATTTATAACCACGAGTAATGATATTTTTGGAATCTTAATTTACTTTTTAATAGCCAAACTAATTTTAGGGATATAAAAGAAAAGCCGTTCCTTTTAATCAGAACGACTTTTTTACTTTTTCATATGCTTCGCAAATTCCCCCATAGAATTTCAAAGAATTTTTCTCAAATTTACTATGTAGATGATAATTATATTGTGTAAAATCCGTAATTAAAAATGTGGATTTCCGTAATAACCTTTAATCTATAATACCTAATTCTTTTGCTTTTAAAACAAGATCTGTATTATTGTTTGCATTTAAATCTACTCTAAGGTTAGATAGTTTATTTTCAATAGAACGCATTTTAAGAACAGTTCCATTTGGTTTTTTTATTACCCCTTCTAGATTAGAAAGCTTTGCGTAATTTGGTAACGCTTTTAATATTTGAATCGCAACATCATCCATTTGAATTTGAATAATATTTCTTCGCATTATTTTTTGGTGAACTTCGTGTGTATAATAAAACTCGTCGTTTAGCATTTTATGAATAGCAAACTCTAGATCTTTCTTTTCACATTTGGTTTTTAAAATATAGGCATCTGGTTTTAAATTTTGAATTACATGAAAGATTCTATTGGTTTCTGAATGAGAAGTTACAACTGCTATTTTTATCTTAATATTTGCTTCTCTTATAGTCTTTATTAATGCTTCTCCACCATCAATTGAATTATTCGTTGAATTTTCGAAGCTTAAATCGGTAAAAACAATAGCAAAAGGAGTTTCATTATAATTGTTTTTTATACGCAGAAACGCGTCATCGCAATTATTAGATGCTGTAATATCAAAATCACCAACCTGTTTTAGATTAGAAACAAACCCATCTAAAATTAAAGGATGGTCGTCTACAACTAAAATTTTTAATCTAGATGTCATGTAACGGAATTTCAAAGATTAAAGTAGTTCCTTCATCTTTTTCACTTTGAAGAGCAAGCGTTCCTTGAATTTCTTGAATTCTTTCTTTCATGTTTTTTAATCCTATTCCTTCTCGTTTTTGCATAACATCAAAGCCTTTTCCATCATCTTTAACACATACTTTTATCCCTTTCTTTTTTTGTTCAAATGTTAGTATAACTTTACTTGCTTCTGCATACTTGTCTATGTTTTGTATGGCTTCTCTTATAGAGAGAAATATAGATCTTTTAATAGAATTATTTATCTTTTTCCAAGCGATATTATCTATATTTTGAATGCGTATAATAAAGCTAGCGTCGTAATAATCTGAAACTAAATTTACCAATTGGTTCTTAAAAGAAACCTCGTCAAAACTTACACTACTTAATTGGTGTGATAAACTTCTAACGCTATCTTTAACTCTATTTAGCTCTTTTGCTTCTGCCATTAATTCTTTTTGTTGCAATTTTCTGAATAGTAGTTGTATGTCTCCTACAACTTCATCATGAATAGATTTGGCTATTTGTTGTCTTTCTTTTTCTCTAACTTCAACTTGCTTTAACTTGGTTTGATAGGCCTTTTTTCTATTATTGTTCTTTACAGAAGCAACCCCAATAAAGATAAATAACAAACTAAAGCCTGCTAAAGACCAGCCAATAATTTTCTGTTGTTTTTCTCTAGAAATGGCGAGTTCTTTCCTATTATTTTCTGCTTTTAAATTAGCGTTTTCTATGTCTTTCTTTTCGTCTTCGTATCTAAGCTTTGCAAATTGATTTTTATGTATTCTTTGTTTTAAAACTAAACTATCTTTAATACGGATGTAATCTTCTAGGTATTTAATTTTTTTTGAGCCATTTTCTAATCTTGCCATTTTCTTATAGGCTATTAAAATTTGATCTGTATTGTTGTTTTTTTTGGCATAAAAAATGGCTTTATTATTTGCGTTTTTTGCTTTATTTATTTGATTTTTCATTTCATAATAAAAAGCAAGAATAGAGTAAGCATAAATCAAGCCAGAATGGTCGTTTGTAGCTATCCTATAATCTATAGTGCTTTTTATTTTTTCCTCAGCACCTTTGAATACACCCATTTTTACATTGTTAAGCGCTACATTTAAAGATGCTTTATAAAAGCTACTTGGTGCTAATTTTTTTATAGAATCATTTACAAGCCTTTCATATACTTCTGTAGATTTTTTATAATTTTTCTCTTTTTGATAGGTAAGAGCATAATTAATTGTATAATCTACATAATACTTTAATGGTTTACTTTTAGAAAGTTCATAGCCATAGTAGAAGGTTTTGTTCAGGCTTTCTCTTGCTTCTTCGTACCTTAATGTATTTTGTAAAGTTATTCCAAGGTTGTTGTAACAACTAGCAATTAATAAATTAAGTTGAAGTGGTTCAAAATAACTTAAAGCTTCTGTAGCAGACTGTTCTGCACCTAAAAAATCTGATTGTTGATTTTGCAAAAGAGAAATGGACAACAAACGTCTGCCAACTTGTTCAAAATCTTTTAGTAAAAGAGATATTTTTTTAGATTCGTTATAGTAGTAATATGTACTGTCAAACCTAAAAGTCTTCCAATGATATAGCGCTTTATAATGTAATGCTTTTGCTAAGGCTAAAGAATCATTTGTATTCTTAAAAATTGTATTTAAATTATTAGAACTTTCTAAAACATGAATTGTGTCGCTTTTCCGATATGAATCTATACCAAAGGCAATATTTGCTTTTCTAAGAAAAAGATACTCTTTTTTTTGTTCGGCAATAGAAATTGCTTTTTTAATTACCTTAATTTCTTTCGTTTCTTGGTATATCTGAAACAAAGAATCTAACTCATTAATTTGAGAGTAAGAGTGGAAATTTAGCAATGAAAAAAAGGTAATAAGAAGAATTTTTCTCATGTAAATGGAATTCGTTTTAAAGATTATTCTTTAAGACTTAACACCATCTCCTCCATGGCCTGAACCTGCACCACCTGTATTTTCTCCATTTTCAGAATCGCCATTGTTTGATTCGTCGTTTCCGTCTGGCAAGTAGCTCATTTTAAAATTTTTCATAACGTTTTAATTAAAATTTGCCTAAAAATACAATTAAGAAACCAATTAATCAAAGGTTATTTGTGTAGCTTTTGTAATAAATCCCATAAAACAACACCTGCAGAAACAGAAATATTTAAAGAATGTTTGGTTCCTAATTGTGGTATTTCTACACACTTATCAGAAGCAGTAACTACAGCTTGTTGTACACCTTTTACTTCGTTACCAAAAACAACTGCATATTTTTTGTTTTTATCTAACTCTAACTGGTCTAACTTTGTACTGTTTTCTGCTTGTTCTATAGATAAAACTAGTACATTTTCTTTTTGTAATTTATGAATAACATTTAACGTTTCTTCTTGATATTCCCAATCTACAGAATCTGTTGCTCCTAGAGCAGTTTTATGAATTTCTTTGTTTGGTGGTGTTGCACAAATGCCACACAAATAAATTTTTTCAATTAAAAAAGCATCAGAAGTTCTAAAAACAGAACCAATATTATTTAAGCTTCTAATGTTGTCTAAGACTACAATAATTGGTGTTTTTTTAACCTCTTTAAACTCTTTTACTGTTAGTCTGTTTAGCTCGTTATTCTTTAATTTTCTCATAATTTGTGGATAAAACGCTTAGGCCTAAAAATTAAAAACGTATCTCTTTTTATATCTTCGCAAAACTAATTCAAAAATTTCGAAAGCTTGGCAAAATCAAAAGGCAAAAAGGTTACACCTTTAATGAAGCAATATAATAGCATTAAGGCTAAATACCCAGATGCCATGTTGCTATTTAGAGTTGGTGATTTTTATGAAACTTTTGGAGAAGACGCTGTAAAAGCAGCAGAGATTTTAGGAATAATCCTTACAAAAAGAGGAGCAGGAAGTGAATCTGAGACAGAGCTTGCAGGCTTTCCTCATCATTCTTTAAATACTTACTTGCCAAAATTAGTAAAAGCTGGTATGCGTGTGGCTATTTGCGATCAGTTAGAAGACCCTAAAATGACCAAAAAAATTGTAAAACGTGGCGTAACAGAACTGGTTACTCCTGGTGTTTCTCTTAATGATGAGGTTTTACAAAGTAAATCTAATAACTTTTTAGCTTCCATACACTTTATTAAAAACCAACTTGGTATCTCTTTTTTAGATGTTTCTACTGGCGAATTTTTAATAGCACAGGGAAATACAGAGTATGTAGATAAATTGTTACAAAACTTTAATCCAAGCGAAGTTTTAGTTCAAAAACAATTTAAACAACAGTTTTTAGAGTTTTTCGACAATCGTTATTATACCTTTTATCTAGAAGATTGGGTATACCAAAAAGAATATGCAGAAGAAACACTTCATAACCATTTTAAGGTTAAAAGTTTAAAAGGTTTTGGAATTAATAATTTATCTTCTGGAATTATTGCTGCTGGTGCAGTGCTGTATTACCTTTCAGAAACACAGCATAACAAACTACAACACATTCAAAAAATTACTAGAATTGCCGAAGACAACTATGTTTGGATGGATCGTTTTACGGTTAGAAATTTAGAACTACACAATCCTAATTCTGTAAATGCGGTTACACTTTTAGATGTAATAGACAAAACAATCTCTCCAATGGGAGGTAGGCTGTTAAAAAGGTGGATGGCATTACCTTTAAAGAATTTAGAGGATATAGAGCAAAGACACGAACTAGTAAAATACTGTATAGATTCTACCAATTTCCACGAAACTGTAATCTACCAATTGAAACAAATATCTGATTTAGAAAGACTAGTTTCTAAAATAGCTGCAGGTAAGGCAACACCTAGAGAAATTGTACTTTTAAAAGAATCTCTAAAAGCAATTTTACCAATAAAAGAAGCTGCCTTATCTACTAATAGTAAAGCAGTTAAAGAATTAGGTTCTAGAATTCATAGTTGTGATATACTCATTGCAAAAATTGAAGAAACCTTATTTAACGATGCTCCAGTTAATATCCTTAAAGGTAATGCAATTTCAGATGGTGTTCACAAAGAGTTAGATGATTTACGTGCAATTGCTAATTCTGGAAAACAATATCTAGACGATATGTTAGCTCGTGAAACGGAAAATACAGGTATTACTAGCTTAAAAATTGCTTTCAATAACGTTTTTGGGTATTACATAGAAGTAAGAAATACCCATAAAAACAAAGTACCAAGTAATTGGGTTAGAAAACAGACTTTAGTATCTGCAGAAAGATACATCACAGAAGAGTTAAAAGAATACGAAACAAAAATATTAGGAGCTGAAGAAAAAATAAAAGTTTTAGAGCAAGAAATTTTCTCAAAACTTTTACAGTATATCATTCAGTTTATAGATGTTATACAAGAAAATGCACAAATAATTGCAAAAATTGATTGTTTACAAGGATTTGCTACTCTTGCTGTAACAAATAATTATGTTCGTCCACAACTTAATGATGGTACAGACCTAGAAATTAAAAACGGACGACATCCTGTTATAGAAAAACAACTACCCATAGACCAGCAATATATTGCAAATGATGTTGTTTTAAACAGAAATCAACAACAAATTATCATGATTACTGGACCAAACATGTCTGGTAAGTCTGCAATTCTTAGGCAAACAGCACTTATTGTGTTACTAGCGCAAATGGGTAGCTATGTTCCTGCGCAAAATGCAAAAATTGGAATCGTTGATAAGATCTTTACAAGAGTAGGAGCAAGTGATAATATTTCTATGGGCGAATCTACATTTATGGTAGAAATGAACGAAACTGCCTCTATTTTAAATAATATTTCGGAACGTAGTTTAGTGCTATTAGACGAGATTGGAAGAGGAACCTCTACTTATGATGGAATTTCCATTGCCTGGGCAATTGCAGAATTTATTCACGAACATCCTACAAGAGCTAAAACTTTATTTGCTACACATTATCATGAGTTAAATGAAATGACTGCAACATTTGAGCGTATTAAAAACTTTAATGTTTCTGTTAAAGAACTTAAAGATAACATCATTTTTCTTAGAAAGTTAGTTGCTGGAGGTTCTAATCATAGTTTTGGAATTCATGTTGCCAAATTAGCAGGAATGCCAAATATGGTAATACATAGAGCCAATAAAATTTTAAAAAAGCTAGAAGATAATAATAAGAATGATGAAGTAAAAGATGTACTAAAGCAAACACAACATGAAGATTTACAGCTTAGCTTTTTTCAGTTAGATGATCCGCTTTTAGAAGACATTAGAGAGGAAATTTTAGCTACAAATATAGACACCTTAACTCCAATAGAAGCATTGATGAAGCTTAATGAAATTAAAAGAATGATCACCAAAAAATAATAAAATTCTTACGCTTTTGTTCGCAAAAGATGTTTTCTGTTGAAGAAAAAGAACAGAAAAGAAAAAGGAATAATTAAAACTATTAGTATAAACAATATTTTATCAAATCGCTTTTGTTCTGAAATACTAATGATATACACAGTATTAATTAACCAAAAAAAATAGCTGATAAATAAAATATATACAATATAAGCTGGAATCATAAAATGTAATTTGATTAGATTAATAATCTTTTTTTGTTCTTCTTAGAAAAAAGATAAATAGAAAAGGGATTAATAGTATTAAAATAATAGATAAAACCGCATTTACTATTTTCTTTTGGGTTCTTAAAATAATTAGGGAGGTATACAAAACAAAGCCAAAATAAATGGCCAATAATACATCTACAATAAAAGAAGGAAAACCAATTAAAAACATACATTAATATATTACATAAAAAAACCGAAAGCGATTAACTTTCGGTTTAAATATAAATATTTTAAAAGAATTAAATCTCTCTTTCAAGATCTAATAAATCGTTTGTAGCTTTTACATAGCTATCAAAAATTGGTTCGAACTCTACTAAATCATCGAAGCTAAAAGGTAGCTTATCGTCACAACCAATAACTACATCTCCATTACTTAGAGAATAGGTTTTAAAATCAGAAACAAGCGGTTGTGCATCAATAACAATTGCATCTTGGTAATTTTTAACTTGAATGTTTTCTGATGCAAGAAGCGATTTCTTACCAGTAGCTCTTTCCATGATGTACACTTTTGCATTTACTTTATTGGCACCTCTTACTTTTTGTACAAGGTCTGTGTCTACGTAAAAAACGTAATCAGCATTAGGTCTATCATCTAAAAACTTTTGTTTAGACAATAAATCTTGAACATCAACTTGGTTTAAATCTAAAGTGGAATTTTTGATATTTTTTTCATTTTTAACAAAAGAAAAAATACCAACTAACAATATAGCAGACGCTATAATCTTGAATAGGGGTTTCATAATGTAGGGGTTTCAGGGGTTACTGAAGTACAAAAATAATACTTTTTAACAACATCTCCAAAATATTTTATTAAAAATACTGTTTTTCATTAAAACAAAAGGCTGTATTACAGTAATTTAAAAGAAATATCTTAAAAAAACTCCTTTACATCTTTTGTTAACAACTTTATTTACATAAACTTGATTGGTTTTATTTTATGTTTCTTTTCATCTAAAAACATATGATAAAATAGTATATTTGTGCCTTTATGAATCACGTGTTTTTATTTATTGGAGCTCCAGAAGTTTTTATTATTCTTTTAATTGTAGTGATGGTATTTGGAGCAGACAAATTACCTGAAATTGCTAGAGGTCTTGGAAAAGGTATGCGTCAAATTAAAGATGCTACCAATGATATTAAACGTGAAATAAACGATACTGCAAAAAACCAAGGAGTTGACTTAAATGTAACTAAAGATATAGAAAAGGAAATTAATGATGTTAAAGACGATCTAGATAATATTTCAGGTCCAATAAAAAGAAGATAAATTGCTATGTATAACTTTAAAACCAAAAGGAGTTTTAAAGCAAACTCAGAAAAAATTACGCACCACAAAATTGTTCGTTACTTTAAAGAATACGGTTTTCTTATAAAAGAAAAAGGAACTAATAATTATTTATTCTACAAAAAATCAACTTGGTTAGAAGGTTGGAAAATGAACCCATTACAGTGGGAGTCTGAAATTCAAGTTTTTATAATAAATGATGAAATTCAGATTAATTATAATGTAGCAGGACTGTATGTTTCTCCGTATGCTTTTAAGGATCTTTATAATTCCTTTCTTGCAAACTTCGAAAACTATATCATTAAAAACGATAGTTTTATTATAGAAAACAAAAGCCTGGTAAAAGCAGCAAAGAATCAGTTGTGTATGTATTACTGCATCTTATTAATTGGTGTATGGTTGGCTTATTCTGTAGCTATGTTTTTTAATAAGTTTTTTGGTTCTTTTTTCTTTGGGATGCTAGTACTTTATGGCGTTTGTAGACTTTTTGAGAAGTTGCTAAACTACTACATAGAAAAGAAAACCTATAATTAAGATTCTATAAAACCCTAGAAACCGTTAATCCATCTCTAATTGGTAATAAAACCGTTTCTAGTCTAGAGTCTGTGTTTAGTAAGTTGTTATACTCTAGAAGTACCTTTGTATCGGTATCTTTTGGATCTAATTTTTGAACAACTTTTCCACTCCACAAAACATTGTCTGATAAAATAATGCCACCAGGTTTTATTTTATCAATTACCAGATGAAAATAGTTTACGTAATTAGACTTATCTGCGTCTATAAAAACCAAGTCAAAAGTTTCTTCTAAAGTTGGTATAATAGTAATTGCATTGCCTACTTTTTGTGTAATTTTGTTTCGAAATCCAGATTTTTCAAAGTACTTATTTTGTAACGACGCTAACTCCTCATTTTTATCAATAGTAATAATTTTTCCATTTGTAGCTAAACCTTCTGCTAAACAAATTGCAGAATATCCTGTGTAGGTTCCAATCTCTAAAATATTTTTTGGCTGCAGTAGTTTAGCTATCATAGATAAAACCCTTCCTTGAAACGCGCCACTTAGCATTCTTGGATTTAAGACTTTTTGCCAAGTTTCTTTGCTTAACTCTTGCAATATTTTTGGCTCTTGTTGCGAATGTGCAACAACATAATTGTCTATATCTTCAGGTAAAAAATTCATATTGTTTTTTTGCAAATTTACAAAATAGACACCTATCGTTTTCTGTTCTTACAGGTATAAACAAAAATTGTTTTTGAAACGATTTTAAAGGATGAAGATTATCCTTTTTTTTTGTATTTTACATTAGTAGTAACTATTGTTTTATTGATGGTTTACAACCTTCTTTTCTTCGCATATCTACTAAATATATAATTTCCCAAGTGCCATTATTATTAAAAAATTGAAAAGAATTAGCACCACAGTGACTAAAATTTCCATTTATATAAAATTCATAAGGTGTCCAAGCTGAAGCTAAATTACCATCAATTTTAATATCATAATCTAGCAACTTTTCTAAATAAGTTACCTTAGGATTTTTATTTGCAACATTAGTTAATAATTTCTCTCTGCTATCTTCCATTAACAGTTTTATACCTTCTTTATTTGTTGCGGTTGTCTGAATTTTAATATCCTTATGAAGTGTTTTACTCATTGTAAGACTATCTCCATTATGCAGTGCTTTAAAGAAAGTATCTATAACGCCTTTAATTTGGTCTTTTTCTAAATTTTGTTGTGCATTAGTAGGTAAAGTAAAAACAATTGCTAGTAAAAAAGGAATAACACGTATCATAATGGATTGATTTTGATAACTTAAAACTAGTCTTTTTTTACATTTTTTAAAAATTAAGTACCAAGATTAACGAATTATTAACCTGAAGTAATTCTTCTTATTTTCTTACTTTTACATCTCACTAAAATAAACAACATGTCAACTGCAAAAAAACAATATAAACGAGTTACAGTGAAGTCGCTTGTAGAAATGAAAGCGAATGGAGAAAAAATATCCATGTTAACTGCATACGATTATACCATGGCAAAAATTTTAGATGGTGCAGGAATAGATGTCTTGTTAGTTGGTGATTCTGCATCTAACGTAATGGCAGGACATGAAACAACATTGCCGATAACATTAGATCAAATGATATATCATGCGAGTTCTGTAGTTCGTGCCATAGATCGTTGTTTGGTGGTTGTAGATTTACCTTTTGGTAGTTATCAATCCGATCCAAAAGAGGCTTTACGTTCTGCCATTAGAATTATGAAAGAAAGTGGTGGACACTCAATAAAATTAGAGGGTGGAAAAGAAGTTAAAGATTCTATTAAACGAATTTTAAATGCTGGTATTCCTGTTATGGGGCACTTGGGTTTAACACCACAATCTATTTATAAATTTGGAACGTACACTGTTCGTGCTAAAGAAGAAGAAGAAGCTAAAAAATTAATGGACGATGCCAAAATGCTAGAAAAAATTGGCTGCTTTGCTATAGTATTAGAAAAAGTTCCTGCTAAACTAGCCAAAAAAGTTGCAGATTCTTTAACCATTCCTGTTATTGGTATAGGTGCAGGAAATGGTGTAGATGGGCAAGTTTTAGTTACGCACGATATGCTTGGAATGACGCATGAATTTAATCCAAGGTTTTTAAGACGTTATTTAGATATGCATACTGAAATGACTAATGCCTTCGAAAAATATGTTTCTGATGTTAAAAGTCTAGATTTTCCAAATGAAGAAGAACAATATTAATTTTAAACTTATTTGTAGAATAATTAGCGATATTGCTTTAGGCCTTCTGCTAATTTCATTTTTCTCTGAATACTTTTTATTAGATTATGTTAAAGAGAGTTTTATACTAGAACTTAGATATGGCATTATTGGTGTCTATTTATTAGTAGAAAGGTTCTATTATAAAGCAGAAAGTAAAGAAAAAAGTGAAAAAATAGCAGATTTAGAACACCAGATTAGAAAACTAAAAAATGAAAAGAGAGCAAATTAAAAAGATTCTTGCAGCAATTGCAAATATTGCACTTTTAGGGTTTGGTATTGTTTTTATTGCTACAAAATTTTTTAGTGTAGAAATTAAAGACGCACAAGATTTACAAAGTCTATTGGTAGTAATTTACCTTGTATTTAAGCTTATTTTCTTTACCATGGATAGTAAGGATAAAGAGAAACGTATTCACGAATTAGAAAGACAGCTTAAGGAGAAAAATTTATGAAAATTCTTCATTTAGATTCCAACCACCCAATTTTAATAGAGCAACTTCGTCAACTAGGATTTAAAAATGAAGAAGATTATTTATCTTCTAAAAAGGATGTCGAAAAGATTATAAAGAATTACGACGGAATTATAATTCGAAGTCGTTTTTCTCTAGACAAATCTTTCTTAAAAAAAGCAGCAAACCTTAAATTTATTGGTAGAGTAGGTGCTGGTCTAGAAAATATAGACTGTGAATTTGCATCTGCCAAAAACATTGAACTTATTGCTGCCCCTGAAGGTAATAGAAATGCAGTTGGAGAACATGCATTAGCAATGCTACTATCGTTATTTAATAAACTAAATAAAGCACACCAAGAAATTAAATCTGGAAAATGGATGCGCGAAGAAAATCGTGGATTAGAGCTAGATGGAAAAACAATTGGAATTATTGGATATGGCAACATGGGAAAATCTTTTGCAAAAAAACTGCAAGGATTTGATGTGGAGATTCTCTGTTACGATATTAAACCCAATGTAGCAGATGCAAACTGTACGCAAGTTTCCTTAAAAGAGTTGCAAGAAAAATCTGATGTTTTAAGCTTACATACTCCAGAAACACCACTAACCGTGAATATGATAAATAGGGATTTTATTAATGGATTTTCTAAAAATTTTTGGTTGCTTAATACCGCAAGAGGATCTGCTGTAAATACTGTAGATTTAGTAAGTTCACTTCAATCTAAAAAAATACTAGGTGCAGGTTTAGATGTATTGGAATACGAAAAATCATCTTTTGAAAACTTTTTTCACAACCAGAATTTACCAAGCGATTTTCAGTATTTAATAAATGCAGAAAATGTTCTTCTTTCTCCACATGTTGCTGGTTGGACAATAGAAAGTAAAGAGAAACTTGCGCAAACCATTGTAGATAAAATCAAGACTAAATTTTGTACCTTGTAAGAAAGAACCAACAATTACCTTGTAAATGACTTACGAAGCAAAAACTCCAGAAGAATATATTGCGCAACTTCCTCCAGAAAGAATACCAATTATAAGGAAACTAAGGGCTACTATTCTAGAAAATTTACCTAGTGGGTTTGAAGAAGGTATTAACTACAAAATGTTGGGGTATTATGTGCCACATAGCATATATACTAAAGGTTATCATTGTAACCCAAAACTACCTTTACCTTTTATGAACCTTGCTTCTCAAAAAAACTCAATTAATTTATACCATAATGGAATTTATACAAAAAAAGAGCTTTATAACTGGTTTGTAAAAGAATATCCTAAACACTGTAGTAGAAAGTTAGATATGGGTAAAAGCTGCATTCGATTTAAATATTTAGAAGATATTCCTTATGGTTTAATTGGTGAAATGTGCACGAAAATAACTGTAGATGAGTGGATTACCATTTACGAGACAAATATAATCCGGTAACATTATGAAAAAAAGAGTAACTGGTATAGGAGGTATTTTCTTTACATCTTCTGATCCAAAAAAATCAAAAGAATGGTATAAGAAGCACCTTGGTTTTAATACAGATGATTATGGGTGTACGTTTTGGTGGAAAGACAATCTTGGAAAAGAAGCAAGCACACAGTGGAGTCCTTTTGAGTCTAATACAGAGTATTTTAAACCTTCTCCAAAGGATTTTATGATTAACTATAGAGTTGAAAATCTAGAAAAACTTATTAGTATATTAAAAGAAGAAGGCGTTACCGTTGTTGGTGAAACTCAAGAATTTGTATATGGAAAATTTGCTTGGATTCTTGATAATGATGAAAACAAAATAGAACTTTGGGAACCTATTGATGAAAAACTAAAATAACTAACTAAAAATTACAAATACTTATGGACTTTGATATTTTACGATTATTTGATTATTCTGCAGAAATATTAATATTGCTTTTTATTTCCTTTACTTTTTTACAATCAGGATACGATAAAATTACCGATTGGAAAGGGAATTTAGGTTGGCTAAAATCACACTTTGAAGGAACAGCTTTTGGTAAATCTGTATCATTGCTTTTAGGTGTATTATTACTTTTTGAAATTATTTCTGGAATAATGACTTTATTAGGTATTTATACAATATTAGCTTATGGAGTTGTATATTTTGCAGAATGGGCACTAATGCTTTCTGGGTTAACATTTATTTTTCTTCTTATAGGGCAAAGAATTGCAAAAGATTATGCAGGTGCTATGACTATTGCAGTATATTTTATTATAAATGTTTTAGGGCTATTTATCTTAAGATAAATAATTATTATCATATATTCTAATACAATAATATTTTACTATCAAAAAAGCCCTTAAATTATCCTTTTTAAGCGCTTTTTATTTTTCTTTAAGCTAATTCTACTGAAATCTATTTATAGTAGCGTAGAACTATTAATTACAAGAAAATCTTATCTTTTTAGGATATAAATTAATGAAGAGTATTGTTTAGAAGCTTTTGCCTTTCTGTTAGAAGTAAAACCTGTCCAAATAGCAGACAGTAATTTTGTTTTCCCATTTTTATATTTTTCAGAAAGTAAAGAAACATAATAGGCATCAAATTTCATTGGATACACTTTTTGAACTTTTAAATTTACTTCTGAAAACAATTTAGAAATACTTGTTTCTGAAAAATGCCAGAGATGCCTTGGCACATCAAATGCAGCCCAATGTTGTTTGTAATATTTTGCATCATAACTTTTATAATTTGGAACCGCAATCAGTAAAACTCCATTTTTAGATAATAAACTTTCTAAATTATGAATATAACTTTCTAAATTTTCTACGTGTTCTAAAACATGCCAAAGCGTTATTACATCAAATTTTTGGTTTTTAAAAGCCGATAATTCTGCTTGTAATTCAATTCCTTTTTTTGATGCAATCTCTCTTGCTTTTTGGCTTGGTTCCATTCCAAAAACTTTCCAAGAATTATTTTTACAAACTTTTAAAAAATCTCCTGTTCCTGCACCAATATCCAAAACTTTATTTGAGTTGGTTTTAAAAGAATTTAGAAGACGCAACTTATTAGATAATGCAATTTTTCTTACTAGCTGATACACTTTATCAAATAGCGTTTTTTTTGCATCTGTGTGTGAAATATACTTATCAGATTGATAGTACTTAGATATGTTTTTAGGAACTGGTGTAGTAACTAACATATCGTATGTAGTATTTATTTTTACCTCAAACTTCTCTCTAGATACTGTATGGTCTTTACAGGTTAAAAAAGGTTGTAAACCTTTATAAAAATCTATTCTATTTTTCATAAAACTAGCTATGTTCCACGAGGAACATAATGTACTTTTTAATTATCTACCTTCCCATATATACTAATAATACAGAAATATCACTAGGTGAGACGCCACTAATTCTACTAGCTTGAGAAATGGATGTTGGTTGAATTTTAGACAGTTTCTCTTTTGCTTCATAAGATAGAGATTTTACTTTCTGATAATCGAAAGTGGAAGGAATTTTTACATTCTCTAATCTATTTAACTTATCTGCATTACTCTTTTCTTTTTCTATATAGCCAGAGTATTTTAAGTGTATTTCTACTTGCTCTATTATCTCTGCATCTATATTATTTTCTTTTATAAAAGAATTAACTTTATGAAGATGCGAATAGTCAGTAAAGCTTAATTGAGGTCTTGCAGCAACTTTGTATAATTTTAAAGATTGGTTAATTACAGCTAAATTTTTATTTTCTAAAATTGGATTAATCTCTTCTTTTTTTACGCTAGTTTCTTTTAAGAAATTAATCATTAAATCGGTTTTTTTTCTTTTTTCTATAACTCTATCCATTCTCTCTTTAGAAGCTAAACCAATTTCATAACCTTTAGGAGTAAGACGTAAATCTGCATTATCTTGTCTTAATAATGTTCTATATTCTGCTCTAGAAGTAAACATTCTGTAAGGTTCTTCTGTACCTTTTGTAATTAAATCATCAATTAAAACTCCAATATAAGCTTCATTACGTTTAAGGACAAAAGAGGGTTTATTTTGCACTTTTAAAGCTGCATTAACACCTGCCATTAAACCTTGTGCAGCTGCCTCTTCGTAACCTGTAGTGCCATTAATTTGTCCTGCAAAGAATAAGTTCTTAATGAGTTTGGTTTCTAAAGTATGCTGTAATTGTGTTGGTGGAAAATAATCGTATTCTATTGCATATCCGTATCTAAAGAATTTTACGTTTTCAAAGCCCTCTATAGCACGAATAGCTTTATCTTGTATATCTTCTGGTAAAGACGTACTAAAACCATTTACATAAATTTCAACGGTATTCCATCCTTCAGGTTCAACAAAGATTTGATGTCTTTCTTTACTTGCAAAACGATCTATTTTATCTTCTACGGACGGACAGTATCTTGGTCCTGTAGATTGTATCCTACCATTAAACATTGGAGACCTATCAAAACCTTCACGTAAAATATCATGAACTTTTGGATTTGTATACGTAAGGTAACAAGAACGCTGCTCTTTTAAAGATTTTGTAGTAGGCAAGTAAGAAAATTTTTCTGTTATTTCATCACCAGGTTGTTCTGTCATTTTAGAATAGTCTAAAGATCTACCATCAACTCTTGGCGGAGTTCCTGTTTTCATCCTTCCAGCTTCAAAACCTTTTGCAACTAAATCTTCTGTGATCCCTCTAGAAGCTCCCTCTCCTGCTCTACCACCTCCAAAAGTTTTTTCACCTATATGTATTAAACCATTTAAAAAAGTTCCTGCTGTTATAATAACTGTTTTTGCTTTAATTTCTAACCCTAAAGCTGTTTTAACTCCAACAATTGAATCCTCATCAAACAACAAACCATTTACGGAATCTTGATAAAAATCTAAATTATCCGTTTGTTCTAACATGGTTCTCCAACATTCTGCAAATTGCATTCGATCAGATTGCGCTCTAGGACTCCACATTGCAGGACCTTTCGATTTGTTAAGCATTTTAAATTGTATAGCTGTCTTATCGGTAACAATACCACTATACCCTCCTAACGCATCTATTTCTCTAACTATCTGCCCTTTTGCAATTCCACCCATTGCAGGATTACAACTCATTTGAGCAATGTTTTGTAAGTTCATTGTTATTAACAACGTTTTTGCACCCATGTTTGCTGATGCAGCTGCTGCTTCGCTTCCTGCATGACCACCTCCTACTACAATAACATCATAAAGTGTTGAAAATAAGCTCATTTTTATTAGTGTTTCACGTGAAACTTTTAATTTATTAAATTGATTATCAGTATTTTAAAATTTCTAAAGCATCATTTTCTGCTTTTCGCATTACTTCTTTATCTGCACTAGATTTGTCTTTGTAACCCAAGTAATGAAGAATACCATGTATCATTACTCTATTAAGTTCTTCAGTAAAAGAAGTTTTATATTCTATAGCATTTTCCTTAACACGTTCTATAGATATAAAAATATCTCCTGATATTAAATTTCCTAATGTATTATCAAAACTAATTATATCTGTTAGTGTATCATGGTTTAGGTATTTTACGTTTAAGGAATGTAAATATTCATCGTCGCAAAATATATAATTTATCTCCCCTACTTCTGAATCATGATTGTTAATAATTAGATGAATCCAATCTAGAAGGGCATCTTTGTTATCTAATTCAAAATCCGTTTCATAATTAAAGGTTACCATTATACGCTATTTTTGGTTAGAAAAATATGCTCTAACTTTTCGTTTGTAAATTTCTTGCAAAGGTAAGGATTGTCTATTTAAAATTTCTATTTGATTGAAGTACTGTTTTTTGAATTTAATAGCTTTAGCTTTACTTCGTAAATTGGGAGTTTTATTGGTTTCAGATTTTCTTTTGATGTCTTCTCCTTGCTGTAATTTTGCTGTTTGTAGTTTTAAAAACTCGTAATTTAGTTTTTGCATTCGATCTAAATTTTGTCTAGAAAAACCTTGTTCTAACAATTGATTTTCTAACTCTTCCATGGTTTGTAAGACCTTTTTAGGAGAAGAATTTTGTGTTTTTGTGCCAAACGCATTGTTTTCTATAGCTTCTTGCAATTGTTGACGAAGTGTACTTTGCCGTTTATAGATTTCAAATAATTCTCCATCTAAATCTTCATTAGTACCTTCTCCTTTTGTACCTTTTTCTTCATTACCTTTTTTTTCGCTTTTATTGTCATTACTTTTATTAGATTCACTTAACCCTTTTTTCATTTGTTCTGATAAACCCTTTTGCTTTTCTATCAAATCTGGTAAACTAAAGCTATTCGCATTACTCTTTTGTCCTTTACCCATTTTCATAGACATGTTGTTCATCATATTATCTAAAGTGTTACTTAAATAATCGGCCAAATTGTTGGTAGAAGTCATAACATATCTTTGATTAGATATACCTCGTGAAAAACGGTTTTCAGAGAAATTTTCTAAACTTTGATCTAAATTGTAATGGATAGATGACAAATCATCTTGTATAATATTTGAAATTCTTGGAACACGCATAGATAAAACATACAAACTATCGTCTATATGATTAAAATAGGTTTTTATTTGATTTTGTTTGTTCAAGTTTTTGCCAAAATTTGGATGTGTTGTAGAAATTTCGTCAAACGAATACATAAGTTGCTCTTGCTCAAAGGAAAAAATAATGAGATTTTCTAAAATCTTTCTTAAATCATCTATATTCTCTTCCATTGCTTCCCCTTGCATTTCCATCATGGCTTGTTCCATTTTTTTTGCCATTTCTTGCATTTTCTTAGCCGCTTTTTTTTGCGATTCTTTAGACTTTGATTGTTGGCTATTATTAAGATTTTCTAGGGTTTCTTCAATTTCTTTTGATACTTCTTGTTCTTCTTGTTGCACATCTGGCAGTGCTAATGGCTCTTTTAAATTCTCATTATCTTTAGATAGCTGGTCTAGTTCTTTTTTTATGGTATTAAACTCATTTTTTATTTCGTTTTGCTTTTCTTTTGCCTTGGTTTCATCCATAGAAAGCGCATCTTGTTTTTTTGCTAACTCTTTTATTTTATTAGCAATTTGCATGGTTTTTTGCTCTACATAAAAACGTTTAACCATTTCAAGTGTTTTCTCTAAACTTCGTTGCTGTTGTTTATTTTGTTGTGCTAGTTCTTTTGCTTTTTTTACTAAATCTTCTTTATTAAGCTTGTTAGCCATTTTTTGAATTTCATCTAAAAGGCGTTGTTGTTTTTCTAATTTTTTTAATTCTTGTATTCGCTCTTTAAGGTTTTGTTGTTTTTGTTGCAAAGAGGAGTCAGAAGGTTTAATTTCGTCTATATTTTCTTGTAACTTATCCGTTTGCCTTTGCATCATATTTTTATACTGCTGTTGGCGCTGCAAGTATTTGTCTACTTTCTTTCTATCATTCCAATTAAATTCTTTTTTATTTTGAAGGTCTATTTGTAAGTTTTCTAAATCTTCTTGTTGTTTCTTTTGATTTTGTAAGGAATTTTGTAAGCTATTTATAGTATTTCTTTGTTCTTGTAGTAGTTCTTCTTCTACTTCTTGATCTGTTTTTTGTCGATATGTAAAAACAGTACTTTTTGTAGTTTTACTTCCGTTATATCCATCATTATCAAATACTTGAAAATAAAGGGTATAATTTTCTCCTTTTTCTAGTTCGATATTAAAAGGAAACTGAAAAAAGAAAGTTTGGATGTTTTCTTTTGATGTAGGAATAGTAACCTTCTTTATATTTTCTGGATTCGTAGAAGGGTAATAAACCAAATTTAGCTTACTAATTCCGTAATCGTCAGAAATTTGACCTGCAAACTGAGCATCACCTCTAGAGATACTATCTATGTTGCTTGTTACATTAATTTCTGGTTTTTCATCTTCTATAACTGCTACAGAAAACTGTAATTTCTCGTAATCATTTAACTGAGAATTTGAGGAACTTATTTGATACGAAAAAGAATTCTTTACCTGCTTTTTTAACTGGAAAGTGTTTGTGTTTTTTAGTGTAAAAGGTACTAATTTATCTTCTACTTTGAAATGCAGACTATCTGTATGGCTGGTAAATACCTGCCAAGTAACATTGGTACCTTCAGGTAAAATAATATTGGCATTATTTTCTGTTTTTTCTGATGGTTTATTTAAATATTTTGGATAATCTAATTCTAGTTGAATATTAGAAATAGTTGGTGCATTAATAATTTCTACATCGTATAAGTTAGAAGTAACGCCATTAGCTTCTACATAAAATGAAATAGGTTTTTGAACATTACTAAAAGTGTATTCAAAAGTTCCATTATCAGACTCCATAAAATAGTATTGCTCCTCAAAGTGTATCTTAACTTCTTCTGGTCTTACCATTCCAGTGGTAGATATAAAAATAGAAATATCATTGCCTTGAATTACACGTAAGTTCTTATTTTGTAATGTAAAAGAAAATGGTGCTGGTGGCACATATGTAGTTTTATAATTCACTACTCTATCTATACTCTGCGAAAAATCTGGAGTAATATTTGTTAAAAAGCTAAAAATATAAATGAGTATTGGAACCACTAGGTACTTTAAATACTTATAGTTTGCTTTGTAATCTACAGCGCTTTGAAAAGGAATTGGCTGTAATTCTTTTGATTTTTGCGCAATACTAGCCAAAAGAAGTTCTGAATGTTGTGCACTTTCTTTAAGTTGAATAACGTTTAATAGCTTGTCTTCTACTTCTGGAAAATGTTTTCCTATCATAATAGAAGACTCTTTTAGAGAAATTCCCTTTTTTAATCCTATAAGTTTAAAAATAGGAATAACAATAAACTTAGAAAATAGAGCAACTTCAACAATAACAAAGAGCCAAAATAAAATAGATCTAAAGAATGGCTTTAACCACAAAAAGTATTCTACAAATAGGGTAATAAAAAAATAAACAAAGCCTAAGCTAGTAAAAACAATTATCCCTTTCAGTAGTTCGCTAGTATAGTATTTCTTAGTAAACTGCTGTAATTTTTGTTCTATTTTAGTAAACTCGTTCTGCATTAACATATAAAAATAAAACTTTCTAAAATAGTAGCCATCAATTTATTGTTAAAAGCAAAAAACAACTAACTTGTAGCCTATTTTTAAGGTTAACTTTATTATCATGAAACATATTTTTAAAATACTTTTTCTTCTTTTATCGCTTTCTTTATTTTCTCAAAGTCCTTGGACACAGAAAAAGGGAAAATTTTATACGCAGTTTTCTTTTTCAAGTATTGGTGCGTATAACGAACTTTTTGGTGAAACAAATCAATTTACAGAGCGCTTAATTACAGACCAAACAATACAATTGTTTGGCGAATATGGTGTAACAAATAAAACTAGTTTTATACTTTCTATTCCTTTTAAAATTACAAATACTGGTGCTGCTACTATTTCTGATGGTATAGAAACTACATCTAGTAATGAACAAGCACTTGGAAATATATCTTTTGGTATAAAACATAATTTATCTAATAAGAACTGGTTGTTAACAACACAACTTACTATAGAAACAAACACAGGAACATATTTTGCAGAATCAGGAATTAGAACAGGGTTTGATGCTTGGTCTTTTAACCCTCTAATAAGTACTGGAAAAGGTTTTGATAAAACTTACATACAAGCCTATTTTGGTGCTGAATTAAGAACTAGTGGCTATAGTTCTAACTTGCGTTTTGGTGGTGAGTTCGGTTACAAAGTGTTAAAACCATTATGGATTGTTGCGTTTTTAGATATTTCTAGTTCCCTTAAAAATGGAGATATTATACTACCCATACAAAACCAACGTACTGCATTGTACGTTAATGATATAGCGTTTTCTGCTTACGGTATTAAAGCTATAGCAGAGCTTTCTAAAACTTTTGGATTAACTACAAGTTTTGCCACTGCTTTTTCCGGAAATAACGTACCAAAACAAACAGCAATATCTCTTGGTTTATATCAAAAGTGGTAATCCTTTTATTTATGATTCCTTAAAAGTATCTTTGTAAAAAAATATTTTTTACATGGAACCTAACGTACGTGTACGATTTGCCCCAAGTCCTACAGGACCTCTTCATATTGGAGGAGTAAGAACGGCTTTATACAATTACCTTTTTGCAAAAAAGCACCAAGGAACTTTTATTCTACGAATTGAAGATACAGATCAAACTAGATATATTGCAAATGCAGAGCAATATATTGTAGATGCTCTAAATTGGTGTGGAATTCCTTTTGATGAAGGCCCTAACAAAAATGAAAAGTTTGGTCCTTACAGACAGTCTGAACGCAAACATTTGTACCAAAAATATGCAGAACAACTTATAGAAGAAGGCAAAGCATATTACGCTTTCGATTCTGCAGAGCAATTAGATACGCATCGAAAAGACCACGAAGCTAAAGGAAAAACCTTTATATACAACTGGCATAATAGAGAAAAAGGAAAACTTGTTAATTCTTTAGTATTAACAAAAGAAGAAGTTAAGAATAAGATAGAGAATGGAGATAATTATGTGATACGTTTTAAATCTCCAGAAAATAGAACTTTACTTTTAGAAGACGAAATTCGTGGAAAAATAAATATCGATACAAATACTCTAGATGATAAAATATTATTTAAATCTGATGGAATGCCTACGTATCATTTGGCAAATATTGTAGACGATCATCTAATGCAAATTACGCATGTTATTCGTGGTGAAGAATGGTTGCCTTCTTTGGCTTTACATAATTTATTATACGAAGCTTTTGGTTGGGAAAAACCCAAATTTGCCCATTTACCATTAATCTTAAAACCAGTTGGTAAAGGAAAACTAAGCAAACGTGATGGCGATAAATTAGGTTTTCCAGTTTTTCCATTAGAATATAAAAATGAATCTTCTGGAGATGTTTCTCGTGGATACAAAGAAGACGGTTATTTTGCAGACGCCTTTATAAATATGTTGGCATTTTTAGGTTGGAATCCTGGTACAGAACAAGAAATTTTCTCTTTAGAAGAATTAGTAGCTGCTTTTGATTTAACTAGAGTTAGTAAATCTGGTGCAAAATTTAGTCCAGATAAAACCAAATGGTTTAACCAACAATACATGCAACAAAAAACAGATGCTAATTTAGCGGAACAGTTTTTGTTAATCTTAAAAGAAAAGGATATTCAAACCAATATAACATATGTTACAAAAGTGGTTTCTTTAATTAAAGAACGAGCAACTTTTGTTCAAGATTTTTGGGAGTTAGGTTCTTTCTTTTTCGAAGCTCCAACTGAATATGATGCTAAAGCCTCTAAAAAAAATTGGAAAGAAGGTACAAGTGCATTAATGACCGAATTAATAGCTATCATTAACGAAATAGAAGATTTTACATCCGAAAAAATAGAATCTATTATTAAAGATTGGATAAAATCTAAGGAAATTGGTTTTGGTAAAGTTATGCAACCTTTACGTTTAAGTTTGGTTGGTAAATTAGCTGGCCCTCACCTATTTGATATTTTAGATATGATAGGTAAAGAAGAAAGTATACGAAGAATAGATTTTGCAATCACTAAAATAAAATAAAATGAAAAAACTTATCTTTTTTATTTCCCTAATAACAAGTTTATCTACGCTTGCTCAAATTGGTATGGGCAACAGAGGTATGGGTAGACAAAGAATGGGGCAAATGAACCAAACACCTAATACCGTTAAACCAAAATTTGAGGTAGACAAGTACTTAGGAATTGTTATTTATGAAATAGAAAAAGTAGCAAAAAAATCTGGAATTAAATTAAGTTCTGAAACTGGAAAACAGTTTAAAAATATTATAACAGATTATAATAAAAGAATTAAAGATTTTAGAAGAATAAATAGCTTTACTTTAAGAAATACCAAAGAAATGGTAGAGAGTTTCCAGAAAACAGCTCAAGAATCTAAAGATTTTTCTGGTTATGAAGCAATACAAAAGAAAATGGCAGAAAACCTTAAACCTATTGCAGAAACTCTAAAAAATGAAGATATTAAGCTAAATACTATAATTAAAAAACTACTGTCTGAAAAGCAATACAAAAAGTGGATTAAATACAATAGAAAGAAAAGAAAATTCTTTCCCACAGAAGAAGATAAAGAATAGTAAAAAAAATCCTGAGGTTAACTTCAGGATTTTTTTTGTAACAATTCCTAAAAATTGCGTCCTATATTTACACTTAGCTTTGCTATATTTAACCATTATTCACTTTTAAAACTTAATATTATGTCTCCTTTTGTCATTATTTACATTGTTATTGGACTTGTTATTTTATTTGCCTCTTTCTTTATTGTTAAGCAACAATCTGCCGCTATTATAGAAAGATTTGGTAAATTTCAAAGTATTCGTCAATCTGGTTTACAAATGAAAATTCCAATTGTAGATCGTATAGCAGGTAGATTAAGTTTAAAAATTCAGCAATTAGATGTTATTATTGAAACTAAAACATTAGATGATGTATTTGTAAAACTAAAAGTATCTGTGCAATATGTAGTTATACGCGATAAAGTATATGATGCTTTTTACAAATTAGATTATCCTCATGATCAAATTACATCTTTTGTTTTTGATGTAGTTAGAGCTGAAGTTCCTAAAATGAAATTAGATGATGTTTTTGTAAAAAAAGATGACATTGCCATAGCTGTAAAACGAGAGTTGCAAGAATATATGACAGAATATGGTTATGATATTATTAAAACATTAGTTACTGATATCGATCCAGATGCCCAAGTAAAAGCTGCTATGAATAGAATTAATGCTGCAGATCGTGAAAAGACAGCAGCACAGTTTGAAGGAGATGCACAACGTATTTTAATAGTTGAAAAAGCAAAAGCAGAAGCAGAAAGCAAACGATTACAAGGGCAAGGTATTGCAGACCAAAGAAGAGAAATTGCAAGAGGTTTAGAAGAATCTGTAGAAGTATTAAATAAAGTTGGTATAAACAGCCAAGAAGCATCTGCTTTAATTGTAGTTACACAACATTATGATACCTTACAATCTATTGGTGAAGAAACCAATAGTAATTTAATTCTACTTCCTAATTCGCCACAAGCTGGTAGTAATATGCTAAATGATATGGTTGCTAGTTTTACTGCAAGTAATCAAATAGGAGAAGCAATGAAACAAAACAGAAAAAGTAAAGAGGAATAATCTTTATAAAAGTTGCTAAAAATTTTAATTAAAATTATATTTAATAAGCTTAAAAATGTTGGGGGATATTTTTAAGAAAAAAGAAAGCTCTAATCGTAATGATTAGAGCTTTTACTTTGTGAATATCTTGGTTATTTATTTTTTCTTTTCTTCTAATTTATCTTCATTATCGTCTTTAGAGGCTTTTTTAAACTCTTTTATACCACCCCCTAAGCCTTTCATTAATTCTGGAATTTTCTTTCCTCCAAACAATAGTAAAATGGCTATAGCAATAAGAATCCAAGAACCTCCACTTGGCATTCCTAATAAAAATATGTGTAACGTGTTCATTATCTAACTATTTTCTTATGCAAAGATACAAATTTAATTATTTCTTGCTTGTATTGTTCCTCCAATAACTTTTTTATCTTTTATAACTTCTGGATCTCCTTTGTAAAAAATAGATCCACCAAAATTAACTTTTGCATTTAAAGTTTTATTGGTAAAAACTTCTGCTTTAGCACCAGTACCTGCTTTTACTGTAGAAACACCATTAGCCTTTAAATTAAAGCCATGGTAAGTACCATATAAATCTACATCTACATCTTGATTTTTTGTAGTACCTGTAAGTTTAATAATTCCACCAGAAGAAGTTCTTACTTTTAAATTCTTTGTTTTAACATTTAAATTAATAAATGCTCTTTCTTGTGCATTTACTTCTAAGGTAGATTGTTTAAAGCCTTTTCCTGTAATTGTTGCACCTTCATTTGCATCTACAACCATAATGGGCTTACGGTAATAAAGAGTTACCAAAACTTCTCCGTTTGCTAAATTTTCGTCAGGCTTTAAAGAAAATGGTAATGTTAGTTTTAAAGTGCTATTTACATTTTTTATTTTTAATAGTTCTGCCTTTTTTCCTTTTACAACTAATTTATATGCATCACTTTCTATCAATTCTACTTCGATAGCATTAAAAACTTTTAAAGTGGCAAATTCACCAATGGTTTTTGTTAGTTCTTCTTGTGCATTTATAGTTAAGGTTATACTTAGAAATAATAATAATCCTATTTTTTTCATTTTGTAAGTTTAATTTTAATAAATCAATAAACGTACCATAATAAAGAGAAACTGTTCTTTTTATTGTATGATTTTTTAATTTTTTTTAGTCTTCAATTAAATTAAAATCGAGATGTTTTCTCTCTAAATCGGTGTTTTTCACGGTTACTTGTACGTTGTCTCCAAGTTGATACATATGTTTGGTAGATTGCCCTACAATAGCATACTGCTCTTCATCAAAAATATAATAATCGTTGTTAATATCTCTAATTCTAACCATACCTTCGCATTTATTTTTGGTGATTTCTACATAAATTCCCCATTCTGTAACTCCAGATATTACACCTTTAAAAATTTCGTCTTTATGGTCTTGCATGTATTTAACTTGCATATATTTAATAGAATCTCGTTCTGCTTTAGATGCAAGCTCTTCTCGTTTAGAAGAATGTTTACATCGTTCTTCGTACAATTCTTGTTTCGGACTTTTACCTCCATCTAAGTAGTGTTGTAGCAAACGATGTGTCATTACATCTGGATAGCGACGAATTGGCGAGGTAAAATGACTGTAAAAATCAAAAGCTAAACCATAATGACCTATGTTATGTGTGGTATAAACTGCTTTAGACATAGATCTTATAGCTAAAGTTTCTATCATATTAGACTCTGCTTTACCATGTACATCGTGTAATAATTTATTTAGTGAATTAGTAGTAGATTCTCTAGTATCTGTATTTATTTTATAACCAAACTTGCTTATTATATTTTGAAGAGCTGCTAATTTTTCTACGTCTGGCTCATCATGCACACGATAAATAAAAGTATTATTACTAATTCTACCTTTTTTTAAACCAATAAATTCTGCTACTTTACGATTTGCTAAAAGCATAAATTCTTCTATTAATTTATTGGCATCTTTTGCTTCTTTAAAGTAAACACCTGTTGGATTTGCTGTATCGTCTAAATGAAACTTTACTTCTACTCTATCAAAAGAAATTGCGCCAGCTTTCATTCTTTTTTTTCGTAAGATTTTAGCCAATTCGTCTAGCTTTAAAATAGCATCTACAATTGGTGTATCTACTTGATATTGGTTTCCTGTTAAAGAAACATTTGCTGGAACTGTATTTGATTTTGATTCAATTATAGCTTGTGCTTCTTCGTAAGCAAATCTCTTGTCTGAATAAGTAACTGTTCTTCCAAACCATTGGTTAATTAAATTAGCTTTTTCATCTATTTCAAAAACAGCAGAAAAAGTAAGTTTTTCTTCGTTTGGCCTTAAAGAACAAACGCCATTACTTAACATTTCTGGTAACATTGGCACTACTCTATCTACTAAATATACAGAGGTTGCTCTAGAAAAAGCTTCATCATCTAAAATGGTATCTGGCTGCACGTAGTGAGAAACATCTGCAATATGAATTCCTATCTCATAGTTACCATTTTCTAGTTTTGTAAAAGATAAAGCATCGTCAAAGTCTTTGGCATCTTTGGGATCTATAGTAAATGTTAAGTCATTTCGCATATCTCTTCTTTTCGAGATTTCTTTTGCTGTAATTTCTATGGGTAATTGAGATGCTTCTTGTTCTACTTCTGATGGAAACTCGTAAGGTAAATCGTACTCTAATAAAATAGAGTGCATTTCTGTATTATGGTCTCCTGGTTTACCAAGTACTTTTATAATTTTACCGAATGGATTTTTAGAATTTTCTGGCCAGTCAGATATTTTAGCTTGCACTTTATCTCCATGTTCTGCACCGTTTAATTTACTTTCAGATATAAATATATCTGCATACATTTTATTACTATCTGGCAATACAAAACCAAAATTTTTGTGTTTTTGCAATACCCCTACAAAATCTGTTTTAGCACGTTCTACTATTTCTACAACATCTGCTTCTAATTTTTTAGATCTTCTTTTTTTGTACACATATGCTTTTACAATATCTCCATGCAAACCTTTGCCAAGATTAACATTTGGTATAAAAATATCGTCTTCATAATCTTCTGTTATAAAATAACCATTTCCATTAGAGGTTATGTCTAAAGTACCATAAGCGTAGTTTCTATCTTCGTTAATTTGAAATTTACCACGATCTACTTCTTTAATTTTATTTTGTGCTGTTAATTCTGCAAGCTTTTTTAATATTTGGGTTTTTCCATCGGTATCAGAAATACCCATTTTAGATGCTATTTGTCTATAATTATAATGTTTATTACTATCTTGATTTAGTATTTTAAAAATATTGCGAGTTAAATCTTTTATTACTTTTCCTTTACTCTTGTATTTTCCTTTCTTTTTTCTCGGCATAAATGAATTCTTGTTATATACTACCAAAATACAACATATTAGATGGATTTATTATTAATTAACTGTTATGTTTCAATATTTGTATTTTGTAGGTGCTTTTAATAATTAATATATGGATTGGTTTCTTATTGTAAATCCGGTTTCTGGTAACAAGAAAATAGGTAAAACTTTTCAAGAAATTAAGCGTTTACTAACTGAAAATAGTATTTCTTTTAGCTATAGAATTACAAAATATGCCCAACACGAAATAGAAATAACACAACAAGCAATAAGAGAAAATTATAAAAAATTTATTGTTGTAGGTGGTGATGGAACTTTGCATCATGTGGTAAATGCAGTAATGCTTCAGAAGTATATTCCATCTAAAGAAATAATTCTTGCCATTATTCCTGTTGGTACAGGAAATGATTGGATAAAAACCTATGCTATTCCAAAAAATTTAAAAAAAGCTATAAAAGTTATTGCCCAACAACAAACAATTTACCAAGATATTGGTAAGTTAAAAAGCAAACAAGGTACTTTTTACTTTAACAATGTTGCTGGTTTAGGATTTGATGGTTATGTTGTAAATAAATTAAACAAGCTTAAAAAATTAGGAAGTATTTCTTATATAGTTGCAGGATTTCTAGGTTTAATAAAGTACAAAAAAACTAGCGTAAGAATTAGTGTGAATAACCAAGAATTTTATTCAGATTGTTTGCTAGTAATTTTCGGAATTTGTAAATATTCTGGAGGTGGTATGCAGTTTACTGAAGGTGTAAACCCGTCTAACGGTCTTCTAGATATCACCATTGCAAAAGATTTTAGTTTTTTAGATTTATTATATAACCTACCTAAACTCTACAATGGTAAAATAACAAATCATAAGAAAGTAACAACTTTAAAGACAAAAGAAATAACAGTAAATACGAATAATTCAGCTCCATTTATTCAAGCAGATGGAGAAATAATAGGGGTTGGTTCTGTAAATATTTCCATTGAAGAAAAAGCTATTCAGTTCGTTATTAATTCTATGTAAAAACTATTTCGTTAAAAAAATCTTAATTTTTTTGTAACGTTTCTCATTTAGGTACGTCTTTATAGTATACGAATCGTATTTACGGATGAAAAATTTTAAGAAAGTTATTGGCTTATTTCTAATTATCTTCATAATAGGTATCTGTGTAACGGTTATAACTGTGAATACTTCTTTAAACAAACCATTAGAAAAAGAGGAAATGATTACCGTAAAAAAAGATACCACCTCTCTACTTAAATCAGAGAAGAAAACTGTTTAGCATTCTTTTCAACAATTATTAACATTTATATATATAATTTCTTTTTTATTAAATTTAAAAATAATTCTATGATGTTTATAATAGTATGTTAATAGCTAGTGTAAATTTTTACCTTTAAATTTGATATTTCATTTTATTAAAAAATATTTACATTTTATTAGACTTTTAAAAGCTTAAAAATCAATTCTATTTTACAGTTATTAACAATAGTTATTAACAGGTATTCACCTACTTTTTTTAATAACTTTAAAAGATTTCAATGTAAATAAAATGTAAATTTTTTGTTGATAAACTTTTATCAAAAACTCAAAATAAAATTTGCTTTTTTAAGAATCTTTCATGTATTGAAATAATTATTTAATAAAACAAAAAAAGTTTTTAGATTTTACTTATAGTTCTTAACAGTTAGGTAAAATAGATAAAACACTAAAAAATAAGTATTTATTAAAAACGATACTTTTTTAGATGTTAATAACTCCAAAATACTTGTTTATTTCTCTATTTTTGTATTTTCAACACCATAAAAATCAAAATCTTATGACAATTGCAATAGGAAATGACCATGCAGGAACAGAGTATAAGTTCGAAATTAGTAAACATTTAGAAAAATTAGGACATACTGTACTAAATTTCGGAACAGATTCTAACGATTCTATGGATTATCCAGATGCTATTCATCCAACTGCAGATGCAGTAGAAAGTAAAAAAGCAACTTTTGGAATTATTTTATGTGGTTCTGGTAATGGTGCTCAAATGACAGCCAACAAACACCAAGGTATAAGAGCTGCTTTATGTTGGAATAAAGAATTGGTAGAACTTACAAGACAGCATAATAATGCAAATATTTTAACAATACCTGCTCGTTTTGTTTCTCTTCAACAAGCTATAGGCTTTGTAGATGTATTTTTAAGCACAGAATTCGAAGGTGGTCGTCACGAAAATAGAGTTCATAAAATTGCTTGTGCTCAGTAATGGATTGTACTGTTAAAAATTTTTCAGAGTTAAGTACTTCAGAACTCTATCAAATTTTACATTTACGATCAGAAGTTTTTGTTGTAGAACAAGATTGTGTTTACCAAGATATAGATTTTAAAGACCAAAAAGCCCTTCATGTTCTTGGTATTTTAGAGGATAAAATTGTGGCTTATACTCGTATTTTTAAGCCAAATGATTACTTTAAAAATGCTAGTATAGGAAGAGTTGTAGTACAAGAAAAATACAGAAAATTTGGTTTTGGCCATAAAATTATGAAAGCCTCTATAGAAGCAATTCATACATTTTTTAACGAATTAGAAATTACCATCTCAGCGCAATTGTATTTAAAAAAATTCTACGAAACCCATGGATTTTTACAAGTTGAAGAATCGTATTTAGAAGATGGAATTCCGCATATAAAAATGATAAAAAGTTAATTACTTCTTCTTATTCATTTTATATAATAAGTACCCTATTCCTAGCACAAAATGCAAAGCTATAACTATAGCAACAATGTAAATTAAAGTGTTAGAATTCGTATTCATTTATAGTTACTTTTAAATATTTTTTTCTTCTTTCTAATTTTCAAATCATTTCGATAAAAGTACCAAATAAAAGCGTTCTTTTTTGTAACTTGTGCTACCTTAAAATAGAAAAAATTACATAAGATTTATGGCAGCAGATAAAGAAAAGCAAGCAAAATTAAAAGCATTACAACTAACTCTAGATAAGCTAGATAAAACCTATGGTAAAGGTTCTGTAATGAAAATGGGAGATGCAGTTGTAGAAGATGTAGATGCAATTTCTTCCGGTTCTCTAGGTTTAGACTTAGCACTAGGTGTTGGTGGTTATCCAAGAGGAAGAATTATAGAAATTTACGGACCAGAATCTTCTGGTAAAACTACCTTAACGATACACGCAATTGCAGAAGCACAAAAGGCTGGAGGTATTGCAGCATTTATAGATGCAGAACATGCTTTTGATCGTTATTACGCTGAAAACCTAGGTGTAGACATAGATAATTTAATCATTTCACAACCAGATCATGGAGAACAAGCGTTAGAAATAGCAGACAATTTAATACGTTCTGGTGCCATAGATATTGTTGTAATAGATTCAGTTGCAGCTCTAACTCCAAAATCAGAAATTGAAGGAGAAATGGGAGATTCTAAAATGGGTCTTCACGCACGTCTGATGTCGCAAGCGTTACGTAAATTAACAGGAACTATTTCTAAAACAAATTGTACGGTTATTTTTATTAACCAGTTAAGAGAAAAAATTGGGGTAATGTTTGGTAATCCTGAAACTACAACAGGTGGTAATGCGCTTAAATTTTATGCTTCTGTTCGTTTAGACATAAGAAGAAGAACGCAAATAAAAGATGGCGATAAGGTAATAGGAAACAGTACTAAAGTTAAAATTGTTAAGAATAAAGTTGCACCTCCATTCCAACAAGCAGAATTTGATATTATGTATGGAGAAGGTATTTCTAAAGTTGGGGAAATACTGGATATTGGAGTAGAATTAGGAATTGTAAAGAAAAGCGGTTCTTGGTTTAGTTATGGAGAAACAAAGCTTGGGCAAGGAAGAGATTCTGTAAAAAATGTAATTAAAGATAATCCAGAATTAATGGATGAATTAGAAACTAAAATAAAAGAAGCTATAGATAACCAAGAATAGCATGTTTCTACACTAAATATTACAAACAGTTATAAATTTTTATAACTGTTTTTTTTTAATATGATTGTTATAAATGCAAAAATAACGCTACAACCAATAGAGGTTAGCCATGCAAGATTATTATATGAATTAATGAAAGAGGTATATCCTTTAGCTTACGATTATTTCTGGGAAGATTTTGGAGAGTGGTATGTAAATAGTCAATATTCAAAAGAGAATATAGAAAAGGAATTAGCCCAAGAAAATGCAGTTTATTACTTTGTATTATTCAAGAATGAAATTATAGGTAATTTTAGAATAATATGGAATGAAACCTTACCTAATGCAACAACACATCTAAAATCTGTAAAGATTCATCGAATTTATCTGCATGAAAAAGTACAAGGAAAAGGAATTGGAAAAGCACTTTTACGTTGGCTAGAACAAGAAGCAATAACTAAAAATTATAATATGGTATGGCTTGATGCAATGGATGAGAAAAAACAAGCTTTTCAATTTTATAAAAGGCTTGGATTTACTTACCATTCGCATTGTTTTTTAGACTTCGATTTACTGCATGATAAATACAGAAAAATGAGTCAATTGTATAAAATGTTGTAGCTTATTTAGATAAAACTTTAACCAACCACAAAACCAGATACAAACCTATTCCAAACCCTAATAAAAGTACAGATAATACAAAGAATACACGTAAATTCTGAACCGAAAAATTTGTTTTGGTACTTAACCATTCACAAACACCTAAAATCATAATATATTTTTTTATTAAACTCCTGTACTACCAAAACCACCTTCACCTCGTTCTGTTTCTGATAGAACAGTAACTTCTTGCCAAGAAACGCGCTCATGTTTTGCAATAACTAATTGTGCAACTCGTTCTCCATTTTTGATGGTAAAATCTTCTTTAGATAAATTTACTAAAATTACTCCTATTTCTCCTCTATAATCTGCATCTACCGTTCCTGGCGAATTTAATACGGTAATGCCTTTCTTAGCTGCTAAACCACTTCTAGGCCTAACTTGTGCCTCAAATCCTACAGGTAAAGCAATAAATAAACCTGTTTTAACAATTGTTCTTTCTAGCGGTTTTAATACTATTGCTTCTGATAAATTTGCTCTTAAATCCATTCCTGCAGCACCATTAGTTTCATATTCTGGTATTGCATGTTTCGATTTATTAATGATTTGTACTTTCATAATTTGGATATAAAAAGGTAATTACTTCTAAAAATTCTTGTTTCCAAAAGGTTTCATTATGTTTTCCGTTTGGAACTATTTTTGTTTTTAAATTTTTTGCAGGAAAACATTGGGATAGTAATTGTTTCGACATTTTTTTGGTATCGTTAACCATATTCTCTCCTTCTTGTTCTCCAACTAAAAGATATAACTTGCTATTTTTCACATGCTTTTTTTCTGCTGCAAAATCAAAAACACTATCAGAAAACCAAAAAGAAGTAGATAATGCACCAATTTTACCAAACGTATTAGGATATTTAAGCCCACCATAAAAAGATATTAAGCCTCCTAAAGAACTACCTATTATACCAGTATATTCTTTTTCCTTTTTAGTTCTGTACTTGTTATCTATGTAAGGTTTTAAAGTGTTTTTGATAAAATCGATGTAAATACTTCCTTTTCCACCACCATATTTTTCATTTTTCCAAGGAGTATATTCTTCAATCCTTTTCTCTCCTCCATTCTCAATGCCAACAACTATGAAAGCTTGTTTAGTTTTCTTAAAGTGATTGTTTAAAAGTTCATCAACAGACCACTCACCTACAAAAGAAGTTGCAGTATCAAAAAGGTTTTGCGCATCATGCATGTAAATTACGGGAAAACTTCGTTTGGTTTTATGATAATTTGGTGGTAGGTATATCCAGATTTTATGAGGAATAGTGTTTAAACCTTCAATAACAAAGCTTTTTTCTAAGATGCTAACATTTGGTGCTTTTGTACTTTTTTTTTGACTATAAATGAAAGAAAATTGGATACTAAAGAACAAAAAAAATAAAATTAAAAAGCTTTTCTGCATGAGTTTTATTGCTAAAAAACAAATATAATAAATAGCTGCACTTTTCTTACTTTTGGTGCTTTAATTTTAGGATAATGAAAGAAAGAAAGATAGCTGTTTTTGGAGGAGGAAGTTGGGCAACTGCAATAGTTAAAATGCTATTAGAAAATCAAAAGAAAGTGGGTTGGTATATGCGTAACAAAGACGCTATTAATTATATAAAAGAAAACAACCATAACCCAAGATATCTTCAATCTGCAGAATTAGAAGCAACTAAATTAGAATTATCAAATGATATAAATAAGATGGTTAGTGACTTCGACATTTTAATCTTTGTAATTCCCTCTGCTTTTCTAATGCAAGAATTAAATAAGGTTACCACATCTTTTAAAAATAAGATAATTTGTACTGCAATTAAAGGAATTGTTCCGGAAACAGGTTTAATTGTAGGGCAACATTTTAATGAAGAATACGGAGTTCCTTTAAATGATATCTGTGTTATTACAGGTCCTTGTCATGCAGAAGAGGTAGCTATGGAGCGTTTAAGTTACTTAACAGTTGCATGTAAAGATGAAGATAAAGCTAAGTTTATCGCTAAAAATATGGCTTCTAATTATATAAATGTAAAAACATCTGACGATATTATTGGAACAGAATACGCTGCAGTTTTAAAAAACATCTATGCAGTTGCTGCTGGTATTGCGCATGGTTTAGGCTATGGAGATAACTTTCAGTCAGTATTAATGAGCAATGCTATTAGAGAAATGAAACGTTTTATTAAGAAAGTACATAAAATGAAACGTAACATTAATAACTCTGCCTATTTAGGCGATTTATTGGTAACAGGATACTCTACTTTTAGTAGAAATAGAATGTTTGGCAATATGATTGGAAAAGGATATACCGTAAAATCTGCACAGCACGAAATGAATATGATTGCAGAAGGATATTATGCCACCAAAAGTGCTTACAAAATAAAAAAAGAGAAAGGTGGAAAAACTCCAATTATAAACACAGTATACAGTATTTTATACGAAAATAAAAATCCGAAGAAAGAATTTAAGAAATTGACAGAAAAGTTAGATTAATTGTTTAATTTTGAACATATTACTATAATATATAACTTTTACAATGAAAACAATTCAAGAAGTTGTAGAAAGCACCATTAGAAAAACACCTTTTATAGAAGAAGCATTACACGAGAAATTAATTAACGTTTCTTCATTAGCCAGAATTATTTTGCCAGAAGTTTCTCAGGTTTTAAAAAAAGAAGTTAAGGTAGGTGCTGTTATGATGGCTATAAATAGGCTATCTCCTGCAACACAATTACGTATTCGAAAGAATATTAAGAAATTGGCTTTAGATCTAGGAGATGTAATTGTACGATCAGATTTATGTGATTTTACCTTTAAAAATACACCATCTCTATTAAAAGAAATTGCAAAAATTCTTACCAAATCTTCAGAAAGTTCCGACTATTTTTTGACAGTTTCTCAAGGAATATTTGAAACAAATATTGTTACAAGTACCAACTTAAAACCATATGTAGAAGAAATTTTTGAAAGAGAAACATTAATAAACAATATGCTAGATTTAGCATCTATTACCATAAAATTACCAGACGAAAACCTAGAGCAATCAGGTATTTATTACTTTATTCTTAAACAATTAGCTTGGGCAGATATCTCTTTGCAAGAAATAATTTCTACCACAAATGAAATGACAATTGTTGTAAAACAGCAAGACATCAATCAAACTTTTGCCATTTTAATGGATATGAAATTAAGCTAAATATGGCTAAAACAGATCCTTATGCAGCACTAAGAATAAGAGAGTTTAATATTTTTTTATTCGTTCGGTTTTTATTGGTTTTTGGATGGTCTATGCAATTTATTGTTATAGAATGGCAAGTATACTCTATTACAAAAGACCCACTATCTCTAGGAATTATTGGCCTAATGGAAATTATACCAGCATTTTCTATGGCTTTGTTTGCTGGCCATATTGTAGACCAAAGAGAGAAAAGAAATCTATTAGCCATCTGTACAGCTGCATTTTCGTTAATTAGTTTGGGCTTGTACTTTTTAACTACGGATTATATTAACGAAATATGGTCTAGAAATTCTGTACTATTTTCAATTTATGGATTGGTTTTTTTTGGAGGATTTTTACGTTCTTTTTTTGGCCCAACCATATTTTCTTTAGTGGCTCTTTTAGTTCCAAAATCAATTTACCATAATGCTGCAACTTGGAGTACAAGCACATGGAAAACAGCTGCAGTTACTGGAGCTTTAGGAGGTGGTTTTTTTATTAGTTGGATAGATGTAGATAATACGTTACTGATTGTTTTTATTTTAGTAATGCTGTCTTTATGTTTTACTTTTTTTATTAAAAAGAAACCTATTTTAAACAAAAAAGTTGGTGAACCAATTAAAGAAAGCCTAAAAGCAGGCGTAAAGTTTGTTTTTAACAATAAGGTTATTTTAGGTGCTTTAACTTTAGACATGATTGCTGTTTTATTTGGTGGTACTGTAGCAATTTTATCGGTTTTTGCACAAGATGTTTTAAATGTTGGCCCAGAAGGTTTTGGGGTCTTAAATGCTTCTATTTCTATAGGAAGTATTGTTACCATGTTATTAACTACCTATATTCCTATTAATAAAAATACGGGTAAAAAAATGTTAATTTCTGTATTCATTTTTGGCTTAAGTATTATTGCTTTTGGTTTATCCTCGTTATTTTGGGTAAGTGTTACAGCATTATTTATAAGTGGCGCTGCAGATGGTATTTCTATGGTGATAAGGCAAACTATTTTACAACTAAAAACACCAGATGATATGCGTGGTAGAGTTTCTTCTGTGAATTCTATGTTTGTTGGTTCTTCTAATGAATTAGGTGCCTTTGAAAGCGGATTAGCAGCTAAACTTGTAGGTCCTGTTGCAGCTGTAGTTTTTGGTGGTACTATGACACTATTAACGGTTGGCGCAGTTTCTTACCTTAATCCTACTTTACGAGAATTAGATTTAACCGAAGATATTGCTGCGCATGCAAAAAGTGAAAACTAATTAGGAATGGTAGTATAATTGTCTAGAAATAATTCCCAATTGTATTCTGTAAATTCTAGTGAGTTTGGTTCTACTGGAGTAGCATTATATTTTTTTAAAATTTTTTTAACTTCAGAAATTCCGCCAAAATCTCCACGAAACCATGAGAACAAACTTGTAACCTTTGCCGTTTTATCTTTTACACGGAATGTGGTATGTTTTGAAAGAAATTGTTTGGTCATATAGTTTAGTTGCTTATCTAGATTTTTTGGATTATAAACTGCTACAGGAGGGCAACTTTTAGCGCCACAGTTTAACGCAAAATGAATACGCCAATCTACATTTTCTACTCTTAATTTTTTTTCCCAGTTGGCAGGAAAGAGTTTTTTTAAATACCCTAAACTTATTTTAATTTTAGACTCACGTAATATTCCATGTTCTATTTCATCAAAAGAGAGTTCCTCACCAGCAATTTTTATTCTTTTATCTCCAAAAAAGGAACCTCTATCTTCGTATAATTCTGGTTTTTCTTTTAAAGAAATCTGAATAAAAGCATTATATATATTTACCCAAAATGCAATTTTTTTGGCATCAGAAGTTAACGATGTATTTAGACTTTTTAAAGTAGATTTTTCTAAAATAGCAATGGCATTTTCAACAGGTTTATTCTGTTTTACATTTTCTAAAAGCGCTTCAGAAATGCTATTGTAATCTATATTATCTTGGCCAAAACCAGAATGAATACAGAAAATAAATAATATGGATAAAAGTGATTTCATTTAAAAATTGTAAGTTTAAACATGAAACTCTCTATAATAATCCCTGTCTATAACGAGCAAGAAAACTTAAAGAAGAGTTTACCTTTTTTATGCAAACAAATACAGCTATTTCCTATAGAAGTAATTGTAGCTATTTCTCCTAAAACAACAGATAATTCTTTTTCTGTTTGTAAGAAGCACCCTAAAGTTACCGTTTTAAATTGTATAAACGAAGGAAGAGCAAAACAAATGAATTTTGGAGCACAACATGCAAGTGGAGACGTTTTTTTGTTTTTACATGCAGATGTTCAGTTGCCAGAAGATTTTTACTCCCAAATTAAAAAAGCAATACAGGCTAATTTTAGGTTTGGTTTTTTTGCATACAAATTCGATAAAAACACCCTATTACTTAGGTTTAACAGTAGGTTTACAAAATCAGATGGCGTTTTTGTTGGTGGTGGAGATCAATGTCATTTTATGACAAAACACTTGTTTCAATCCCTTAATGGATATAATGAAAACTACTGTATAATGGAAGATTTTGAACTTGTAGATAGAGTAAAAAAACAGAAAATACCTTTCTCAATTATACAATCTAAAGCTACTGTTAGTGCCAGAAAATACCAGGAGAATTCTTGGCTAAAAGTTAACATAATTAATGGTTATGTTTTTTTAAAGTACAAACTAGGTTTTTCGCCAAATCAGTTACAAAAAACCTATAAAGCTTTATTACGATAAGTTTTGCTTAGCAAAATGAGTAGCATCAAAAATTGCTTTTTCTAATATAGCAGTTTCTTTTTCTGTTTGTTTGTCTTTCCAATTTAAAAGTGTTTTAAACTCGTTTATTACTAAGTTTTTATGTTGATGTACACTTTCTATATCAAAAAACAACCTTCCAGTTCTTCGCATAAAAAAATCGGTAGGAGAACATGCCATTTCATACTGTGTTGCAAACCAAATTTCTGCTTTTAATAATTTTTCTTCTTGATTTTCACCTAAAAGCGAATCAAATTTTTGTAGAATATAATCGGTTTGTTTTCCATAATTATGAACCAAATAGGCTGCATCTTTTTCATCAAAACCTACTTCGTTAATACGAATGTATATTGCATCTTGATAGCTCTTTACTTCTTGGTAGTTTTTAAAGTCTCCACCACAAAGTGTTATATCTTTTGTTTTAATTTCTTGAAAGGATATATTTTCCTGTTTTTTTAGGTTTTTTGCAACTAGATCTACAATACGTTCTGCCATTTTTCGATAACCTGTTAATTTTCCGCCAGCAATAGAAATAAGATTGGTTTTCGAAATAAAAATTTCATCCTTTCTAGAAAGCTCGCTCTCCGATTTTCCTTCTTCATGAATTAGAGGACGCAAACCTGCCCATGAAGAGGTGATATCTGCCAAAGAAATAGAGACATCAGGAAACATATTATTTACTGCGTCTATTAAATAGGTTGCATCTTCTAAGTTGGTGTTTACATTGTCTTTATCTTTTGGATAAAAGGTGTCTGTTGTACCAAAATAGGTAGATTTACCTCTTGGAATGGCAAACATCATTCTACCATCAGGAATATCAAAATAAACGGCTTGTTGTACTGGAAGTTTTTTATGTGGTACCACCAAATGAACTCCTTTTGTTAGGTGCAACCGTTTTTCTAATTTAGACTTGTTTATGTTTCTTAAATCATCTACCCAAGGGCCACCAGCATTAACAACTTGTTTTGCTGTAATGCTATAGGTTTCTTTAGAAATCGAATCTTGAACCTGAACGCCACATACAATATCTTTATTATAAATAAAATCTGTTACTTCAGTATAGTTAGAAAGTACTGCATTATAATTGCGAGCACTTTTTAACACTTCTATGGTTAATCTAGCGTCATCTGTTCTGTATTCTGCATAATATCCTGCACCATTTAGAATCTTTTCTGGAAGTAATGGCTCTTTTTCTAAAGCTTCTGCTTTATTTAACATTTTTCGTTTATCCTCCCCTTCTACAGAAGCTAAAATATCATATACTTTTAAGCCAATAGAAGTTAACCATGAGCCATAAGTACCACCATCTATAAGAGGCAGTATCATCTTTTCTGGAACCACTAAATGAGGGGCTAGTTGATGCACAATTGCACGTTCTGTACCAACTTCTTTTACCAGCCAAAAATCGAACTGTTTTAAATAGCGCAAACCTCCATGAATTAATTTTGTAGATTTACTTGAGGTACCAGAGGCAAAGTCGTTCTTTTCTACAAGTGCTACTTTCATCCCTCTAGATGCAGCATCAAGAGCAATGCCTGCGCCTGTAATGCCTCCTCCAATTATTAGTACATCAAACTCAGTAGACTGCAGCTTAGAGGTGATATTCTTTCTCTCTAAAAACGAGAATTTTTTCATGCAATTATTTTAAAATGTTTGTTGGTAAACCATCTATACTGGTTTGATTTTTTTCTTTCCAATATTCTTTTATTCCTTCTTTCCCTTTGCTAGCAGCCCATTCGTTTAGTTCTTCTCTTTCTCCTTTGTATTCTAAAAACGGAATAGACATACCACAAGATGTTTGTGCACTTTCTATGGTAATATCAAAAATTTGTCTAGTGCCAGGTGTTTTTGGAAAAAGCGTGATTAATTCGTCCCAATTTTTATCGCCTTCTTTTATTTCTTTTCCTTTTCCGTACAAACGAAGAATATTTGGTGCACCTTCAAAAGCACACATCATAATAGTAATTCGGTTACTTTCTAACAAATGAGCAGCTGTTTCATTTCCACTTCCGGTAACATTTAACCATAAAACTCTATTAGAATCTAGTACACGAAAAGAGTCCATTCCTTTTGGAGATAGGTTAATTCTTCCTTCACTAGGGGCAGTTGCTACAAAAAATATTTTTTGTGCTTCAATAAATTTTTGAAGTCTGGGAGTTAATTTATCGTAAAATTTTGCCATAATTATGCATTTAGCTTATCAAATAAATCTTTTTTAAATTTCGGACCAATTGGTATTCTATATTCTTCGAGAACAACAAAATTACCCTGTATGTAATTGATTTTCGTAAAATTAATGATAAAAGATTTATGAATCTGAATAAAATGATTACTTGGTAAAGAAAGATGCATATTTTTTAACGTGCTGTAGGTAGTTATAATAGAGTCGTTAACACAAACTTTTACATAATCTCCTAATCCTTCAACATAATTAATATCTTTAAAAAACACTTTTAGAAGCTTTTTATTTTCTTTTATAAAGATAGAATCGTTATGTAATCTTTGGGACTTTACTTTAGAGACGGCTTTAAAAAACCTATCGAAAGAGAAAGGCTTTAAAAGATAATCTACTGCATCTAAATTAAAGCCATCTACAGCATATTTTGCATAGGCTGTTGTAAAAATTACTTTTGGTTTTGTTGTTAAAGAAGCTAATAATTCTAAACCAGAAATAGAGGGCATGTTTATATCTAAAAACATAAGATCTACAGTGTGGTTAGCAAAAAAGACTTGTGCTTCTAAACCATTGTCTAAAATTTTAACTAGTTCTAAAGAAGGAATTTTTTTTATATAACTCTTTAAAACTTTTTGTGAGGATGGTTCATCATCTACAATAACAGATCTTATTTTCATTTGTCTAAGTTTATTTTTAAGATTGCAGTAAATATGTTGTTTTCTGAATTGGTAGTAAAAGAGTGCTTTTTTGGATAGATTAACTGAAGACTTTCTTGTATGTTTTTTAAACCAATACCCTTTTTTACTTCTGGTTTATCTTTTTTGGTAAAATTATTGGAAATTGTAAAACTTACTTCGTTCTCATTCTGATTTAGCTGTATGCTGATAAATGGTTTTTCTGGCTTAGATTTAAGACCATGTTTAAAACTATTTTCTACTAGTGGTAAAAAAAGCATGGGGTAAATTTTAGCATCTTTATGAACACTATAATTAAATTGGATGTTAGCATTTTTATTGTGTCTATTTTTTTCGAACGCAATGTAATTTTCTAGCAACTCTATCTCTTTCACTATACCAACTTTTTTAACTTCTGTATCATAAATAACATACCTTAAAATGTCGGAAAGTTGTAAAATTGCGTTGGAAACATTCTTTTTCTCTATGGATAATGCGTAAATTACATTAAGAGCGTTAAATAAAAAGTGCGGGTTTATTTGACCTTTTAAATAATACAACTGTTTTTCTATTTGTTGTTTTTCTCTTTTTAGTACGTCTTTTTCTAGCTTATTTAGATAAATCCAGTCTTCTGCTAACCAAATTAAACTAGAAACTGTGAAAAACAGGAAGAAAATAAAATATATCTCTAACTTGTTGTGGTATGAAATAAAATAGTAATCGTTAAAAAAAGAAGAAATAACCAACTCAAAAAATAAAGGATTTAGTTCTGCAAATAGAATAAGGTTTGCAATAAAAAGAACTAAAAACAGAAGGTACTTTTCTTTTTTTAAAAACTTAGGTATATACACGTAAATATTTACTAAGACAGGTACTACCAAGCTTACAATAAAGCACGAAGTGTAAATAAAATCTATTTTTTCTGGGCTTTTTCTACCCGAAAAAAGAAATAATAACAGAACATAAGAAGTTATCCAAAATAGGCTATTAAATACCCAAAACCTGTGGTAACTTCTTTTCATAATCATTCGTAAATTTTACTCTAAAACTTTACTTAGCGTATATTTTGTATCTGTATCCCATTTATTAGAATCGTTAGAACTTATATATTTTTCAATAAATTTTTCTAAGTCTTCAGAAGATGCAGTTAACAAGTATTTATCTCGTAATATTCCTATTTTACGGTGTTCTATTTTTATTTTCTTTTCTTCGAAAAGTGCTTCTACTTTATCTTCATCTAGCCATTTAATGCTTAGTTTTCCATCATTATTAAATGCATATTTAACCAAACTATGGGTGTATACAGAATGTCTTTCTAGTAAATTATCTATGCCATCTTGGTTATCTAAAGGATAAAAATCTAAGAAACGTTCTTCTTTTACTGTAAAAGGAGTAGCAATATACATTGTTTCTTTATCTTTATATTCTCTAAGAATGTAGTAGCTATTTTTATAGATATCAAATAGTAACTTTTCTTCTTTATTCAGTTTTTTCTTTGGTTTATTTTCTGTTATTTCTTCTTTAAAAGAAACAATACTCCAGTTTCCTTTTTTAGAGTCAACCCATTTTCCAATTAGTCTTTCGTCAAAAGAAATAGATTTCTTGGTATAAAATGGTTCTAAAGATTTTACCACACAAGACGCAAGTAGAAAGACAATACCTAATAAAATGAACGTTTGCTTTTTCATGATTCTCAAATTTAGAATTAATTGAAACAAATCAATACAAAAGAATGTATACTCTAAAATAATTTAGACGAAAGCAGTATTTTTCTCGACAACAATAGAAAAACTAAGAATCAATCCAGTTTTTAGAACGCTCTACAGCCTTTAACCATCTCTTGTACAGTAAATTTCTTTTATCTATTGTCATATCAGGAGAAAAAGAAAATTCGGTTTTTCTTTGGTTTAGCAATTCTTCTTTAGTCCATAACCCAACAGTAATACCAGCCAAATATGCTGCTCCAAGTACAGTGGTTTCTAAGTTATTTGGACGCTCTACAACTGTATTTAAAATATCTGCTTGAAACTGCATTAAATAATTATTAGCGCTTGCACCACCATCTACTTTTAATTTTTTTAAATTAGTTTTTGCGTCACTTTCCATAGCAATTAAAACATCTTTGGTTTGGTAAGCTAGTGCATCTAGGGTTGCTTTTATTAAATGGTGTTTTCCAGTATCTCTTGTTAATCCAAATATTGTACCTCTAGCATACATATCCCAATAAGGAGCCCCTAACCCTGAAAAAGCGGGAACAACAATTACAGGGTTTTCTTCTGTTATTTTTTTAGCATATATTTCACTCTCTTGGGCACTTTCAATTAATGTTAATCCATCACGTAACCATTGTATGGCAGCACCTGCAACAAGAACACTCCCTTCTATAGCGTAGTATACTTTATTATCTATTCCCCAAGCAATTGTGGTTAATAACCCATTTTTAGAAAAATGAGGTTTTGTACCAGTGTTCATTAATAAAAAACAGCCAGTTCCATAGGTGTTTTTAGCTTCGCCTTTAGCAAAGCAGGTTTGTCCAAACAAAGCTGCTTGCTGGTCTCCTGCTACACCAGCTATCGGAATTTCTTGCCCATCTAAGGTATACTTACCAAAAATAGAAGAAGAAGCGATTACTTTGGGTAATATAGATTTTGGAATGTTTAATTCTGCAAGTAACTTTTCATCCCAGCACAGATTATTAATATCATAAATCATGGTTCGAGATGCGTTACTATAATCGGTAACATGAGCCTCTTTATTGGTTAAATTCCAAATTAACCAAGTATCTATGGTTCCAAATAAGAGGTTGTTTTTTTCTGCTTCTTGTTTAGCGCCATCAACATTATTTAGTATCCATTGAATTTTAGTTGCCGAAAAATATGCATCTACAACCAAACCTGTGGTTTGCTGTATGTAGGTTTCTAGCCCTTTTTGTTTTAATGCTTCACAATTATTTGCTGTTCTATTGTCTTGCCAAACAATTGCATTATAAATGGGTTTTCCTGTAATTTTATTCCAAACAACAGTTGTTTCTCGCTGATTAGTGATTCCAATTCCTGCTATTTGATTCGGTGATATCTTAGATTGTTGCAGCACTTTTTTTAGCGTGAAAACTTGTGTTTCAAGAATTTCTAAAGCATCATGCTCTACCCAGCCAGATTTAGGAAAATGTTGCGAAAACTCTTGTTGTGCTATACTAACAATAGCTCCATTTTTATCTACAAGAACAGACCTACAACTTGTAGTTCCCTGATCTAAAGCTAAAATGTAATCTTTTGTCATTTGTGTATATAATCACTTCCAAATTACAAAATATCGTTTATATAAATTGTTACCTTTAGCAAAATTAATTTTGCATTTATGGAGTACGGATTTCTGTCAGTTTTACCACCAATTGTAGCTATAGTTTTAGCTTTAAGAACAAAACAAGTATACATTGCTTTACTTTTTGGAATTTGGTTTTCTTGGTTGATTATAGAAGGTTGGAATCCATTAGATGGAACTATTGCAATGATTGAAGGTTTGGTTAATGTCTTTAAATCAGAAGGAAATACAAGAACCATTATGTTTAGTGCACTTGTTGGTGCGTTGTTAATATTTATTCAATACTCTAGAGGAGTAGAAGGCTTTATACATATTTTAAATAAAAAATTGGCAAAATACGAAACTAAGAAATCAGGCTATAGTAGGGTAATGGTTCAGGTTCTTGCAACGATTACTGGAATTGTTTTGTTTGTAGAGACAAGTATTAGTTCTTTAACAGTAGGAACGTTGTATAGACCAATCTTTGACAAACTTAAAATTCCGCGAGAAAAGTTGGCATATATTGCAGATTCTAGTTCAGCACCATCATCCATCTTAATTCCGTTTAATGCATGGGGAGCATTTATTATGGGCTTATTGTTAACACAAGGGGTAGAAAAACCATTTTCTGTTTTAATTGCTTCTATTAAATATAATTTTTACCCTTTATTAGCCATATTTATCTTGCTTACATTAATTATTACCAAGAAAGACTTTGGATTGATGAAAAAAGCAGAAAAGCGTACTTTAGAAACTGGTGAATTAATGAATCCAGGTGCTAGTCCAATGGTTTCTGATGAGGTTACTTCTTATCCGCCAAAAGAAGGCATAGAAGCGAAAGCATACAATATGATTGTACCATTACTAACCATGGTTTTTATGATGCCTATCAACCTTATTTTTACAGGTTGGGATGCCGTAGAAAGCGCAACTGGTTTTTTAGATCATGCTTCACAGGCTATTGGTGAAGGTTCTGGTTCTTCATCGGTTTTATATGCAGTTATTGTTTCTATTTTAGTGGCCATTTCTATGTACTCTTTTCAAGGATTTTTAAAACCTAAAAAAGCAGTAGATTTAACCTTAAAGGGTATAAGCGAATTAATGCCATTAGCATTATTAATGTTATTGGCTTTTGCAATAGGAGATGCTTGTAGAGAATTAGAAACCGGACTTTATGTTGCAAATGCTACAAAAGAATGGTTAACACCTGAGTTATTACCTGCAGTGGTTTTTGTAATTAGTTCGTTTATTGCTTTTTCTACAGGAACATCTTGGGGCACCTTTGCCATAATGTTAGCAATTTCTGTACCTATGGCTGGAATTCACGAGGCTAACTTAACCATGGTTGTTGCAGCAACCTTAGGTGGTGGAATTTTTGGAGATCATTGCTCACCAATTTCAGATACTTCTATTATCTCTTCTATGGCTTCTGCAAGCGATCATATAGATCATGTTAAAACACAACTACCTTATGCTTTGGTAGGAGGTATTATTGCAACATTGTTGTATTTGGTTATAGGGTTTTTAGGATAGTTACTTAGAAAAAACCCCACGTTTATTCAATTCAGGAATAATTCGTAGTGCACCTTCTTTAATAGAGTTTGCTTTAAAAGTAAAGGTTTTATCGTACAAGGTGTTTCCTTCAAAAAAACTTACTTGAAATTGATTATCTAAGGCAAAAAGTTCTGGCTGAATTAGTTCTACTTTGGCAAAAGAGTTCGCAGGTAAATTTTCTATTTTTTTACGAAGTAAAGAGGTTTTTTTAGTTTTAGAAAAACCTTGAGAAACAATTACCACCATTTCTAATGCTACAGCTTTATTGTTAATGAGGTAAACATTCCAATCATTTGTTTTGTAAATGTCGTTAAACTCATATACAACTGCCATTTCAACACCAGTAACTTCAGGTATTTGGATGTCTTTTTTCAAACGAATAAATTTTATAATACCGACTTAAACTGCTCTAAGAAACGCTTATCATTTTCATAAAACATGCGAATATCAGGAATTTGATACAACAACATGGCAATACGTTCTATTCCCATACCAAAAGCATATCCAGAATATTTAGCAGGATCTATATTGCAGTTTTTCAGCACATTAGGGTCTACCATTCCACACCCCATAATTTCTAACCATCCAGTTCCTTTGGTAATTCTGTAGTCTGTTTCTGTTTCTAATCCCCAAAAAATATCTACTTCAGCACTTGGTTCTGTGAATGGAAAATACGATGGTCTTAATCTAATTTTAGACTTTCCAAACATCTCTTTGGTAAAATAAAGCAAGGTCTGTTTTAAATCGGCAAAAGAAACATCCGTATCAATATACAACCCTTCTACTTGATGAAAAATACAGTGTGCTCTTGCAGAAATATCTTCGTTTCTAAAAACTCTACCAGGAGAAATGGTACGAATAGGAGGCTCATTTTGCTCCATGTATCTTACTTGCACAGAAGAGGTGTGTGTACGTAGCAAAATATCTGGGTTTTGTTCTATAAAAAAGGTATCCTGCATGTCTCTAGCAGGATGATATTCTGGCAGATTTAATGCTGTAAAATTATGCCAATCGTCTTCTATTTCTGGGCCTTCAGAAATGGTGAATCCAATTCTATTAAAAACCTCAATTATTTGGTTTTTTACTAAAGAAATAGGGTGTCTAGAGCCAAGTTCTATTGGTTCTGCAGGTCTTGTTAAATCGCCATAAATTCCTTTTTCTTCGGTAGCATTTTCTAAAGATTCGTTTAAAGAAGTAACTTTATCTTCTGCTGCTTTTTTAAGCGTATTTAATTCCTGACCAAACTCTTTTCTTAAATGTGGCTCTACATTTTTAAACTCAGAAAATAAGCCTTTTAAAAGCCCTTTAGTTCCTAAAAACTTTATTCTAAAAGCTTCTACTTCTTCTTTAGTTGTTGCAGTAAATGCAGTAACTTCCCCCATCAATTCTTTTACTTTATCTAACATGATTTCTTGTAAGATTAGGCTACAAATTTACATTAATTTCTAATGTTTTAGAAGGCTTTTTAATTTCTTTGTGCATCTCTTAACGAAATCGATTGAAATATAGGGTTTACACCAAAATAATATTTTTATCATTTTTATTTCAAGATGTTTAAATTAATTACCTTTGTCGAACTTAATTTTATTAATACCATAAAAAATGGAAAATAGCATTCAATCAAAGATTGATGGATTCATGGAGTTGGTAAAACAACGTAATGGACATGAACCAGAATTTATTCAGGCAGTGCAAGAAGTTGCAGAAACTGTAATTCCGTATATCGAAGAAAATGAGGTATATAATGGTAAAAGCATTCTTTTACGAATGGTAGAGCCAGAAAGATTAATTTCTTTTCGTGTTTCTTGGGTAGACGATAATGGAGAAATTCAAGTGAATAGAGGGTATAGAGTTCAAATGAATTCTGCCATTGGGCCATACAAAGGAGGCTTACGTTTTCACCCATCAGTTAATGCAAGTATTTTAAAGTTTTTAGCTTTCGAACAAGTATTTAAAAACTCTTTAACTACGCTACCTATGGGTGGTGGTAAAGGAGGTTCAGACTTCAATCCAAAAGGAAAGTCAGATAACGAGATTATGCGTTTTTGCCATGCTTTTATGACAGAACTATATCGTCATATAGGGCATAACATAGATGTACCTGCAGGAGATATTGGGGTTGGAGCAAGAGAAATTGGATTTATGTTTGGTATGTATAAAAAGATTAATGGCACCTTTACAGGAGTGCTTACAGGAAAAGGTCGCTCTTGGGGTGGTTCTTTAATTAGACCTGAGGCAACTGGTTATGGTACTGTTTACTTTGCTCAAAATATGTTAGAAACTAAGAACGATAATTTTGAAGGTAAAACAGTTGCTGTTTCTGGTTCTGGTAACGTTGCTCAGTTTGCTGTTGAAAAGTCTATTGAGTTAGGTGCTAAAGTGGTAACCATGTCAGATTCTGGAGGGTATATTTATGATGAAGATGGGATAGATTCTGATAAATTAGCTTTTGTTATGGACTTAAAAAATAACAAAAGAGGAAGGATAAGCGAGTATGTACAACAGTACCCTAATGCAAAATATGTTGCAGGAGAAAGACCATGGTCTGTAAACTGTGATATTGCTTTGCCTTGTGCTACGCAAAACGAACTTAATGGTGAGGAAGCAAAAACACTAATTAAGAATGGTTGTATTTGTGTTTCAGAAGGTGCTAATATGCCTTGTACACCAGAAGCAATGCACGCATTCCAAGACTCAGGATTATTATTTGCTCCTGGAAAAGCGTCTAATGCAGGAGGTGTTGCTACATCAGGATTAGAAATGAGTCAGAATTCTTTACGTTTAAGCTGGACAAGAGAAGAAGTAGATGAGCGTCTAAAGCAAATTATGAAAGACATTCATACATCTTGTGTAGAATATGGAAAACGTGAAGACGGTTCTGTAGATTATGTAAGAGGAGCAAATATTGCTGGTTTTGTAAAAGTAGCAGACGCTATGCTTGCACAAGGAGTAGTATAAAGTTTAAATTTAAATCGATAAAAAAGCGCATCCAATTATTGGTGCGCTTTTTTTATTTTTAGAAGATGAAAACGCATAAAAATAGAAGTATACAAGGCAGCAAAGGCAAACCCATTTTGGTAGACACTTTCTTTATTCCATCTGCAGAAAAAAAACCTGTTGTAGTATTTGTACATGGCTACAAAGGTTTTAAAGATTGGGGAGCGTGGAATTTAATGGCAGAAGCTTTTGCAAAAGCTGGTTTCTTTTTTGTAAAGTTTAATTTTTCGCACAATGGAGGAACTATAGAAGAACCCATAGATTTTCCAGATTTAGAGGCTTTTGGTAATAATAATTATACCAAAGAATTAGATGATTTAGGTGCTGTTTTAGATTGGATAACAAGGCAAAACGAACATTTACAGAAAACGAATGTAGAAAATATCACGCTTATTGGGCATAGTAGAGGAGGAGGCATAGCTCTTTTAAAAGCTAAGGAAGATACACGTGTAAAAAAGGTAATTACGTTAGCAAGTGTTTCGGATTTTAAAAGTCGATTTCCAAAAGGAGATGCTTTTGAGAAATGGAAAAAGGATGGCGTGTATTATGTAAAGAACGGAAGAACCAAACAAGAAATGCCACATTACTTCCAGTTTTATAATAATTTTATAGAAAATGAAGAACGCTTGACCATTAAAAAAGCTACTGAAAATTTAAAAATTCCGTTATTGATTGTGCATGGAGATGCAGATACTTCTGTAACTATCCAAGAAGCAGAAAATTTAAAGAAATGGAAACCAGATGCGAACTATGAAATTATTGCAAATGCAGATCACGTTTTTAATACCAAACATCCTTGGCATAAACAGGAACTTTCGGATAATTTAAAAATTGTACTAGATAAAAGTATCGCTTTTCTAAAATGAAAATAGTATGTAAAAAAGACCAGCGTCTGCTGGTCTTTTTTTATAAATATTAGACTATGATATTGAAATGGTTTTTTCGCAAATAATATTCCATAGATAATGATTTTTTTCAAGATATATTATTGAAGTAAATCCATTTAATTCACTAAAATTTACAGCCAATAATAGTATAGCTTTATCCTTGTTTTTATTAAAAACCACATCAGAAAAGCTTAAAACCGCATCGGCTTTTATTTCTGAGTTAATTTGATTTACAATTTCGCTTTTTCTTAAGGAATTTAAATACTTTGCGTCTATATTATTCTGTTTGCCAGAAATTACAAAATCTTTTAAGTCTATAAAGGTCTCACAATCTTTTAAAATGTGTAAATTTTCTTTTTGAATTTGTAAAGTTGTTTCATCGAGGTGTATGATATTTTTTTTAGCATACTGTTGATAAAAATATAAGTATTTAGAAAGACTATCACTTTTTGTATATTCATAATGACCTGAAGGTGGTGGGGCAAAATTGGGTTTTATTATAGCTCTATATTCAAAATCATTTAATATGAGGTTGTATATATTGTATGATTCTAGTAATTTTTCTTTACCATTTTCGCATGCAACAAGATAAAAAAATGATAAAACCATTAATACGCTGTATCTATTTACAATCATTACCGTTAAATGTTTTGATGCAATAATTACCTACCAGATTTATATATTTTAAACCTTGAATCTTCTCTTCTATATTCTCCATCTTTTAAACTCTTAAAAAGAGTTTCATTTGAATCTAACTCAATGTATCTAACCCCTTTATTTTGGTTTAGGAATACAAATAAGATAAAATTATCATGATGTTTGATTTCATCAGAAACGCCTTGTAAATCATAAGCATCGAATTTTTCTGAATGAATATCTCTATAGGGTCCAATAATTAAAAGTTTATCCCATTCAAAACTATTTATAGTATCAAAACGTATTTCATAAGGAAATTTATGCTCACTCTTTATAAACGTATTATAATCCTTTTCCAGTTCATTAAATCTATAATCTATGCAAGCATTAAATAGAATTAAAAGTATTAAAATTGAAGTAGCTTTAAGGGTTTTTATCATAGTTGAAGGTTACTTATTGCTTATATTAATTACCAGCAATTTTATAATTTTTCACTGTTCTTTGATTAAACAAACCATACTCATTTGTTAGTTTTTATTCAATTTGCTTAACTAATTCAATAATTTTATCCTTTGTTTTAAGTTTTATAAGGTCGTCTGTCATCTCAATTATATTATATTTTTTCACTTCGTCTTTTATAGCCATACCTTTATTTTCATTTATGATAAAAACATTAAAAATATGATTCCTATTTTTTGAAATGTTCAATGTGTATCCTAAATATTCATTTGGTATATATATCTCAAGATCCTTTTTTTCTTTCTTGAATTTTAATTCTAAATGACCGTTTTTATCGGAGTAAAAATTTAAACCTCTTGAAATAATCGAAATTTGGTGATTTGGTAGAATCTTTTTATTAAGGTTATAAATATTAATATTCACTTTTATAGAATCATTATCATTTGTGTACTGTTTTTGGATATGATAATCCATTACTGTCGGTTCAGTTAAATCAAAGGATAATATTAAAGAATCATTTTTAACAATATAATGCCCTTTTCCAAAATAGGAAATACCAACGTCTCCAGCTTCTTCATAAGTAAAAACCCCGTTTTTATAGAATTGAAACTTCTCACTGTATGAATAATCATTGTCAATAAATACATACTTACCTCTAATGTTATTTTGCGAATAAGCTGATATGATAATTATAAAAAAAACAATAAAGCTAATCGCATTTTGTACCTTTCGCATCATAATTACCATTTATTAGAATACTGAATAATCATTAGTTAATAAGACTTTAACCAGTCTATTTCTCGAAGGATTATTTTTCTAAATTTTTTTTCTACTAATATAATTTTAAAAAATG
>CAYZDK010000008.1:0-82717 GCA_964477255.1 uncultured Polaribacter sp.
GTGATGAAATAGATTACGGAACTTCTAAAATAATTTTTAGATAGTTTTAAAATAAACCAATACTTTAAGATTTTTAGGGGTTTCTTAAATGATATTGGCTATTGTTAGGGGCTGTAGATTTTTCTTCAGCCCTTTTTTATTTATAATTATTTTAAATAGCGGTCATTTAAAAAGTATATAAATCAAAAAATCATTTATTCTTATCTTTACTACAAATTTTTTATAGGATGATGTTAGAGAAAGTTAATTTAGAAAATAAACTAAAAGAAGTTAGAGCCAAAAAATTTAAAAATTCGAATGATATTTTAGAAGCCTATCTTCAACTTTTAAACAAAGATGATGAAAATAGAAATAGAATTCGTGAGAGCTTAACAGAAGAAAATTCAGAAAAGTCAAATACTTTTAATACAGATCAGTTAGAATCTGCAAGAGTGTTTCATGTGTCTCAAATACGTAAAATTTGTATAGATTATAGACTTCGTTTTTTGGATACAGCTTATTTTAAGGATACTTATCCTGAAGAAGCAATTTCAGAAATAAATAATTTAGAAAAAATTCATAACACTACATTTAGTAACTTCAAAATAGTAGCCCCTATTGATGTTTTTAAACTAAGAAAGGCAGATGACCCACTACTTTTTTTACCAATGGGAAATGGATACCATTACTTAGTACACAAGTGGGGAAATGATGTAAGTCCTCTTAGAAAACTAAAATATTGGAGCATTAAAAATATTGAAAACCTATTGGTTTCTCTAACTTTAATAAGTATCGTTTTTACAGCATTAACATATCCTTTCTTTTTAACGCAAGATCCAAGTTTTGGTTACCTTTTAATGCTATTTATGTTTTATTTTAAAGGAGTAGTAGGTATGTTTTTTATCTTCTGTGGTGGAAGAGGGAAAAACTTCAGTGAATATTCTTGGCAAAGCCAATATGATAAAATTCAGTAATTAATTTATAAAATATATACAACTTAGTAATTTTATAGTATCACTTTTTAATTGTAAATTTGTATGCAATTAATTTAATTGCACATGGACTCACACGAATTAAAAATACTTAGAGAAGGGTTAACTTATGACGATGTTTTATTAGTACCTGCCTTTTCAAGTGTACTTCCTAGAGAAGTAAATATTCAGACAAAATTTTCTAGAAATATAACCATTAACGTTCCTATTGTGTCTGCTGCAATGGATACAGTTACGGAATCTGCTTTAGCAATAGCTATTGCAAGAGAAGGTGGTATAGGTGTGCTGCATAAAAATATGAGCATCGAACAACAAGCACAAGAAGTAAGAAAGGTAAAACGTGCTGAAAGCGGAATGATTTTAGATCCTGTTACATTGCCTCTAGAAGCAACAGTTGCTGATGCTAACATTTGCATGAAAGAAAATAGTATTGGAGGAATTCCAATTGTTGATGAATCAGGAATTTTAAAAGGAATTGTTACCAATCGAGATTTACGTTTCGAACATAATTACAGTAGACCTATTATTGAAGTAATGACCAGTGAAAACTTGATTACTGCAGGAGTTGGAACATCATTAAAAGATGCAGAAGCAATTTTGCAAAAAAATAAAATAGAAAAACTGTTAATAGTTGATGATAATTATATTCTTAAAGGTCTAATCACCTTTAGAGATATTACTAAAGTAACTCAAAAGCCAATTGCCAACAAAGATAACTATGGTAGGTTAAGAGTTGCTGCAGCATTAGGTGTTACAGCAGACGCAGTAGATAGGGCAGAAGCGCTCGTTAAAGCAGGGGTTGATGCTATTATCATAGATACTGCACACGGTCATACAGAAGGAGTTGTAAAAGTCTTAAGAGATATTAAAAGTAAATTTGATACAATTGATGTTGTTGTAGGAAATATTGCTACGCCTGAAGCTGCTCAATATTTAGTCGCAGCAGGCGCAGATGCTGTTAAAGTAGGTATTGGTCCTGGATCTATATGTACAACAAGGGTTGTTGCTGGAGTTGGTTATCCTCAATTTTCTGCAGTATTAGAGGTGGCAAATGCCTTAAAAGACTCTGATGTACCTGTAATTGCTGATGGAGGTATTAGATATACAGGAGACATTCCAAAAGCAATAGCAGCAGGTGCAGATTCTGTTATGCTAGGCTCTTTATTGGCAGGGACTAAAGAATCTCCAGGAGAAACTATTATCTACGAAGGTAGAAAGTTTAAATCTTACAGAGGTATGGGATCTGTAGAAGCAATGAAACAAGGTTCTAAAGACAGATATTTCCAAGATGTAGAAGAAGATATTAAGAAACTTGTACCAGAAGGTATTGTTGGTAGAGTACCATACAAAGGAGAATTAGTAGAAACAATGCATCAATTTATAGGTGGTTTAAGAGCAGGTATGGGGTATTGTGGAGCTAAAGATATACCTACGTTAAAAGAAAATGGAAGATTTGTTAGAATCACCGCTAGTGGTATCAATGAAAGTCACCCACATGATGTGGCAATTACTAAAGAGGCTCCTAATTACAGTAGGAGATAATTAATAAATAACTAAAAAAAAAGGTTTTTCGTTTTACGAAAAACCTTTTTTATTTTAATTTGTCTAGTTCTCTTAGAATAATAGAACAACCTTCTTCTATTTCATCATAACTAATTGTTAATGGAGGTGTTACTCTTGCTGCTCTTTTTTCAAATAGCAAAAAGAATAATATTAACCCTTTATCTAAACAATTCATCACTAGCTTTTGTGCAATCTCTGGAGACTTTAGTATTAAGCTTAACATTAATCCTTTCCCTCTAATTTCTTCAATTAAAGGATGTTGAAGTTTTTCTCTGAAAAGCAATTCTTTTTGTAAACTCTGAGAAGTTAATTTTTCATTATTTATAAATTCTAGCGTAGCCTTAGCTGCTGCAGCAATTATAGGATTTCCTGCAAACGTAGATATGTGACCCAACATAGGATTTTGTTTTAACAAATCCATATGTTCTTTCTTCGCCATAAAAGCACCTATTGGAAAACCTCCTCCTAAGCCTTTACCTGTAATTATTATATCTGGTAAAACATCATAATTCTGAAATCCCCAAAACTTACCTGTTCTTCCAATTCCTGTTTGAATTTCATCTAAAATTAATAAAGCACCAACTTTATCACATTTTTCTCTAACTGTTTTCAAATAGTTTTTTTCTGGAGCTATAAAACCAGCACCTCCTTGTATTGTTTCTAATATGACGGCCGCTGTTTTTGTTGTTATTTGTTGAAGACAAAATTCACAATTAAAAGCGATAAACTTGGTTCCTGGAATTAATGGTCTAAAGGCTCTATTCTGTTTTTCTACTCCTGAGACGCTCATAGAACCCATAGTATTTCCATGGTAAGAATTTTTTGCTGCAATAATTTCTGTTCTATTCGTAACTCTTTTTGCTAGCTTTAAAGCACCTTCAGTAGCTTCTGTTCCTGAATTGGTTAAATAAACAGAAAATTCATCATTTGGTAAAGTAGCCGACATTCTTTTGCTTAGAGTTACTTGTGGTTCCTGAATAAACTCACCATAAACCATTACATGAGCATATTTATCAATTTGTGCCTTAACAGCGTTAGTAACATAGTTGTTACCATGCCCAACACTGTTAGCTGAAACTCCTGCAACAAAATCTAAATATTTTTTTCCTTTAGAATCAAAAATATAGCTTCCTTTAGCGTGAGAAATAGATAAAGCTAAAGGATAAGGAGAGGTTTGTGCTTGGTATTTGAAAAAGTCATCTTTCACAACTATTGCTTATTTTTAATTGCTTCTATAACTTTCTTATTGTCACTAACAATATTTGGTTTTTTTTGAGTAGACTTTTCTGAAGCTTCTATTTTTTCGTTTTCATCTCTCTTAAAAATATCTTTTTTTGTTTTAGGCCTTTCATCTTCTCGCCAAATAAAGCCTTTTAATCTTCGTACTTTTTCATCTGCTTCATAAGGAGGATATGTAGAACCATCAGTCATTTTTAAATACTTAATGGATTCTATTTGCCCATCAGCAAAGGTAAACTCTATATTACTAGCAACTTCTTTAGTAATTGTTTCTAAGATATTAGTTTTTTCATTTCTGTTAAAATAAACTGTTTCTGCATTTCCTTTTACCAATAGAAAATTCAGTTTGTTTTTAAAAAATTTCCCAAACATATTTCTTCCTTTAATTTGGTTAAAATTATCTTCAGATAGGGAGTCTTTAGAAACAATTAGCGCGTTGTTAAATACCTTAAGCGAGTCTATTTTTTGCGTATCTACATTAGATTGTAGGTAGATACTATCTCCAGTAATTTGATTTATTTCTGACCAAATTACAGGGTCTTTATACATTTTTGTATATCCAGTTTCTTGATTGGTAAATATTGAATCGCACTTACCTTGCAGATTGTTTTTAAATATTTTTACATTATGAAAAGTTCTAACAATACGTTTGTTTTGCTTACCAGTTACTAATATGGTATCTCCATGTACAAACATCGAATCTTTTTCTACAATTGATATTGCAAGTGCTTTATCTACGATATACATTGAATCATTTTCTTGATAAAGCTCTGCGTAATTTCCTTTTGTGATAAAATTTTGAACTGTGTCTATAACTCTAATATTGTTGGTTGCAGATGCAAAACCTCTATTTTTATCATAATACAAACTATCTCCCTCAATAGTTCTTTCGTCTAAATATAGTTTTGCATTTTTTAAAAAGTGAGAAATATCTGTAATGGTATTATAAAAGCCTTTTTCGCAGTATATTTTATTATCATTTTGCTTATTAATAATGGTAGTTGGTCCGTTAAAGTAGGCAGAACCTGTGTTTGTATAATAATCTAAAAATTTTGATTTTACATTTTGATTCGGATTATCTATTGTAACATTGGTATTAGCGGTAAACTTTTTTGTTCTTAAATAATAATTGCCGTTTTTACTTTTTAAAGTATTTGTAGCATCTTTTATGGTTGCATAAGACCTGTAATATAGTTTTTGATTGAGCCTATCAAACTGTAACGTGTCTGTAGTTAATGTCATAGTTGGGTCTTTTAAAACTACATTGCCCCAGGATAAGGCTTGTTTGGTATCTGCATCATAATCAGAATAATCACTAGTTTGTGTAATTGTGTCTCCTTGTTTTATAAATACGTTACCAATAGCTTTAAAAAAATTTTCTTTTCTATAATATAATGCTCTATCACAAAATAGATCTATACCTTCGTGCTTCATCTTTACATTACCTATTAAGATGCTTGCTCCTGGGTATTTATTTTCATCAGCTTCTTGAATTTCAGCTTTGTATTCTATTTTTTTTACATCTTGTGCGTAAGAATGAGATAAAAAATATAGGATAAAAATTAAGGAAAAAAATTGCTTCAAAAGATTCTTTTTAAGCAAAAATAACTAAATATTTGAAGTAGATTATTAAAGAAAACCAAATATTTCTAGTATACTTATTTAAGTAACTTTTCTTCTAGTAAAAGAGCTTTTGGTAAAAGTATGTTTTTCTCAATATGATTATGTTCTTGTAAAAAGTAATAAAATATTTTACCTCTTTTAAATAGTAAAAACACTTTAGGATCTTTAACTATTTTTTTAGAAGAAATATTAATTAATCTGATGGCATCTTCTAAGTTTCTACAAATTTTAAATCTATTTTTTTCTATTCTCTCTATATTTTGAAGTAGATACGGATTATTAATTTGCTCATTGATAGTGCCATTATCAATAGCTACTAATTTTTTAATATAGGGATAAATATTATTTTCTTCCTCAGAAATTTTGGTGAGTAATTGTTTTGTTATGGTTTTAAAGGTGTTAAATATATTTATTAACTCCTGATTTTTTTCATAATTCTTTTTTACAGTATTATTTAAATTTTTTAAAATAAATAAGTCTTCTTTCTTTTTAGTATGCTGAATGTCTACTAAAAAATCGATTAATAGTGCAATTGGCCAAGAATTATAATCTTTTAAATAGAATTTTTTTTGATCTGTCTCTTTTAATTCTCTTATAAGATCGTTTACATCTATGTTTTTAGTTTTGCAAACTTGATTTAGTTTTGTATCTCCTTTGAACCCGAAATCTATGTTGTATTTTTCGAAAACTTTAGTAGTATTAATATTATTTAAAACAATACTTGTTACCGATTTTTGTTCTAGATTTTTCATGATCTCTATTTTAAGATATAACAAAGTTGTGATAATAGATTGATTTATAAAATGATATTTGTCACATAACAAAAAATTATAATAAAAAAGCATCTCAAGGTAGAGATGCTTTTTTTAAATTAAATGTTTATTATCTTACTATGGTCTGTTTTCTATCAGGACCAACAGAAACTATGGTTACAGGAACACCAGTTTCTTTTTCTATAAATGCGATATAATCTAATAATTGTTTTGGAAGTTGCTCTTTATCTGTCATTGCAGTCAAATCATCTGTCCAACCATCAAATTCTGTATAGTTAACACTAACATTTTCTTCTTCTATATTATAAGGTAGATGACTAATTTCTTTGCCTTTATAATTGTAGGATGTACAAACTTTTAATGTATCAAAGCCAGAGAGAACATCCCCTTTCATCATCATTAACTGCGTTACTCCATTTACATCAACTGCATATTTTAAAGCAACTAAGTCTAGCCAACCACATCTTCTTGGTCTTCCAGTAGTAGCGCCAAATTCATGGCCAACTTTTGCCATTGTAGCTCCATCTTCATCAAAAAGTTCTGTTGGAAATGGGCCTGAACCAACTCTTGTTGTGTAGGCCTTAAATATTCCAAATACATCTTTTATTTTATTAGGTGCAACACCTAAACCAGTACAAGCACCAGCTGCTGTAGTATTTGATGATGTAACAAAAGGATAAGTTCCAAAATCTATATCTAGTAAAGAACCTTGGGCACCTTCTGCTAAAATCGTTTTTTTATCTTTAATAGCTTGATTTAGAAATTCTTCACTATCTATAAATTGCAACGATTTAAGTTTGTCTATTCCTTTGCAAAACTCTGCTTCTAATTCTTCTAAATTATATTCAATTTGAACATCAAAAAACTCAAGCATTTTAATATGTTTTGCTGTAAGTGTTTTGTACTTATCTTTCCAGTTTTCTAATTCTAAATCTCCAACACGCATTCCATTTCTTCCGGTTTTATCCATATAAGTAGGTCCAATTCCTTTTAGAGTAGAGCCTATTTTAGCTTTTCCTTTAGAGGTTTCTGAAGCAGCATCTAAAAGTCTGTGTGTAGGTAAAATAAGGTGTGCTTTTCTAGAAATTAGAAGTTTAGAAGTGTAATCTATATTATGTTTGTCTAAATTTTCTAATTCTTTCTGAAAAATAACAGGATCAATTACTACTCCATTTCCAACTACATTTAAAGCTGTTTTATGAAAAATTCCTGAAGGAATTGTGTGTAAAACGTGTTTGTTTCCATCAAAAATTAAAGTATGGCCAGCATTTGGGCCACCTTGAAATCTAGCAATTATATCATAGTTTTTAGTTAGAACATCTACAATTTTACCTTTTCCTTCATCTCCCCATTGCAGTCCAAGTAGTAAATCTACAGCCATTTTATTTTTTTGTATAAGTGTTGTTAAGCGTTTTTCTTTTTGGTACCATAGAAATAAAGAGAATGGTTATGAATATCTATATCAAAAACATCTTCTATGGTTTTCTTAATTAGTTGTATTCTTGGGTCGCAAAATTCTTTAACATCACCAGAATCAGTAAAGATTACATGATCGTGATTTTTATCAAAATAACTTTTTTCATAACGTGCCATAGTTTGCCCATCAAATTGATGTTTACGAACTAGGTTACAATCTAAAAGCAAATCTATGGTGTTGTACAATGTGGCTCTACTAACTCTATAGTTTTTATTTTTCATTTTGATGTAAAGAGATTCTATATCAAAATGTTCATCAGCATCATAAATTTCTTGTAGAATAGCGTAACGCTCAGGTGTTTTACGATGCTTATTTTCTTCTAAATAAGTAGTAAACACTTTTTTTACGATTTCTTGATTTTCAAGAGAGTTGCTCATTAGAATATTTTTTACGAGTCACAAATTTACACTTAATTCTTAATAAAAAGAATAAATTTAAAATTGTTATTTATAACCTATCAACACGATCTACCTTTCTTACTCCTTCTACACTTTTAATTCGTTTAATTAATTTTTCTAATTGAGAGTTATTTTTAACATTAAGAGAAAGCTTGCCTTCAAATACACCTTGGTTGCCAGAGATGTTAATACTATTAATAAATACTCCCATATTATTAGAAATAATCTTGGTTAAATCATTAATAATACCTCTATTATCTACACCACTAATATTTAAAATTACCACAAAATCTTGCTTAGTAGAGTCTATCCATTTAGCGGGCATTATTCTGTAAGCATAATTAGATTGAAGTGAAATTGCATTTGGGCAATTCATTTTATGCACTTTAATACCCTCATTGATAGTAAGAAATCCAAAAACTTTATCTCCTGCAATTGGGTTGCAACATTTAGATAGTTTATAGTCTAGTCGTTCTTCTTCTTTGCCAAAAACAAGCGCATCGTATTTTGCATTTACTTCTTCTTCTGTTTCTATCTCTTCTTTTTTAGAAGAAGGTCTTCTTAGTTTAGTTTTAAAGAAATTTAAGAATTTACTATTTCTCTGTGCAACAAACGCTTTTAGTTGGGTATTATCTATTGCGCCATTACCAATTCTATAAAATAAATCGAAACTAGTTTTAAGTTTAAAAAAGTTCCCTAATTCGTTAACTATTTTTTCATTAAAAGGAATTTTTAAGTGCCTTAGTTTTCGCATTAAGATTGCTTTCCCTTCTTCTGCAATAATTTTTTCTTCTTCTTTAAGTGCTGCTCTAATTTTTGATTTTGCTCTAGCTGTAATTACAAAATCTAGCCATCTAGAGTTAGGTTTGTTTGCGTTACTTGTAATCACTTCTATCTGATCTCCACTTTTTAATATATGACTTAGTGGTACCAGTTTACCATTAACTTTAGCACCTCTGCATTTTAAACCAACGTCTGTATGGATAGAAAATGCAAAATCTAGTGCAGAAGCTCCTTTTGGTAATGATTTTAAATCTCCAAGAGGAGTAAAAACATAAATTTCTTTGGCGTACAAGTTTAATTTAAAATCTTCTACAAAATCTACAGCATTTATAGATTGATTTTCTAATGTTTCTTTTAGTTTGTTTAGCCAAGCTTCTAAACCACTTTCGTGATTTGTACCTTGTTTGTATCTAAAATGAGCTGCATAACCACGTTCTGCAATTTCGTTCATTCTTTCAGAACGTATTTGCACTTCTACCCATTTAGCATCAGGGCCAACTACAGTAATATGTAAGGCTTCGTATCCTGTACTTTTTGGTTGCGAAATCCAATCTCTTAACCTTGCAGGATTTGGTCTAAAATTATCTGTAACAACAGAGTAAATTTTCCAAGCGTCGTGTTTTTCGTCTTTAGATATTGGTTTAAAAATGATTCTAATAGCATATTTATCAAAAACCTCATCAAAAGTTACATTTTGCTTTTGCATTTTTTTTCTAATAGAATAAATGGACTTAAAACGTCCTTTTATATCGTAATTAAAATGCTCTCTATCTAAGTCTTCCTTTAATTTTTTTGAAAATTTCTCTAAGTAATCTTGTTGTTCTTCCTTGCTTTCTATTATTTTTTCAACAATGCTTTGATATACATCTGGTTCTGTGTATTTAAGCCCTAAATCTTCTAATTCGGTTTTAATATTATATAAACCCAAACGATGTGCTAAAGGTGCATATATATACAATGTTTCTGATGCAATTTTAACTTGTTTATAGTCTGGCATAGCATCCATTGTTTGCATATTATGCAGTCTATCAGCAATTTTTATTAAGATTACACGAACATCATCGTTAAGTGTTAGAAGCATTTTTCTAAAATTCTCCGCTTGTAAAGAAGTGTCTTTATCATGATTTAAGCGAGATATTTTAGTAAGGCCATTTACAATTCTTGCAATGGTTTCTCCAAAAAGTTGCTCCATATCATCTATAGTAAAATCTGTGTCTTCTACCACATCATGTAATAGGGCTGCAGCAATAGAAGTTGCTCCTAAGCCAATTTCATTAGCTACAATTTTTGCTACTGCAATTGGATGAAAAATATAAGGTTCTCCAGATTTTCTTCTTTGGTTAGAATGTGCTTCTACTGCAACATCAAAAGCTTTTCTTATAAGTTCTTTATCTTTTTTTGATAAGACCTCATAAGTGCCTTTTAGCAAATCTTTATATCTATTTGCTATCTCTTTATTTTCTTCTTCTAGGGTTGCTGTATATTGCATAAATAAACTTATCAAAGGTATAGTGAATGTAGCAATAACTTAAGAAAAACACAAACTTAACCCTCTAATTTTTTTATTCTATTTAACAAGGTTGGATGTGAGTAGTTTACAAAAACATAAAAAGGATGTGGCGTTAAATTGCTTAAACTTTTTTTACTTAGTTTTTTTAGAGAACTTATTAAATATTTAGAACTATAAGTTTTCTTAGCATAATTATCTGCTTGATATTCAAACTTTCTAGATACATAATTCATAAAAAACCCTGTAATTTCAGAAATAGGACTGTATAATATGCCAAATACAACCAGGCCTATATGAAAACTTGGCGTATCTATGTTTAATGCTTTGGAAAGTAAAGCAGAATCTATTAAAAGAGATAAGATATACAGTGTAATTCCAGTAAGTAGGGTAGATATTATTACATTAAAAATGATGTGTTTATTTTTGTAATGACCTACTTCATGAGCAAGAACTGCTACTATTTCTTGTGTGTTTAAATCGTTTATTAAAGTATCGTAAAGTGTTATTCTTTTTTGTTTTCCAAACCCAGAAAAGTATGCGTTTGCTTTAGTAGATCTCTTTGAGCCATCTATAACAAATATGTTTTGTAAAGTAAAGCCAACTTTATTAGCGTATTTTTCAATTTCTGTTTTTAATTCTCCTTCTTCTAAAGGTGTTTGCTTATTAAATAATGGTACTATTAATTTTGCATAAAACATGTTAACAAACAAGGAAAATAAAGCAATAAATATCCACGCTAAAATCCAAAAGCTTTTTCCTGTTAGTTGGTAAAAAACTATTAGCAAAGCAAGAATACCACCACCAATAATACTGGTTAAAAGAAGACTTTTTAGCTTATCTAACCAGAATAATTTTGGGGTTGTTTTATTAAAACCAAATTTCTCTTCTATAACAAAAGTCTTATATAGAGAAAATGGAGTTGTAAGAATATCAGAAGCAAAGATTATAATACCAAAAAACAACAAAGCAATAATTATTGTGTTAGAAGATATACTTCTAGCAAAATCGTCTACTATTTTAAAACCATCAACAAAAAAGAAAATTAAAGTTAAAACAAAAGTAAAGCTAGAAGTTAGAAAACTAAAACGAGCATTTGTTTTTTTGTAAGATTGCGATTTTTCGTAATCGGTTTTATCATAAACATCACTTAACTTTTCAGGTATTGTAGCTTCGAAATTTTTGAAATTAAGAATATCTACAATTTTATCAAACAAAAAATTTACAATTAATATTCCTATTAGAATGTAGAATAGAGTAGTAGGTGTCATTATTTGTTATGGCATTTTTTTGCATACATTGCAGCACCAATTATACCTGCATTATTTCTGAAATGTGCAACTTTAATTGGAACATCTGTAGATAGATATGCTTTAAATTTGGTAAATTTTTTACTAATTCCACCCCCAATAATAAAGAGTTCTGGAGAATGTAATGTTTTCACATGGTTTAAAAAGAAATCGAAACGTTTAGCCCATTCTTCTAGTGATAGATCTTCTCGTTTTCTAGCAGCATCTGACGCAAATTTCTCTATGATATCTCCATTAGGGTGGTAAATTCTACCTAACTCTACATTAGGAATAAGTTTGCCATTATAAAATAAACCAGAACCAATTCCTGTTCCGATAGTTATAACAAAAACTTTTCCTTTTTTATTTTTCCCTGCACCTAAGCTTATTTCTGCAAAACCAGCTAAATCAGCATCATTACTTACATAAAAATCGTTACCATTTGTAACGCTAGTGAACAGTTTGTCTACTTTTATATGCAACCATTCTTTGCTTAGATTTCCATGATGCATACATTCTCCATTTACAATTATTGTTGGAAAACAGCAGCCAACAGGTCCTTGCCAATCAAAATGATTTACCATTTTTGCAACTACTTCTGCAACAGCAGAAGAAACCGCTGGTTTTGGAGTGTCTATACGATATCTTTCTGATAGTAATTCTCCATTTTTTGTATTAACAATGGCAGCTTTAATTCCTGAGCCACCTATATCTATTCCTAGTACTTTCATTTATTTAAAATTTCTTTGTCTTTTAGCCTCAAAAAGTAAAATTGCAGCAGCAACGGAAACATTCATTGAATCTATTTTTCCTTGCATTGGAATATTAATATTTTGATAGGCATTATCTCTAAATAATTTTGTTAAACCTGTGGCTTCTGTTCCAACAACAATTGCAGTTGGTTCAACATAACTCTCTTTATGATATGCATTAGAGTTTTGTAATGTTGCTGCAAATATTTTTACATTAGTATTAGATAAAAATTGTATAATTTCTTCAGACGTGCCAATACCAATATTTTGAGTAAAGACACAACCTACACTTGATCTTATAATGTTAGGGTTGTAAACATCACTAATAGGGTTTGCAATTAAAAAGGCATCTACTTTAGCAGCATCTGCAGTTCGTAATAAAGCACCTAAATTCCCTGGTTTTTCTATGCCTTCAGCAACAATTATCAGCGGATTTTTTTTGGTAATTGTTATATCACTTAAATTGTGTTTTTTTGCTTTAACAATACAAATAACACCTTCTGTACTTTCTCTGTAAGCTACTTTTTGATAAACAGAATTAGATAAGGAAATTATTTCTACTTCTTTATTTAAAATATCTCTAATTACATTTTCATCCATTATATTTTCGTTGATAAAAATCGTTTTAACCTCATAATTAGAGGAAACAGCGAGAGATAATTCTCTTAAACCTTCAATAATAAATAAGCCTTTTTTTTTTCTTTCTCTGGATTTTTCTTGAAGTTTTACAAGATTTTTAATTTGATTATTATTTACGCTAGAGATATTTTTCATCATTACAAATATATTTAAAAACGAACATTTGTATAAACAAAAAAGGTTCGCAATTTGCGAACCTTTTAACAACTATTATTTAGTTTGATATTTATTAGAATAACGTTTCCACAGTCTTGTTTGATGCGTTTCTAAACTTATATCTCTACCTTGAATATATGCTTTAGTCAATTGGTTACCTACCATATCTAATGCATCTCCTTTAGAGATAAATAAGGTTGCATCTTTACCAACTTCTAAGGTTCCTACAAAAGAATCTATTCCTAAAATTTTTGCTGCATTTAAAGTAATTAATTTTAATGCTTCTTCTTTTGCTAAACCATGACCTGCAAATGTTCCTGCATAAAATGGTAAATTTCTAGTATTCATTCTCTCCATTTGTCCTTCCATTCCTATAGCAACTATAACTCCTTTATCGGTAAGTTTTTTAGCTATTGTATATGTAGAGTCATAAGCGTCATCTTCACTATTTGGATTTCTATGTGGTCTTTGTAATACTACACCAACGTTATGTTCTACTAAGAAATCAGCTACACTTTCTGCTCCTGCTGCATTAACAACTGCAAGATTTTTTATACCTAAACCTTTAAACATAGAAACTGCATCTGTTATTTCTTTTGGACCATTAACATGAATAAACATTTTTTTGGTTCCATCAAATAATCCTGCAGTTGCTTCGTAAGGAATGTGTTTTCTTTCTCTAGAACTATTTAAATACCTGTTTGCATTTTCGAAGTATTCTCTCATAGTTTCTACTCTTTTTCCATAGTTAGGATCTGCTTTTAAAGCAGGATCTTCTCCTAACCACCATCTTCCTCTTGTAAAGCTTGATGGCCAATTCATATGAATTGCATCGTCTACTTTTATAGCTGCATCTTCCCAGTTCCATGCATCAAGTTGTACAACAGATGAAGAACCAGAAATAGAACCACCTCTAGGAGTAATTTGTGCCATTAAAACTCCATTAGGACGCATGGATTCTACCACTTTACTTTCTGCATTGTATGCAATTAAACTTCTAATATGGGGATTGTTAGCACCTATTTCATCTAAGTCGTTACTTGCTCTTACAGCATCTATTTCTACTAATCCTAAAGAGGCGTTTGCAGCAATAAAACCAGGATATACATGCTTGCCTTTTGCATCTATAATTGTTCCTTGTCTTGCAATTTTTGCATTTGCACTACCTACAAAAGTTATTTTTCCATCATTAAACATAATTAATGAATTTTCTATAACTTCTCCATTACCAAGATGTGCTGTTGCACCTTCTATACTAATTGCAGCAGTCTGTTTTGGAGCTGGAGTTTGTTGGGCAAAACTATTTCCTGTAATTACAAGAAATAATAAAGTATACATTATTTTTTTCATCATTTTTAGTTTTGTTGTTCTTCTAATGTTTCACACACAAAGTTTCTGTCTTGACGTTTCATAGGAGCTTGTACTTTTGCACCACCCATTTTTGCATCTAACATCATTTTAATTAGTTTACTTTTTTCTTCTGCTATTGCTTTTCTTTTTGCAATATCTTCTTTTCTATCAAAATAAACTTTACCCTCTATAATTGTTTTTTCTACTTTTGTGTAAATAGACATTGGATGTCCAGACCAAAGAACTACATCTGCATCTTTACCCTCTTTAATACTACCAACTCTATCATCTAAATGCAATAGCTTTGCAGGGTTAATTGTTACTGTTTTCCATGCTTCTTCTTCAGTCATACCTCCATATTTCATAGTTTTAGCAGCTTCTTGATTTAAACGTCTAGACATTTCTCTGTCATCAGAATTTATTGCTACTGTTACTCCTGCATTATGCATAATTGCTGCATTAAAAGGAATAGCATCTATTACTTCGTATTTGTAGGCCCACCAATCTGAGAATGTAGAGCCACCAACGCCATGTTCTGCCATTTTATCTGCAACTTTGTAGCCTTCTAGTATGTGTGTAAAAGTATTAACTCTGAAATTAAATTGTTCTGCTACTTTCATTAGCATGTTTATTTCAGATTGTACATAAGAATGACAGGAAATATAACGCTCACCATTTAAAATTTCTGCAATAACTTCCATCTCTTCATCCTTTCTGTAAGGCTTTCCACTTTTCTTTAAGGCATCGTATTCTTTTGCTCTAGTAAAATAATCTATAAATAATTGTTCTACACCCATTCTTGTTTGTGGAAATCTTGTAGCATTTGGATTTCTAGATTGTTTTACATTTTCTCCTAAGGCAAATTTTATGAATTTAGGACTATTATCATAAATCATATTGTCTGCATTTTCACCCCATTTTAATTTTATAATTGCAGAACGACCTCCAATTGGATTTGCGGAGCCATGTAAAATCTGAGAAGTTGTGGTTCCTCCTGATAAGTTTCTGTAAATATTAATATCTGTTGGGTCTACAACGTCTTCTATGGTAACTTCTGCAGAAGAATTTTGACCACCTTCATTAACAGCAGAAGCAGCAATATGTGAATGCTCGTCTATTATACCAGCAGTTAAATGTTTGCCTTCACCATTAATTACTGTAGCTCCTCTTGCTTTAAGATTTTTACCTATTTTAGTTATTTTACCATCTTTTAATAAAACGTCTGTGTTTTCTAAAATACCTGCATCTTCACTAGTCCAAACTGTTGTATTTTTAATTAAAATAGTTTGTGTTTCTGGTTGCTTATAATTACCAAAACCTAAGTTTGGATAGCTCACAGGTACAACTTCATAAGTTTTAGATGAACCACTTTTAGATTTCTCTTTTTTAGAGGTTTCTGAATTTAATTTTGTTGCAGTCCACTTAGACTCATTTCCTTCTGTATCGTAAGCAATTCCTTCAATATTATCTTTTCCTTCAATAACTTTTCCTAAAAGTCTAGTGTAACCATTAGCATCATTTAAAGTAGCAGAGATCCAGTTGTCTTTAAACTGAAACTTTGCTTTTACTTTAGAATCTCCATTTGTAAAACTTCCTTGTTGTTTTGTTCCACTCCCAGATATTTTTAGGTTATAATTCATATTATTTACGGAAACAGTATAATTTCCAGTAATATCTAAAACATTCATTTCATTAATTACGTTTTTAGATCCTTGAACCCAATTTTCGTAAAGTGTAGTTTTAGCATCAAAAATATCTCCTGAAGTAATAATGAAATTTGCATGACTACCAGTGTTTAAGTTACCAACAGTATTATTTCCTATAATACTAGCAGGAATTGTTGTAAGTGCAGCTAATGCTTTTTCTTTATCAAAGCCATATTTTATTGCTTTCTGTAGGTTTTTATGAAATTGTTTAACAGATTTTAAACGGTATGTTGTTAAAGCAAAATTTACATCATTATCTGCTAACACCTTTAAGTTAGATGGCTCTTGATTCCATTTTCTCATATCTCTTAAGGAGATTTGTTCTGCTAATAATGGATTAGAAACATCGTATGCATTGCTAAAGTTAACTGGGATAATAAAATTAGCATTCGTTGCTTTTATGTCTTTAGCTCTTTCATATTCATCTCCAGAACCAACGATTGTATATTGAATTCCAAATTCGTCTCCAACTTTATCTGCTCTAACTGCGTCTAAATGATTTCCAGTCTCAAAAATTGATACTAGATTTTTATTTGAATTAACGGCTTCTAAAGACATATCTTTATTGTCCATATTTCCATCTGCATACCATTTTGCATCGTTATACACTTGTCTTAATAAAGCCATTGCACCCATTCTAGATCCAGGATAAGACTGTCTTGATTGCACGCTTTTATTAAAAGATAAATGTTGCGAAGATTTTGTGTCTAAAATTCTGTACGCATCAGTTGAGTTAGGATTTAAAGCAACTAACATACCAGTACCTCTCATTATACCATCTTGCATGTGTGTATTTACAGCTCCAAAACCAGCTTCAAGCATTGCTTTAGCTTTTTTAGTATCAAATTTAAAATTAACAACCGGATTTGTTTCTGGTCTTATGTGATCGTTCCAATAGTAACCCTCTCTAGAAGGTTCATATCTACCACCAGAAGCCCTACGTTTTGGTTTTGGAATACCAAAATTGGCATATAAATCAATAAAAGATGGATAGATGGTTTTACCTTCTAAATCTATTACATTTGCATTAGAAGGAATGTTAACTCTTTTACCAACATCCTTTACTTTTCCGTCTTTTATAACCAAAGTACCTTTTTTAATTATTTCAGAGGGAGTTACGTAAATTGTTGCATTTGTAAAGGCAAACAATGTACTTTCTTTTGTCATTACACCTTTGTCTGTCGGGAAATAATCCTGCGCTTTCAATATCGAAATCGAAAAGACAAAGAGTAGAAAAAATAGTTTTTTCATAAAGTTTGTATTATTTGAATTAGATTATAAAATTAGAAATACCTTTTTTAAAAAGGTTAAATAGAATTATTTTAACATAATATTAAGAGTGAGAAGAATTAATTTCTTTGTTTAAAAAACTTATTAATAAATCTACTACATAATTATAAGAAGCAATTCCTGCTTTCTGATTATTTGCTTTTAAATATGAGTTATAGCCTTTTTTTACCAGTGGCTCAATTGGGTTTTTATAGGAATTCCAAAAAATGTAACTGTTGTTATAGTCTTTTACTATCCCTTTGTGTAGAGTGCTCCAAATTTCTTTTGAAATTTTTGGATTTCGTTTTCTTACTTCAGCAATACAATAAGAAAAAGCCATTCTATAACTAGCATATTTAAAATAAGGGTTTTCACTGTAATTAGCAGCTAAAAAGCCAATAAAATTTGCTTCGTTTTCTGCCGCAAAACCAATTTGATGTGCTATTTCATGACATGTAGTAGTAGGATACCCAGTTTTAGGAATTCTACTATTAACATGAGCTTCTCCAGTAAGAGGATTTAAATACCCTGAAGTTCCATTATAAGTTTGTAGTAAACTCATGGATGAACTTTTTACAGATGGAAATCTATATTTTAGAATGGGAAATAATTTCTCTACTTCTTTAAAGCCATGTACAGATAATTTATAGATTTCTTTTCTTGTGTAAGGGCTTTTTACTATTAGTGTATCATTGTTAGTTATCGAAAAATGTATTTTATTTAGCTCATTTGCAACAAATTTTGTTGTCTTAATAAGTTGTTCAGAAGAATATTTCTTTTGTTGAAAACGAAGGTTTTTTTCTAAAGGAACCCTGTAATAATTCAATCCCCAAAAAAAATAAAAACAGAAATAGATGACAGAAAGAACAGCAGTAAACTCTAAAGTAAGTGAAACTGTTTTTTTGAATTTATAACGTAGTAAACTATAAACGAAATGAAGAAGATATAAAAGTAAAAAAAGAATCAAAACATCGCCAACAGAATAGGGAATCCAACCAAAAACAATTCTCAAAAAAGAAGAAATATAGATGTAGATTCCTCTTGAGTAATATTGCTCAATCCATTCAGGATTTGATGCACTTAACTGAACAAAAAGAACTTGTATTGGTAAAAATGCACTAAGAACTACATGTTTTTTGTTCCATTTCATTTAAGCTAAAGTAAATAAAATATGTAAAACCTTAGTTGTTATCAACAAGATAATAACAATTTAATTTACAAAAATTGTTTATAAATAAATGTTAATTTCAGTATCCATTTTAGGTACTAAAAATATACATTTGCTACATGAGTAAACCAAAAACATTAGAAGGAACTAAGATCGATAAATCTCGAATTATAAGTTTAGAAAAAGGTAAAGTGCCACCACAAGCTGTTGATTTAGAGGAGGTTGTTATTGGTGCTATGATGATTGATAAAAAAGGAATTGATGATGTAATTGATATTTTGCATGCAGATGCATTTTACGATGCAAAGCATAAAGAAATCTATGCTGCAATTTATGAATTGTTTCAAAATTCACAGCCAATAGACTTATTAACTGTTTCTAACTTGTTGAAAAAGAATGGTAAATTAGAAATGGTTGGTGGCGATTTTTATTTAATTCGGTTAACCCAAAAAGTAGCATCTTCTGCGCACATAGAATTTCATTCAAGAATAATACTCCAAAAATATATTCAACGTCGTTTAATTTCTATTTCATCCGAAATTATAGAAAATGCATACGATGAATCTACGGATGTATTTGATTTGTTAGATGAGGCTGAAGGAAAATTATTTGAAGTAACCCAAGGTAATTTAAAAAAGAGTTCTGAAGATGCCAATTCACTGGTAAAACAAGCGCTTAAAAAAATCCAAGAAATTGGTAATAAAGAGGGCATGTCTGGTTTGGCAACTGGTTTTACTAAACTAGATGCATTAACTTCTGGTTGGCAACCATCAGATTTAATAATTATTGCAGCAAGACCAGGTATGGGAAAAACAGCGTTTGTTATTTCGATGGCAAAAAATATGGCAATAGATTTTAATCATCCTGTTGCAGTTTTTTCTCTAGAGATGTCTTCTGTACAGCTTATTACAAGAATGATTTCTTCCGAAACAGGTTTAACTTCAGAAAAACTTAGAAAAGGAAATTTAGAGCCACATGAGTGGGAACAATTGAATGTTAAAGTAAAACGACTTTCAGATGCACCAATTTTTATAGATGATACACCATCCTTATCTATTTTCGATTTAAGAGCCAAAGCAAGAAGATTGGTTTCACAACATGGAGTTAAAATTATTGTAATTGATTATTTACAGTTAATGACTGCAGGAACTAATGCAAAAGGTGGTGGAAATCGTGAACAAGAAATATCTACAATTTCAAGAAACTTAAAAGCACTAGCAAAAGAACTTAATGTGCCTGTTATAGCTTTATCACAGTTATCACGTGCTGTAGAAACTAGAGGTGGTAGTAAAAGACCTTTATTATCTGATTTACGTGAATCTGGTGCAATTGAACAAGATGCAGATATTGTAAGCTTTATTTTTAGACCAGAATATTATGGAATGACAGAATGGGATGATGATGATCATACACCATGTGAAGGTCAAGGGGAATTTATTGTTGCTAAACACAGAAATGGTGGCTTAGATAATATTCGTTTAAAGTTTACAGGACATTTAGCAAAATTCTCTGACTTAGAAGAAAGTTTCAGTAGCGAATTCCAATCTGCAATGAATAGTTCTTTAGATGATGATGACTTTTCTCCAAATCAAAGAATAGAACCAAAAGACGCATTTGGAGATGATGATGATGGAGTGCCATTTTAATAAAGATACCTATAACAAATACAATTAAAATATTTAATAACAGTAAGAGACAGTTAAACTCTTAATAAATATTTAAAATATTTTAGAATACACAATTGCATAAAAGTAATTGTGTATTTTCGTTTGTATGAAAAAAATATTTTTTGTTCTTGTTTTCATTTTTTCGACCATTTCATCTTGGGCATCTTTTGTGTATATCCCAATGAATGACGATAATCAAAGAAATCATTTAAAAGCTTATGGTATTGTTTATTTTGGGTTAGAAGCAGGTATAAAATCGAAATGGTTGTTAAATTACGATGGAGGTGCTTTTTTAATAGAGAATAATAAAATTATAGAAAACGAATGTAAAATTAGAGGTGTCTCTTACGAAATAATTTCCGACGCAAAAGCGCAACTAATATTAGAAGAAATTAGTGCACCTTCCTCAAATCAAGAAGCTGTTTCTTTAGAAAAAGCACCTAAAATTGCAGTCTATTCTCCAAAAGATAAAATGCCTTGGGATGATGCTGTTACCATGGTTTTAACCTACGCAGAAATTCCTTTTGATGTTATCTATGACAAAGAGGTTCTAGCAGATAAATTAGTATTGTACGAGTGGCTTCACCTACATCATGAAGATTTTACGGGACAATATGGACGTTTTTACGGTTCTTTTAGAACTGCACCTTGGTATATTCAAGGAAAAAAAGATGCAGAGAAATTAGCTGCAGAGTTGGGTTTTTCTAAAGTATCGGAAGAAAAACTAGCTGTTGCCAAAAAAATTAGAGATTATGTAATTGGTGGTGGCTTTATGTTTGCAATGTGTTCTGCTACAGATAGTTTCGATATAGCTTTAGCTGCTGAAGATGTAGATATTGCAGAAGCTATGTTTGATGGTGATGCATCAACACCAAACTATCAATCGCAAATAAACTTCAATAAAACTTTCGCGTTTACCAATTTTGAGTTAGTAAGAAATCCTTTGGTGTATGAGTTTTCATCTATAGATATGACTCGTAAAAGAAGAATTCCTAAAACTTCTGACTATTTCTCACTCTTGGAGTTTTCAGCCAAATGGGATCCTGTACCAACCATGCTAACTCAAAATCATACCGTTTTGGTTAAAGGATTTATGGGGCAAACCACTTCGTTTGATAGAGATGCTATTAAAAGCAACGTTTTGGTACTTGGAGAAAATAAAACTAATAGAGAAGCCAGATACATTCACGGTACCAAAGGAAAAGGGATGTTTACTTTTTATGGTGGTCATGATCCTGAAGATTATACACATAGAGTAGGAGACCCTAAAACAGAACTAGATTTGCACCCAACTTCCCCAGGATATAGATTAATATTAAATAACGTTTTATTTCCTGCTGCCAAAAAGCAAAAACAGAAAACATAAAAATACCATTACAACTGTTAATAATTTTAAAATAAATAAATTTAAAAAACATTTGTAATAAAATCACTTTTGTATTTTTGTCGAAGATTAACAAATACTCAAAATGCCAACAACGCAACAATTACAAGACTTTACACAACAAGTACGTAGAGACATTTTAAGAATGGTTCATGCAGTAAATTCAGGCCATCCTGGAGGTTCTTTAGGATGTGCAGAATTTTTCACTTGCTTATATCAAGAAGTAATGGATTATTCGACAGAATTTGACATGAATGGAAAAAACGAAGATTTATTCTTTTTATCTAATGGTCATATTTCTCCAGTTTACTATAGTGTTTTAGCACATAGTGGTTTTTTTCCTGTATCAGAATTAGCTACATTTAGACATATAGATTCTCGTTTACAAGGCCACCCTACAACCCATGAAGGTTTACCTGGTGTACGAATAGCTTCTGGTTCTTTAGGGCAAGGTATGTCTGTTGCTATTGGTGCAGCAGAGGCTAAAAAGCTAAATAACGATAACAAACTTGTGTATTCACTTCATGGTGATGGAGAGTTACAAGAAGGTCAAAATTGGGAAGCAATCATGTATGCATCTGCTAAAAAAATAGATAACATGATTTGTACTATAGATTTAAATGGAAAACAAATTGATGGTGCAACAGAAGACGTTCTTAATATGGGTAATATCAAAGCTAAATTTCAAGCTTTTGATTGGAGTGTCATAGATATTGAAAAAGGAAATGATATTGATGCTGTCTTAGAAGGTTTGCAAAAAGCAAAATCATTAACGGGAAAAGGCAAACCAGTGTGCATTTTATTACATACAGAAATGGGTAATGGAGTAGATTTTATGATGCATACACATGCTTGGCATGGAGTAGCACCTAATGATGAACAATTAGCATCTGCTTTAGCACAAAATCCAGAAACATTAGGAGACTATTAAATTTCAAATAATAAAAAATTAAAACTCGTATGCTAATACGAGTTTTTTTTTGTGATTTTCTTTTGAGGTCAAAAAAAATAATCCCTGTATCTTTGAATTGACAAATAAATTAGATTAATGAAAATAGGTATTGTATGTTACCCAACTTTTGGGGGTAGTGGTGTTTTGGCTACAGAATTAGGAATGGCTCTTGCAAATAATGGGCATGAAATTCATTTTATAACATACAATCATCCAGTTAGACTAGATTATTTGTCGCATAAATTACACTTTCATCAAGTTACCATAGAAGAGTATCCTTTATTTAATCACCAACCTTATCAACTAGCATTATCAACTAGATTGGTAGATGTGGTTCAGCGTTATAAAATTGAAGTATTACACGTACATTATGCAATACCTCACGCATATGCTGCGTATATGGCAAAACAGATGCTTAAAGAAAAGGGGGTTCATATTAAAGTAGTTACAACCCTTCATGGAACAGATATTACACTAGTAGGGAGTCACCCAACTTATAAAACTGCAGTGGAGTTTAGCATTAATAATTCTGATGTTGTTACAGCTGTTTCTCATGATCTAAAAAAAACCACAAATAGACTTTTTAATATTAGGAAAGACATAGAGGTTGTTTACAATTTTATAGATGTAGATAAATATATAAAAGCAGAGGAAGAGGATTGTGAAAGAGTTGCTTTAGCAAAACCAGAAGAACGAATTATTACACACATTAGTAACTTTAGACCGGTTAAACGGGTAGAAGATGTAATAAAAGTGTTTTATAAAATTCAAAAAGAAACCCCTTCTAAACTACTTTTAATAGGTGAAGGTCCAGATAGAAAAGAGGCAGAACGATTAGCAAAGCGATTAAAAATAAAAGACAAGGTGTATTTCTTAGGAAATAGCTCTGAAATAGATAAAATTTTATGTTACTCAGATTTATTTATTTTACCATCGCAAACAGAAAGTTTTGGTTTAGCCGCTTTAGAAGCAATGGCAGCTAAAACACCTGTAATATCATCAAATGCAGGTGGTTTACCTGAAGTTAATGTAAATGGAGAAACAGGATTTTTAAGTGATGTAGGAGATATTGAAGATATGGTAAAAAATGCGCTTTACATATTACAAAATGATGAAACCTTACAAAAGTTTAAACAAAATGCCTTTGAGCATACCAAGAAATTTTCTCTACAAAACATACTGCCTATTTATGAAAACATTTATAAATCTTGTATGACTAGTAAAGTTTAAAGATTAAAAACTAAACTAAATATTTGAGTTTTTTCATTAAAAAATTTCTTATTTTCCAAATAAACCACCTAACATACCACCAACTCCTCCAGATTTTTTAGTGTTGTCTAACAACAATCCAGCAACATCATCTACAACACTTCCATCTCCATCAGAATCTAATATTTGTTCTAGAAAACCTTGTTCATTTTTTGTGCTGCTACCACCTAGAATTCCTCCAATTAAATTAGATATATCCTTTGAGTTTGATAGACCTTTCGCGTTTTTTTGTTTTCCTAAAAAGCCCATTACTATAGGAGCTGCAATTTTTAAAATATTACTAACAGCGCTAACATCTAGCCCTGATTTTTGACCAATAACTTGCATTATTCCATTTTGTTTTGCTCCCAAAATATGATTTAAAATATTTGTACCATCTTGTTTTACTTCTTCATTTACACCTCCATTAAATAGACTACCCAAGTTATCTAAAATACTTCCATCATGCTTAGTTTCAAGAGCTTTAAAAAGACTTGAAGCACCATCAGTAGAAGAAGCATTTCTTTCCATTCCTTTCATTAGTAAAGGTAACCCCATTGTTAAAACACTACTTGTTTTATCTGTATCATTTCCTGTAGAATCCGCAACTCCTGAAACAATTTTTTTTCCTAAATCACTTTTTATAAAATCTAATATACCTTCCATTTTTATTCTATTTTTATTTGTACTTCAAGTTAAAAAAAATCTATTACATAAAATAGATATCCTTCTTTATTCTTTAAATAATTTTTTATCTTTCAAATTTTAAAAACTACATTTTTACATGAAGAAATTAGCACTACACTGGAAAATTTTAATTGGTATGGTTTTGGGTATTCTGTTTGGACTTGGAATGACAACTTTAGACGGAGGTGCAAAATTTGTATCTGATTGGATAAATCCTTTTGGAACTATTTTTGTAAAACTTTTAAAACTAATAGCTGTTCCTTTAATCATAGCATCATTGGTTAAAGGGATTTCAGATTTAAAAGATATTTCTAAATTTAAAAATATAGGTTTACGAACAATAGGAATTTATATGATTACTACTGTAGTAGCAATTTCTATAGGTTTATTTTTAGTTAATATTGTACAACCAGGTAATGGTGTTTCTGAAGATACTATTGCAAAACTGACAGATACCTATGCAAATAGTGGTGGTGTTCAATCTAAAATTGCTGAAGCTTCTAAACAAAAAAGCAGTGGTCCACTTCAGTTTTTGGTAGACATGGTTCCAGATAACGCTATAAAGGCTTTTAGTGAAAACAAATCCATGCTTCAAGTTATCTTTTTTACTATCTTTTTAGGAATTTCTATGCTTTTAATAGGAGAGAAAGCTGCAAAACCTCTCAAAGATTTTTTTGATTCTTTGAATGAAGTAGTTTTAAAAATGGTAGATCTTATAATGCTTTTTGCACCTTATGCTGTATTTGCACTTTTAGCAAATGTGGTTGTTTCTTCCAATGATCCAGATTTACTAATAGCACTTTTAAAATACGCCTTTACAGTAGTTGGAGGTCTACTTTTATTAGTAGTCTTCTATATGATATTAGTGAGTATTTTTACGAAAAAGAATCCGTTTTGGTTTTTGCAACAATTAAGTCCAGCACAATTATTGGCTTTTTCTACAAGTTCAAGTGCAGCAACACTCCCAGTTACTATGGAGAGAGTTGAAGAGCATATTGGCGTAGATAAAGAAGTATCTAGTTTTGTTTTACCAGTAGGTGCAACAATAAATATGGATGGTACCTCATTATACCAAGCTATAGCAGCAGTTTTTATATCACAAGCCTTAGGATTTGATTTGTCTTTTGTAGATCAATTAATGATAATCTTAACAGCATTATTAGCCTCTATAGGCTCTGCAGCAGTACCTGGAGCAGGAATGGTAATGCTCGTTATTGTATTAGAATCTGTAAATTTTCCGGCAGAAAAACTAGCAATAGGTTTAGCTTTAATCTTTGCCGTAGACAGACCTTTAGATATGTGTAGAACCGTAATAAATGTTACAGGAGATGCAACAGTTTCTACATTGGTTGCTAAAAGTGTTGGGAAATTAAAAGATCCAAAGCCCAAAAATTGGGATGATAATTACGATGAAGTTAAGTAGAATTTAAAATAATAATTATGAATGTTTGCTTTTTAATGTATCCTTGGGATAGTATTAAATCACCTGAAAATGATACATCTCTCACTCTAATTCATGAATGTATGAAAAGAGGGCATGGTGTAGCAGTCTGTAGCCCCTCTAACTTAACTGTTAGAAATAGTGTTACCAATGCTTTTTGTACAATTCTAAATCGTATGGAGAAAATTCCAGCAAACATGAAAACATTTTACAAAAAAACTACAACTCGCGAAGAAATGCTTCCTCTAGCTGGTTTTGATGTAATTTTTATGCGTGCAGAACCACCTTTAGATCCATTAATGTTAAACTTTTTAGACTCTGTAAAAGATGATGTTTTTATCATCAATTCTGTTCAAGGAATGCGAGAAGCCAATAACAAATTATACACTGCAGTTATAGAAGATCCAGAAAATGAAATTATTCCTGTAACTCATGTTTCAAAAAATAAAGATTATTTAATTAGAATGATTGAAGAATCTAAAGCAGATAGAATGATTTTAAAACCACTAAATGGTTTTGGCGGTTCTGGTGTAATTTTAATTGAAAAATCTGCAATGGGTAATATTAACTCACTTTTAGATTTCTATATAAGTAAAAGTAATGGAGAATCTGATTATGTTATTTTGCAAGAATATATAGAAGGTGCAGAAAAGGGAGATGTACGAATTTTACTATTAAATGGCCAACCAATTGGTGCAATGAAACGTGTTCCTGGTGATAAAGATCATAGATCTAATGTTTCTGCTGGTGGTAGTGTTCAAAAACACAAACTAACCAAACAAGAAAAGTTGCTTTGTCATAAAATAGGACCTAGATTAGTAAAAGATGGTTTGTATTTTGTTGGTATTGATGTAATTGGTGGAAAACTTGTAGAAGTTAATGTTATGTCTCCTGGAGGAATTACGTATATGAATAAGGTTTATAAAACCAGAATTCAAGAAAAAGTTGTAAACTTTATGGAAAGTAAGGTATTAGAAAGAGATGCTGCTTTTTTGCGTAAATCTAGATTTAAAGAAGTAGTAGATAAAGCCTAAAGCCAATAACATGGAATTAGAAGCTACTTCCGGAATTGTATCTGCTGCATGGTTAAAGAGTCATTTAAATCACCCAAACTTAGTGCTTTTAGATGCTACTATTCCAAAAGTAGCTAATAAAAAAACCACAAATAATTCAAGCAAAATTATTAAAGGAGCAATTTTTTTTGATCTTAAAAATAGCTTTTCTGATATAAAATCTTCTTTGCCTAATACTGTACAAGAGCCATTAGTTTTTCAAAATAAAGCAAGAGAAATTGGCATTAATAACAACAGTTGTATTGTTGTTTACGATGCTATTGGAATATATTCTTCTCCAAGAGTTTGGTGGTTATTTCACTTAATGGGATTTACAAATATTGCCATTCTTGATGGGGGTTTACAAGCATGGCAAGAATCTGGATATTCTACCGTTAGTAGTTATAAAAAAGACATAAAAAGAGGGGATTTTAAGGTGAATTTTACTGCATCTAAACTAGCTTTAACTAAAGATGTTTTAAAAGCTTCTAGTAACAATTCTAAAATAATAATTGATGCAAGGTCTAAAAAACGTTTTTATGCGGAAGAACCAGAACCAAGAAAAGATTTACAAGGAGGTCATATTCCTAACTCTAAAAACTTGCCTTTTTACGACGTATTAAAAAATAATTATTATAAGAGTAAAAAAGAATTAATAAAAATTTTTGCGTCAATAAATCCAAATAAAAAAGATATGATTTTTACTTGTGGCTCTGGAATTACTGCTTCTATTTTAGCACTGATAGCAAGTGAGTTAGGTTATAAAAACTTTGCTGTTTATGATGGCTCATGGACAGAATGGGCAAGTATAAAAAATTTACCAATAACCAAATAATTAACTATGAATTGGACAAGAAAAGAGTTCTTAGCTTATGTACTTTTATATGCTGCACATTGTAATTATATAGAAACGAAAGAAGAAGAGGAGTATATTTTGTCAAAAATAGATGAAGAAACATTTCATAAAATACACACAGAAGTGGTAATAGACTCTGATGAAAATAATTTAAATAAAATTCAAAAATACATTTCTGAAAACAAACTAAACCAAAGCGAAAAAGAGAGTTTAATTAGAGAAATAAAAAATGTCTTTTTTGCTGATGGCTCAGTAGATATAATAGAAAGAAAAGTATTTACAATTTTAAAGAAAATTATAGATTAAATGGAGAGGTTGAGCATACAAGAAATTATATCTAAAATAGAAAAAGAGGAAACTTTTGAAGCTATTGCAACAGATTATTCCTTTACATTAAAAATTGATAAATATGTACACTACATTTGTGGGGCTGTACATAATGGAAATCAATTTAGAAAAGAACTTTGGGATAATTGTTTACACTCGGCTTATGAAAGATGGTATGAAGAAGATCCATGTACCAAAGAAATGGTTCAATCGCATCCAATCGTTATAGCAGGTTGCGATTCGCGTTTTGAATACGATTTAAATAGGCCTCCTGAAACAGCCATTTATGAAGATGCATGGGGAAAGAAATTATGGGAAAAACCTTTATCAAAAGAAATGTATGCTAAAAGCATAAAAAAACACCATAATTTTTATAAAGTTGTTCATGCTTTACTTTCAAAAATTGAAGGAAAGTTTGGTGTGTGTGTTGTGTATGATATGCATTCTTATAATTGGAAAAGATGGGATAGAGAAGTGCCAACTTGGAATCTTGGGACAAAAAATATCAATAATGATAGATTTTCGAATCAAATTGAATCTTGGAGGAATACTTTAGAAAATACTCCATTTCCACATTCTATTCCGTCAACAGCTAAAATTAACGATACTTTCTTTGGCAATGGATATTTTTTAAAATACATAACAGCTAATTTTAAAAACACACTTGTTCTTGCTACAGAAATTGCAAAAATATATTGTGATGAAATAGAGCAGATTATATTTCCTGAAGTTGTACGTACTGTAGAAAATTTTTTAAAAAAGGAAGTAAAACTTCATGCAGAAGCATTTTATAAAGTACATAAATTGTAATTTTGCAATCGGTTAATTTTTACATTTATGATACAAGAGCTTTCTTATAAAAACAAGATATTATTTGAAATAGATCGTCAAATAGATGCAATTGTAGAGAAAATAGAACTACTTAATTATGTAAATCCAACCAATGTAGAAGAAGAAAAAGAAAAATTCTTTGCATCTAAATATTTAAAAGATCCAATATTTACATATCCAAAAAGAGACTTTGATAAATTTAGTCTTCATAAAGAATTCTTTGCATTAAAAATTGAAGAAATAGAAGATGAAAGACTTCGTGATTTTTATGAGGATATTATTTATTTTTATTCAGGAATAATTCAGTGTATAGAAACCATAGGAAAAGGTAAACGATTCTATTACAATAGTTTGCGCTCTTTTGGTACCCCAACAGAAAAAGATGTTGATAATGCAAAATTTATTCTTCATTTTGAAAGCGAAGATGCTAACATAGATTTATTTAAACAAAAATATACTGCAACAGAATCTCATCGTTTTTTTAGAGAATATTCAAAAAAATATGACTTTTCTTACCATATAAAAAACTCTTCTACAATGGGAGCAATTGCAATGGTTTCAAATAGTACCAAAACACTAGTACTAAATGAAAATCATAAATTCTCAGATAATCAAATAAACATACTTACAAATCATGAAATTGGTGTTCATATGGTTACTACTATGAACGGAGCTTTACATCCATTAAAAATATTTTCTAATGGTTTCCCAAATAATGAAGAAACGCAAGAAGGTTTAGCTGTTTTTAGTGAATACATGTCTGGAAATTTAACAATAAAAAGATTAAAGGAATTAGCCTATAGAGTAATTGCAGTAGATAGTTTGGCAAAGGGCTACTCTTTCTCTAGAACATTTAATTTACTCCATAATGGCTATGACTTAAATAAAGAAGACGCATATTACACTTCTGTTCGTGCACACAGAGGAGGAGGTTTTACCAAAGACTATTTATACCTTTCAGGCTTAAGAAATATTTTTAATTATAGTAAAAAAGGTAACGACTTAAATCCTCTTTTAACAGGTAAAGTTTCTTTAGAATATATTAAAGAAATTAACTACATGATTACGCAAGGTTATGCCATAAAATCTAAACATATTACAGATTCATTTGAAGAAAATAATAACACAAATAAAACTGTTGAGTTTATTTTAAACAACTTAAAGTAGGTTAAATTTTATCTTTTATAACTTCAAAAATTTCAGAAAACTGATTAACTACAAAGTTTGCATTATTCAATTTTTGATCTTTGGCTAAAGGATTTCGGTAACCAAATACAAAAATTCCTGCATCATTTGCTGCCTTAACGCCATTGTCTGAATCTTCAATAACAACGCAATTTTTCTTAGAAACACCACTTAACAAAGCTGCCTTTTCAAAAATTTCTGGATTTGGTTTCGATTCCTTTAAATCTGCACCACTAATTTTATCTTTAAAAAACGGATTTAGATCAAAACGATTAAAAACACGATTAATATTAACCATTGCAGAAGATGAAGCTAATATTAAAATTATATTTTTGCTGTAAAGGGCTTTTATAAATTTACCAACGCCTTTTACAAGATGTAAGCTAGGGTCATTTTCAAAAAAATTAACGTATCGTTTTCTTTTTTCATTAACTAAATCTTCTGGATTAATATCTAGATTAAAATGATTAACCAATTTCTGAAATGCATTAATGGTAGAAGATCCTGTTAATGTTTTGTATAATTTATCAGATACACTAACACCTAGAGAATTAAAAGTTTCATAATATGCTTTTTTATGTAATTCTTCAGAGTCTATTATTACTCCATCCATATCAAAAATTACACACTTAATATTATTAGGTAAATACATTTAATCTAGAAATTTTGCTTTTAATTCTGGAGTTGGTACTCTACAACTTTCTTTTTTCCCATACCATTTGTATCTATTTCTAGCAACAAAGTCGTAAAGGAAATTTCGAAACGATTCAGGCAAGATAAAAAAGATTTTAGTTAAAGACCATACACCTCCAAAACTACTCATTATTTTTAATACTGCAGTAGATTTTATGTCATAAGAAACTCCAGGTTCGTATAAAATAATAGAATCAACTTTCACGGTTTCAATTCCAATTTTAGAAGTTAATTTCTTTCCAGTTACTGACTGCAAAGCACAAAATAAATACAAGTTCTTTTGATCGTACTTAATAACTTTATTAACGGAAGTATTGCAAAGATTGCAAACACCATCAAAAAGAATAACTTTTTTATTTTTTGGAATTTTCACCATGTAAATAGTAGACTTTTAAACTTTTACAAAATTACTTTAATATTTTTTATAATTCTTTGTAACATTTTAAAAACACGTCCGTCTTATGTATGAATTCTTATTGAAATTAGCTTTTAACAAAAAATTAGTAAGCGCTGTATAATTCATTAGGTACTTTCGTTAAAGAATAAAAAAATTAACCAACAAATGATTAAAATTCAAAATCTTCACAAATCTTACCCAATTGGTAAAGATTCTTTACACGTATTAAAAGGAATAGATTTACATATAAAAGAAGGGGAGTTTGTTTCTATTATGGGATCTTCTGGTTCCGGAAAATCAACGCTACTTAATATTGTTGGATTGTTAGATGTTCATGATGAGGGAGATTACTACCTAAATGGTCAACTAATTAAAGACATGAATGAGAAAAAAGCGGCATTACTTAGAAATAAGTTTTTGGGTTTTATTTTTCAATCATTTAATCTAATTTCTTACAAAACAGCATTAGAGAACGTAGCATTACCTTTGTATTACAAAGGAATGAATAGAAAAGAACGTTTAAAAGTTGCATTAGAATACTTAGAAAAGGTAGGTCTTAAAGAATGGGCTCAGCATTTACCAAATGAGTTATCAGGTGGGCAAAAGCAAAGAGTAGCAATAGCAAGAGCACTTGTAACAAAACCAAAAGTAGTTTTAGCAGATGAGCCAACAGGAGCTTTAGATTCTACTACTACAGATTCTGTTATGGATCTTTTAAAAGACATTAATGATGAAGGAATGACTGTTTTTGTTATTACTCACGAAGAAGAAGTTGCAGAACAAACCAAAAGAGTTGTACGTTTAAAAGACGGTGTTATCATCAGTGATGAAATAACAGAAACAGGTAAAAAAGCCGTTTAATTATGTTTGATTTAGATCGTTGGAGAGAGATATTTCAAAGTATCAATAAAAATAGATTACGCTCTGTAATGTCTGGCTTTACAGTTGCATTTGCAATTTTATTATTCACCCTACTTTTTGGTATTGTAAGTGGTTTAAGTAATACATTTAAAGATGCTTTTGCAGATGATGCGCAAAACTCAATGTTTGTTAGGGTTTGGAGAACAACTATTCCTTACAAAGGCCTACAAAAAGGAAGATCCATACAACTTAAAAATGATGATTATAATTATGTAAGTGAAGAGTATGGAGATAAAATTCAATATAAATCTTCAAGAATCTATAAGAACTTTACCTTAAAATATAAAAATGAAGCAGACACTTATAGTGTAATGGCTATAAATCCAGACCACCAATTTTTAGAAAAAACAATTATTGATGAAGGTAGGTATGTGAATGAAAGAGATATTAAAGAAAGATCTAAAGTAATTGTTATTGGTAGGCTAATAAAAGAAGATTTATTTGGTCAGAAACCTGCTTTAGGAAAAAGATTAAATGTAAACGGTAGTTCGTATCTAATTATAGGTATATTCTCTGATGAAGGAGGAGATAATGAAGAGCGAAAAGCTTTTATACCGTTAAGCACTGCACAAATGATATACGGCAATAACGACTATATTAGTCAAATTGCCTTAGGATATGATCCAAGTTTAAGTTTAGATGAAGCTGTTGCTTTTGGAAATCAAATGGAACGTGACTTAAGAAAAAAAATGAACATTCATCCAGATGATCAAAGTGCATTATCTGTTAGAAACATGGCAGAAGCCAATAAAAATGTTGGCCAATTTATGTTTATACTTTACTTTATTGTCATAGTTGTTGGTTCAGGTACTTTGGTTGCAGGAATAATAGGGATTTCTAATATAATGATCTTTGTTATAAAAGAAAGGACTAAAGAGTTTGGTATTCGAAAAGCCCTTGGAGCAAAGCCTTCCTCTATTGTTGGTATGGTTGTTCAAGAAACAGTAATGATAACAACCATTGCTGGGTATTTAGGCTTAACTATTGGGACTTACGTTTTAACCGCTATTGGAAATAATTTAGAAGAAGATTACTTTATTAAAGATCCAAGTGTAAGTACAGGTATAGTTATTGGAGCTACTGTAGTTTTAATTGTATCAGGGTTAATAGCAAGTTATGTACCAGCAAAAAGAGCAGCCAATATTAAACCAATTGTAGCATTAAGAGCAGATTAATTATGAAATTTTTATTCGATTCAGATACTTGGCAAGAAATTTACGGAAGCATTCGTAAAAATAAAGTGAGAACTGCAATTACAATTATAGGTGTACTTTGGGGTATATTTCTTCTGGTAGTTTTATTAGGTGCAGCTAGAGGAATAGACAATGGGTTTAATAAACTTTTTGGAAACTTTGCAACGAATAGTGTTTTTGTATGGACACAATCTACAGATACTCCATTTAAAGGTTTTCAAGAAGGAAGAAGGTTTAGACTAACTATGAACGACATAGATATCTTAAAGTCTGAGTACTCTGATGAAATTAAATTATTAGCACCAAGAAATCAGACCAATAATTTAATTGTAAATGGCTTTAAAAATGGAAATTTTAGAGTCAGTGGAGATTATCCAGTGTTAGATAAAATACAAAAAAAACAATTAATTTATGGTCGCTTTTTAAACGAAAACGACATTTTATCTGCTGCAAAAGTAACTGTAATATCAGAAGATATGTACATACAGCTATTTGATAAAGGAGCTCAACCAATAGGTGAGTATATTAAAATAAATAGTATAAATTATAAAGTAGTTGGTGTATACAAACCATCTAATACGATTGATTTTGATGGAGATACAGCTTATATACCCTTTACCACATACAGAAAAGTATACAATACAGCCAACAAAGTAGATTGGATGATGATAACTGCAAATGAAGGCACCAATATTGAGCAAATGGAAAAAGATGTTTTACTCACATTAAAAGGGTTACATAGTGTACATCCAGAAGACAATAGAGCTTTTGGTAGTGTTAATTTAGGTAAAGAAATAGGCAAAGTAACAGGCTTTTTAACCGGATTACAATTTATGACCTGGTTTGTAGGAATTGCAACTTTAATAGCTGGTGTTTTTGCAATTGGTAATATTTTATTAATTACGGTAAAAGAAAGAACTCAAGAAATAGGTATTCGTAGAGCCTTAGGAGCAACACCAAAGAGTATTCGCCAACAAATAATACTAGAATCTGTTTTTCTGACAACTATTGCAGGTATGTTGGGTATTATTTTTGGAAGTTTAATACTTTATTTCATAGACTCAAATTTTGGGCAAGGAGATGATGCAGCACTTGTAAACCCAACAGTAAATATTCCAATAATTATAATAGCATTTGTAACATTAATTGTGTTAGGTACTCTTATAGGACTAATACCAGCACACATGGCTACATTAGTAAGACCAATAGAAGCATTAAGAGAAGAATAAAAATAATCAACTAAAATCATGAGTAAAAGAGCAAAAGTAATCTTAGGTATTATCGCAGTATTTTTTATTGTCGCATTAATCTGGTTTGGTAAAAAGAACCAAGCAGATATCGTAGTTTACGAAACAGAAAAACCATTTAAAACTACAATTGTTAAGAAAACAGTTGCAACTGGTACAGTTACACCATTAGAAGAAATAGAAATTAAACCACAAATTACAGGAATTATAGATAAAGTTCTTCTTTTAGAAGGATCTATGGTAGAAAAAGGAGATTTAATAGCTACTGTTAGAGTTGTACCAAATGAACAAGCATTAATTAGTGCTAAGGGTAGAGTAGATAATCTGAAAATTCGTTTAAATAACCTTAAGATTCAGTACCAGAGAAATAAAAACTTGTTTGATAAAGGTGTTATTTCACAACAAGCTTTCGAAAATATAGAATTAAATTTTAATCAAGCAAAGCAAGATTTAGTTAATGCAGAAAATGATTATATGATTATAAAAAGAGGTTCTACAGATTCTGGAGGAGGAGCTAATACAAACGTTTATGCACAAATGTCTGGTACTATCTTAGAAATCCCTGTAAAAGAAGGAGATCAGGTAGTACAAGCAAATAATTTTAATGCAGGTACAACAATTGCTTCTATTGCTGATATGAATAAAATGATTTTTGAAGGTAAAGTAGATGAATCTGAAGTAGGAAAATTAATTAATGGTTCAGATATTGAAGTTTCAATTGGAGCAATAGAAGGAAAAAAGTTCCCGGCAAAACTAAATTTTATTGCACCAAAAGGTACTGAAGAAGCAGGAGCTGTTCAATTTAAAATAAAAGCTGATGTGCAACTAGATGACGATAATTTTATTAGAGCTGGTTATAGTGCAAATGCAGATATAGTCTTAGAGAAAAAAGATAGCGTTTTGGCTATTAAAGAGGCTCTTTTAAAGTTTGACAAGAATACCGAAGAACCTTATGTAGAAGTTAAAAATGCAGAAGGTAAGTTCGATAAGAGAACTGTAAAGCTAGGAACATCAGATGGTGTTAATGTGCAAATTTTAGAAGGTGTTACTGAAAATGATGAGATAAAAGTGTGGAATAAAGTTTCTAAAGATATTGCAAACAACAATAACAACTAATATTATTTGAAAATTCAATAATAAAAAGAGCCTTATTAGGCTCTTTTTTATTTCCACCATGTAACAAATAACTTTAACAACATTCCATTTTTATTTTTTATCCAAACCATAGGAGAAATGTTACTAATATAAAAGTTTTCTAAAACCTCTAAAGCATTTGTATAGTTTAGCCACTCTACATTAGTATGTGGCTTAATTAACCAATCTTTTTTAATTGGTACATAAATCTTTGCGTTTTTAAAGATAGGTAAGTCTTTAAAATGCAAATAGTACCCAACTACACATTTATTATTTAAAAGCTTTAAGTTTACCTCTTTTTTATAGGGTATAAATAGTTGCGCTTTAAATAAAACTTTTTGCTGAATCTTATTACCAATCAAATCGTAAGTATTTAGATATTTTTTCGATTCTTCTCGAAAAAGTAGAGGCAGTTGTTTGTGCTTTAGCTTAGTTAGTTTTTCAATTAAAGCATCTTTTTTATTAGGACCAATACAGTGCTCTATTTCTGTAAATCCTATTCTAGAGTCGTACAAATAGAATTTGTAAATTAATTCTAGATGAATTGGTACACCATCCTCTAAGAATAAAAAATCTATCTCACCTATAGTTCTTTTTTCTTGCTGAATTTGAATATTATCATCTATAAAAACTGTATTTGTTTGTATTTTAATTTGAAACGAAACAAATTGTTCTACATACTTACCAAGCCTTAAATTTTCATTAATAGGTGTATCTAATTTATTTTTTGTAGGGTCTAAGATATATTGATTTAACCCATAAACGAAGTTATTTTTCCATAAACAATGGGTGTCTAAAAAACCTTCATAACGTTTTTGTAAAGTATTTACTTTTTGGTGTTTCATCAAACGAAGTTACAAATTCAATTTTTGTAATTTTGTAATATATATTATAGACATGCAAGTAGAAAAAAGTACTTTTCAATTTTTAGAAAAATTAAAGATAAACAATAATAGAGATTGGTTTGGAGAGCAAAAAACATCTTATAAAAATGCCCATCAAAATGCGAAAGAAGTATTTTCTGCAATTTTAGAAAACCTTAAAAAACATGATGAAATCGAAAAATCTAAAATGATGCGTATTTATAGAGATGTGCGTTTTTCTAACGATAAAACTCCTTATAAACCTCATTTTGCTAATTCTTACACAAGGCTTGGTAAAGAATTAAGAGGTGGTTATTTTATCAGATTAAAACCTGGTGAATCAATGTTAGCAGGTGGCTTTTGGGAACCAAACAAAGAAGATTTATTTAGAATTCGAAAAGAAATAGAATTAGATGCTACTGAAATACGTGATATTTTAACGGAAAAGAATTACAAGAAACATTTTGGAGGAAAATTTGAAAGTTTCAGTGAGTTAAAAACAGCGCCAAGAGGTTTTGATAAAAACCATCCAGATGTAGATTTATTAAGAAAAAAAGGATTCATTGCAGTTAAAAACTTTACTGATGAACAGGTTTTGTCAGAAGAATTTTTAGAAATTGTAGATGAAAGTTATCAAGCTCTTCGACCTTTTTTTAATCTTTTTAGTGACATTCTTACTACAAATTTAAATGGTGAATCTATACTTTAAGATGCTTGTTAATCTCTTTTTTCAAAACTACAACTGTTATAACTGTAGATAAAATATCTGCTATAGGAAAAGACCACCAAACGCCAATAACACCAAAATATTTAGGTAAAAAATAAGCTAAAGGAACCAAGAAAATTCCTTGTTTTAGAAGTGTTAAAAATAAAGCAGGAATTGCTTTTCCAGCAGCTTGGAAATATGCAGAGCCAATTAATTGCATTGTAATTATAGGAGTTGCTAAAAACACAATAAACATTGCATTAGGTGTTTCTTTTAACAAGGTACTATCTGTGGTAAAAATGTATATGATTTCTTCTTTAAAAAATAAAATTGCAATAAAGATTATGGTTCCTACTAGTGTGCCATAAGCTATAGATTTTTTTATAGTTTCTATAACACGTTGGTTATTGTTGGCACCTATATTATACCCAACAACAGGTAAAAATCCTTGAGATACTCCAAGTACAGGAGATAAGGAAAACATCATAACTCTATTGATAATTCCATAAATTGAGATAGAAATTTCATTACCATATTTAAAAAGGGAATAATTTAACACAATTGTTAATAAACTAATGGTTCCTTGTCTTACCACTGTAACTCCACCAAGTTCTACAATTTCTCTTACAATTTCATGCTTAAGTTTAAAGTTAGAAACAACTATGTTTAATTCGCTTTTAGTGGATAGAAAAAAATATAAAATAAATAAACCAGAACTTGCAAAAGATATAGAAGTAGCTAAACCAGCGCCAATCATTCCTAAGTCAAATACTTTAATGAAAATTACGTCTAGAATTAGGTTAAAAATTGCAGGAATAATTAAGGTAAACATAGCAAACTTAGGTTTTCCTTCTGCTCGAATAACTGGATTTCCCATCATAGCAAAAGCTAAAAATGGTACACCATAAATTATCATAGAAAAATAATCTGTAGCAATGGGTAAAATATCTCCTTTTGCTCCAAATAAATTCAGAATAGGTTTGCTGAAAAAACTTCCTAATAACACAAAACCAACTGCCAAAAACAGAGTTAAAGAAATTTGGTTACCAAAAGTTAGTAATGCCTTTTTTGTATTGTTAGCGCCTAAAGCTCTAGATATTATAGAACTACCACCAATTCCAATTCCCATACCTATAGAAGAAATAAGAAAAGCAATTGGTAACACAACCGTTACTGCAGCAATAGCTAAAACCCCTATCCATTGCCCTACAAAAATAGTGTCTACAATCATATTTATAGACATTACTAAAATTCCAACAGTTGCAGGAACACCTTGCTGAATAAGCAACTTTCCTATATCTTCTTTTCCTAATTTTTTAGAGGTTTCTGACATACACACAAATATCAAAATTCTATTTTAAGCAATCGTTAAAGAAGTATCAATATTAATTATAAGTATATTTACAGCCATATATATTACTTAACGATATGGCAAACATTTATGAATATAAAATTACTGTTTCTGCAAAAGACATAGACAATTTAAATCATGTAAATAATGCGGTTTATGTTCGTTGGATGAATGAAGTTGCAAGTTCGCATTGGAATGATTTAACTAAAAATAACGATTGTTCAGATTTAATTTGGGTTGTAAAAAAACATGAAATAGATTATAAATCAGAAGCATTTTTAGGAGATACATTAACTGCAAAAACCTGGGTTGGAGAATCTAAAGGCGTAACTTCTGTAAGACATATAGAATTTTATAAATCAAATAAATTATTGGTATCATCTAAAACGCTTTGGGTATTATTAAATGCAACCAGCTTTAAACCAATGCGTATATCAGAAAAGATTTTAAATACATTGTTACCAGACAAATAAAAGTATCTTTGCACAAAAAATAAAAATGTCTCTATTCTTAGATCTTGGAGTGCGAAAGCATTATGTAAAAGCTATTCGTGAAATTGGTATTGTAAACCCTACTGAAATACAAGAAAAATCAATTCCAAAACTTATAAATTCTTCTACAGATTTTGTTGGTTTAGCCCAAACAGGAACTGGAAAAACAGCAGCATATGGCCTACCGCTTTTACATCAAATTGAGGCTAATAAAAACCATATTCAAGGTTTAATTCTTTCTCCAACAAGAGAGCTAGTACAACAAATAAAAAAACAACTTTTTAAGTATACCAAGTATAATGCAGAGAAAATATTTGTAGAAGCTGTTTTTGGTGGCGAGAAGATAGATAAACAAATAAATAGCTTAAAAAGAACAACGCATGTTGTTGTTGCAACTCCTGGGCGTTTAATAGACCTTATAGAAAGAGGCTCTGTAGACATCAGCAAAATTAAAACCATCATTTTAGATGAAGCAGATGAAATGCTAAGTATGGGGTTTAAACAAGATTTAAACCATATTTTAAAGTTTACGAATAAAAGTAATAGAAATACATGGTTATTTTCTGCAACAATGCCAGATGACATAAAGAAGCTTATTAAAACATATATGGATTCTAATGCACCAAGAATAGAGGTAAACAAAAACTTCTTAGTAAACAAAAATATTAGACACCAATATATAAAAACAAACCTTAAAGAAAAGACTGAGGATATTATTTCTTTTCTAGAAAATAGAGGCAACCAAAGAGGTATTATTTTTTGTAGAACAAAAGCAGGAGCGCAAAATTTTACCAAACAGCTAATAGAGGATGGTTTTTCTGCTGGTGCTTTAGAGGGGGATATGCAGCAAAAAGAAAGAGACAAAGTAATGCGTGCATTTAAGAATGAATCACTTCAAATATTAGTTTCTACAGATGTTTCAGCAAGAGGAATAGATGTTAAAGATTTAGAGTTTGTGGTGCATCATCAATTACCAGAACAGTTAGAATATTACACCCATAGAAGTGGTAGAACTGCAAGAGCAGGAAAATCAGGAACTTCTATTGCATTTATATTGCCATCAGAACTAGAAAAAATTCATCAGTTACAAAAAGAGTTACAAATAAAATTTTTAGAAGTAAAGTAACATGAGTATTGTTTATACAATAGATATTTTAGGAACTTTTGCTTTTGCAATAAGTGGTGCATTAGTTGCTTCCGATCAAAAGCTAGATTTATTTGGCGTGTTAATTATTGCGTTTGTAACTGCAGTAGGAGGAGGCATGTTACGTGATATACTAATAAATGCGCACCCTATAAACTGGATTGCTGATTTAAACTATTTGTATACTATTTTTATTGCAGTTGTAGCCACTTTTTTATTTAAGAGTAAAATATTACCATTAAGTAAAACGCTTTTTTTGTTTGATACTATAGGTTTAAGTGTTTTTACCATTTTGGGTCTAAAAAAAGGATTAACTTTCAATTTGCATCCTTTAATAGCATTAATTATGGGTATGACATCTGCTGTATTTGGTGGCGTTTTACGTGATGTTTTAACCAATAAAATTCCACTTATTTTTGAGAAGGAAATTTATGCCTCTGCTTGTGTTATAGGAGGGGTTTGTTATTTAATACTTAGAAAAATAGGAGTTGATACAAATATTAACTTTGTAATTTCTGCATCTGCTATTATTTCAGTTCGTTTAATAGCCGTAAGGTTTAGTTTAGAGCTACCAAAAATCAAAGACGATTTATTTACAAAATAAAAAAGCGAAGATTTAATCTTCGCTTTTCTTTTTTTACTTGGTTACATCTTTTAGTAATTCTTTAATGGAACGTAGCAATTGCTGGTCTATTCCATTATCTACTTGTCCTGGCATATTTTTCACCTGTATTGTTGGGTTAGTTTGGTTGTTTTCCATCCATTCTCCAGCTTTATTTTTTGCACTTACAGGCACAACACCCCAAACAATACCATTTGATAATCTTTCCCATCCTGCAAAGCTACATGTTCCAGGAACTGGCATACCAACTGTTTTACCAATGTTAAGATCTGTATAACCAGAGGCGTAACAATGACCATCAGAATACATACTTTCGTTAAAAATAGATAAGGTAGGCTTTGTCCATCTAGAAGTTGGTTCACCTCCTACAACCTTTTCTTCTGTAGCATAAGTTAAGAAAGGCTCACCAGTAAAAAACATAGCTAAATCTGCAACTAAATCTCCACCACCATTAAAACGAGTATCTATTATTACCCCTTTTTTCTCAAAATATTTACCCATCATATCTTGATAAATACTTCTGTAAGGGCCATCGCTCATACCTGGAATATGCACATAACCTAATTGTCCATTACTCTTTTTTGCTACTTCTTTTTCATTAATCTTTACCCATCTTTTATACAACAGTCTGTTTTCTGCACCAATACTTATTGGTTTTACAGTAATAGACTTTAGATCTTTAGAATTTGGGTTTGTATATTCGATTAAAGTAAATTTTCCAGCTTTTCTGTTTAAATATTTGGCAATATCTACATCTTTTTGAATTTCAACCCCGTCTATTTTTTTTATTATACTACCTTTTGAAATAGTAAATTTAGATTTATCTAATGGTCCATCTTGAATAATTTCATCAATTAAAATACCATTTCCTTTATAATCGTAATTCATAAAAATCCCTAAAGAGGCAGTAGCATCCGCATTTTTAACAGTACTACCACTATATCTTGACCCAGAATGAGACACATTTAACTCGCCTAACATTTCTGATAACATCTCTGAAAATTCATAATTATTTCCAATATGTGGTAAATATTTTTGGTATTCTTTTTTCATCAAATTCCAGTCTATACCATGAAAATCTGGATGGTAAAAAATAGCATTGGTTCTAATCCAAACATGATTAAACATAGCTTCTCTTTCTGCTGCAATATCAAGCTGCATTTCGCCGTTAATTGTTACAGATTTTCTTTTTTTAGCAGTTGGGTTAAGCTGTGTAATTCTACCTCCACTAAGAAGATAAAGGTTTTTCATTTCTTTATCCCATTCTAAACTACCATAACCAACTTCTAGCTTCATTAACATTTCTGTTTTTCTAGTTCTAAGGTTGGTACTCCAAAGGTTAGATCTTCCTTCAAAACTTGCTAAGTAATATAGATAATCTCCTTTTTTAGATAAAACTGCATCTCCTAATCTAGAAGAATGAATGGTTAATCTTTTTGTTCTATCCTTAAGATTATCCCAGTCAAAATTTAATTTTTTAGCGGATTTCTCTTCTTTAGAGGCCTTTTTAGATTTTTCTTTTTTGTTGTCTTTTTCTTTTTTCTCTTTATCAGATTTCTTTTGTAGCTCCTCTATTGCTTCTTGAAGTTTATAGTCTTCGTCACTAAGGTTAAATTCATCCCAAGCTTCTTGTGTAAAAAACATACTATAAACATCGCTTTCCGTTCTGCCACTTGTTGCATAAGATTTTAAACCATCTCTATTACTAAACCAAATCATTTGTTTTCCATCATTAACCCATTTTGGAGAACTGTCATAATATCCACTTTCGTTAAGGTTAACTCTTTTAGAGCCATCTGCAGCCATTAGTAAAACTTCGCTATTACTTAGTGTCTTGCTCCAGTCTACTAACAACCAGTTACTATCTGGGCTCCAAGTAAAATACTTATCTCCATCTCTCATGTGAAATAAATCTTTTGGAGTTAAAAGAGTAACTTCTTTTTTAGAATCTAGATCTTTTACTTTTAATGTTTTTCTATTTTCTACAAAAGCAATTTTTTTACCATCTGGTGAATATTTAGCTAAGTAATTGTCTTTCTTATTACTAATTAATTCTTGCTCTTTTATTAAAGTAGCAGCATAGAAAAAGGGTTCTTCTTCTCTTATTTTTGTTGTTTTGTAAACACTCCATTTTCCATCTCTTTCACTACTGTAAATTATAGATTTTCCATTTGGCTCCCAAGACACAAAACGTTCTGTTTCTGCAGTATTAGTAAGTCTTTTTGTAAATGATTTATCTACAGAAGTTACAAAGACTTCTCCTCTTGCTATAAATGCAATTTCTTTACCGTTTGGAGACACAGACATTTCTTGAATTCCTCCGTTAATAGACACAAATTGATCTAAATTCTCTTTATTCTGCGTAATGATTTCTACGTTAATTTTTTTTGGCTTTTCACCCTCTTTCATGGTATAAAGCTCTCCATCATAACCAAATGCAATTTTATTTTTTGCAACACTTAAAAAACGTACAGGATGCATTGTAAAGTTTGTTAATTGCTCAATTTTGCCAGATGAAAAATTCATTTTATGAACATTAAAAGAACCACTTCTTTCACTTAAAAAATACATACTTTTTTCATCTTCACTAAAATATGGATGACGATCTTCCGCTGTATTTTTTGTAAGCATTGTATGGGTATTCTCTTTTGCATTATAGCTCCAAATATCTCTTGTGATAGAAGATTTATGGTGTTTTCTCCATTCATTTTCACCTCCCTTTTTATCGTGATATAACATGGTCTTTCCATCAGAAGAATATTGAACACTTTCTGCTGGAATCGTAAAAATTTGAGAAATTCTACCTCCCTTTGCAGGTACACTATAAAGCTCTGACTGTGATCTATGAGGATATTGTCTGTGATTTACAGCATCTTGGCGCAATGCTCCAAAGACTATGTCTTTATCATTATAAGTAAAGGTAAAAGGATATTCATTAGTAGAATGATAAGTTAAGCGTTCTGCATTTCCTCCATTTGCGCTCATTACATAAATATCAAAATTGCCATACCTATTAGAAGCAAAAGCAATTTTAGACCCATCATTACTCCATACTGCTTTATAATCGTGCGCATTATGAAATGTAAGTTGTTCAGCTCTACCACCGTTTGTACTTACTTTATATAAGTCTCCTTTGTAAGTAAAAACGATTTGAGTGCCATCAGGAGAAATTTTAGAGTGTCTTAACCAGTTTGGATTTTCTTGACTATTGAGTGAAAATGTTGCCAAACATAATAGAATAAATAAATGTTTCATATTGGATAAAATTTTTTCTAAATTAAACATTTGGTATTAGATATTTAAAATAAACTTTATAAAATGAAACCTTTAGAATTTGAAACTTTAAGCGACTTAAAAAAATTTATTGGAAATCCTTTTCCTGACGGAGAGTGGTATATAATTACACAACAAATGATAAATGATTTTGCGAGTGCTACTAAAGATAGACAGTGGATTCATGTTGATGAGCAAAGAGCAAAAAAAGAGAGTCCTTTTAAAACCACAGTGGCACATGGCTTTATGTCTGTAGCTATGATTTCAAAAATGTTAGAAGAGCTTTTTACCGTGAAAAGTGTTACAATGGGTTTAAACTATGGTTTAAACAAAGTTCGCTTTCCAAATCCTGTTCCAGTAAACAGCCAATTAAGAATGAAAACAACTCTACAGAATGTTGAAGATTTAGCAAATAATGGTAAAAAGGTAACTTTTAACTGTATTATTGAAATAAAAGGTCAAAAAAAACCTGCATGTATTGCTGAATTTATAGCGGCCTTATTTGAATAAATACGTATTACTTATTTACGTTAAGATTTTATCGTCTATACATTTTTTAGAGTACCATATTAAAAAGATACTTAAAACAATTATCATAACTGGCATTATTATACTACTAAGTTCTACTGTAAAAAACAGATAGAATTGTTGGCTAATAGCACATATTCCTGATATTAAAAGCAATGGAAATGCTAGTTTTTTTCTTGCTAATAAAAAAACACATCCTAAAAAGCCTCCAAAAACTGCAAGTGCAAAAATAGCAGTATACCAAGATGGATGATCGTATAAAAATTCTTTTTGTTGTTCTTCTGGTAATTGGGCTATCATTTCATCTGTCATAAAAGCTTGAAACAAGTAAGCCATTACTCCTAATAGATTCCAAAGTAGAGCTAAAACACTAATAACCCAATATGATTTTGTTGGTTTTGTAGTTGTCATGGAAAAAATAATTTAGTTAATTAATTGATTTAAAGGTAATAAAAAAAGATGATTAACCTAAATTAATCATCTTTTAGACTCTTTTTAAAGGTATTCTATTGGCCTATAGTTATAACTGCAGCCTTAAATAAATTGGCTTTTGCTTTAAAGTAATCGTTTTCTAAATCTATAGCTTTTAATTTAGATTCAATGAGCTTAGCTTCACGAGAGTTTACTAAGAAAAGTGAACTTTCTCCTAGAAAAAACTTTCTTTCTTCTGCTTTTAGTAAAACACTATAATCGTCTACAATTTCTAAAATGTAGTTATTTTGAACTGCAAATGAAGCTAGCTCTTGTTGCACTGCGTTTATCTTATTTTGTATTGTTACTTTGGTAGCTTCGTTTTCTAATTGCGCATCTTGTAATTTAATTTTTGCAAGTTTTAAATCACCTCTTTCTTTTCTTAAAAATATGGGTAATTTAAAATTGATTCCAGCTTTATAATTTTCTGCTAATAGCGAGTTTGCCTGCCTAGGAGTTTGTGTTAAAAAATTATATTCTACATCTAACTTAGGCAAAAGATTATTCATTTTTAACTTTCTATCTACATCTAAACTTCTAATTTTAAAATCTAACGATCTTATTTTTGGATGGTTGTTAATATCAAAATCTACATCGTTAAAAAGAGCGATATTAAAAGTATTATCTATGGTGTTTAATGTAGTGGTATCTGGAATAATATTATCTTGTAATTCAACAGGAGTGTTGTCATTTAACCAAAGAAAATTAGAAAGTTCTAAACTAGCTTTAACCAACTTAATTCTAGCTTTTTCTAAATTTAATTGTCTGTCTTTAAGCGTTATTCCTGCTTCTAAAGTGTCAATAGCAGGTTTATCTCCTTCAAAATATGCTCTTTTAGTAGCATTAAATCGAATTCTAGCATTGTCTAAAAATCCTTCAAAAACTTTCTTGTTATTGTAAAATTTAAGCCAATTGAAATATGCTAATGAAGCTTTATATAAAATTTCGTTTACTAGAATTTGTTGGTCTTCTTTAGCTTGATTTATAAAAAATTTAGCCTGCTTTAACGAAGCCATTCGTTCGTTTATAAGAAAGTTTCTTAGCAGAGATGCAGAAACCCCTGCAGAATACAATCCGTCTGAAGGCACAGTAGCTTCAGGATTTAAAAAACTACCATCATTATTTTCAAAATTAGCTTTAAACTCTATTCCATAATAAGTTGGCACTTTAAAGGCACTATTTAGTCTACTATAATATTCAGAGCCTTTAAAATCTTTATTGTCAAAATCAACTTCAATTTTTGGATCAAATGCACCTCTAGATTTCAAAAGTTTTGCTTCACTATTGTTAATAACAAGGTTTGCTTGTTTTACTATAGGATGATATGCTTTTACGTACCCTAAAAACTCAGATAAAGTCATAATAGACTCTACCTTATCTTGTGCTTTTACAGCCGAAAATATCAGTAAAAAGAGATATAGAAACGATTTTTTCATTGTATGTTATCTGTTTTATAACTGATATTATTTTTTCTTTTCGTCTTTTTTACCACCTTTAGAATCTTCTGGTTGGTAGTAGTTAGGAGGGAAGCTATTAAGTTGTCTCCAAAGCTCAAACCAAATAGGTACATCTTCTAAAAGTGCAATAGTTCTTGCGCCAGAACCTGCTCTAATTTCACTAGGCCATTCATGGTCTTCTTCATCTGGAGATAATAAAATTCTATATTTGCCATTATCGCTTATAAAACGTTCTATTGCAACTACTTTAGCACCATAAGTACCGTAAGAAACATTTGGCCAGCCACTAAAAACAATTGCAGGCCAACCATCGAATTGAATTCTAACTTTTTCTCCAATATGGATAAGAGGAAGATCTATTGGTCTAACAAAAGTTTCTACAGCCAAATCTATTTGAGCAGGCATAATGCTTACCAATTTTTCTCCTTCTTTAAAAGTTTCTCCTATACCACCTTTTAAAGCTCTATTAATGTATCCATTTTGAGGAGCAGTAATGTACAATAGACTATTTCTAACTTTATAATTATTATTTGTGTTTTCTAGTTTAGAAACTTCAGCATCACTACTAAACTCATTAGATCTTGCAGTAAATTTATCACTTCTTGCTTTCGAAGTTTTTTCGTCATAACTAGCATTGATATTATTCAGTGCAATTTTTGCGTTTATAACTTCGTTCTTACTTACTAATAATTTATTTTCTAGATTAACTAGCTTAGCTTGTGTTTCTTGTAACTTTAATTTCTTTTCTTCAACGTCTTTTATTGCATTAATTCCTTCACCTTCTAACGTTACCATTCGATTGTATTGGCGTTCTGCTATAGATAGGTTTGTTTTACCAGCTTCTAAATTAATACTATCACTTTCTACTTTAAGATTGGCTTGCATTAATTTGTTTCTAGCCATTTCTAATTTTAGCTTTCTTTCTTTTTCTAATGCAATTATTTGGCCTTCTAACTGGTTAACTTTCTCTCTGTATGCATCTCTAGATGAAGCTTTCGCTAAAATTTGACGTTCAGTTAATTCGATTAATTGATCGTCAAAATAATCTACTTTAACTTCAGAAATTCTTAAAATAGTATCTCCTCTTTCTACGTAATCTCCTTCTTTAACATACCATTGTTCAATTCTACCTGGAATCTGAGATTGAATGGTTTGTGGTCTTTGGTCTGGTGTAAGTGTGGTTACAAGTCCATTACCAGTAATATTTTGTGTCCATGGTAAAAAAAGAAATATTAGTAATAAAATACCAAAACCTTTTAAAAATTTGTTTAAGTAATTGTAATACTCTTTTTTAAAAATATTCTTAGCCGATTTGTAGTTTGTTAAATCTACTTTGTCGTGTAAAGGGTTTCTAGATATATTTAACATAACTTACTTATTATTTGATATTTGACCTTTATCTAAAGTAACAACTTTAGTACATTTTTTAACCCAAGCGTCATTACTACTAACTACAACAAGGCCCCATGGTTGTTTAGGGTCAGTTAAATAATTAATGACTTCTTTTGTTTCATCCATATTAAATTGATCTAGAGCATCTTCTAATATGATAACTTTAGGTTTTTTTAAGATAGCTCTAGCTAACATTATTTTTTTGGATATTGTATATGGAATGTGTTTTCCTTCTGGATGTAAATTAGAATCTAAACCATTATCTTGTTCTTTAATAAATCTATCTAAACCAACTATCTTTAAAACTTTGAGAATTTCTTCATCGGTTATGTTTTCATTTCCAAAAATTAAATTCTCTTTAATTGTTCCTTCAAAAGGAGATTCATTTGTAAGAGATAATCCAAGGTGCGCTCTATAATAGCTAAGGTTTAAGCTGCTTAACGAAAATTCATTAATAAAAACATTTCCATTAGATGGCGGAATTACTCCTGCTATAAGATTTAGAAGGGTAGATTTACCAGAACCACTTTCACCTCTAATTAGCATTCTACTTTTGGTATCAATGTCTAAATTAATGGTATTAAGAATTGGTCTTGTTTTGTTACTAACTTTATAAGTTACATCTTCTAAATGTATTTTAAAGTTGCCATTGTATAATGGCTTATCTCCAGACTGTGGTTCTAAATCTTTATCTACAACTTGACCAATTTTTTCTATAGAAGTTAAAACATCATATAAAGATTCTAATCCAACAATTAATTTTTCTACAGAATTTATAACTAATAGAATAATAATTTCTGCGGCAACAAACTGTCCAATATTCATTTCTTGATTTAGTACAAGTATACCACCTATTAAAAGTAAACTAGCGGTTACAACTACTTTGAAACCAATCATTTGGCTATATTGTAAGATTAAAACTCTAAAGTGATTTTCTCTAGCTTCTAAGTACTTATTAACTAATTTATCGTTTTTATTCATGGCTAACTGTGTGTTCCCAGAAAGCTTAAAACTTACCATAGTTCTTGCAACTTCTTGTATCCAATGTGCAACTTTATATTTATTTTTAGACTCTAATAAACTGGTTTGCAAACCTTTTTTTGCTGTAAATTTAAATACCACATAAATTAGTATCATTAAAAGAACACCAAAAACGATAAAAAACGGATGGTAAAATGATAATAATATTAAAGCAAAAATTATTTGTAAAAATGCTGTAGGTACATCAATTAAGATTTTAGATAAACCTTTTTGAATGGTTAGTGTATCAAAAAAACGATTCGCCAATTCTGGTGGATAAAAATTTCGTAATTCAGATGTTTTTATTTTAGGAAATCTGTAGCTTAATTCAAAAGAAGATCTTGCAAAAATTCTTTGTTGTAATGTTTCTATAATGCGTAATTGCATTAATTGTAAAATACCAGAAAACACTACTCCAAGAGTTACCAAAATAACCAATACAACCCAAGATGTAGAAACTTGTGCTCCTTGAATAAGATTTATAATAGCTTGAATTCCTAGAGGAAGTGATAAGGATATAATACCTCCAAATATTGCGTAATAAAAAATTTGATATATATCTTTCTTTTCCAGATTAACGAGGCCTAAAAATCGTTGCCAAGGAGTTAATTCTTTTTTTTCCATTATTGTAAAGTATTAAATACTAATTGTTTAAAGAATTCTGTGTTTTTTTTCCCGTTTTTACAGTTTGTAATAGAAGGAAAGTGTTCTGATAAAAAGTGCTGGTATAAACTTCCGTCTACAATATTACTAGACAAACTAGAGCTGTATTTATAATCTGGTTTTATAGTAATTATTATTTCTACAAGTCTGTTTACAACCCTTTTGTAAGCTTCGTAAAAACCTTCTTTATTTTCTTCATCAACCTGCATTGTAGAAAATGATTTAAAATTTTCTCTAACTATAATTTTATATAATAGAGTTTCATTTATATGAGAAAAATTACTGTCTTCTTCTACAGTTCTAGTAACAACTTCTATTGCTTTTTCTAGTTTTTTGTCTGGTTCTGAAATACTAAAAGTTTCTATAACTAATTGGTATTCTATCCAAGCCCAGTACCAAGATGACAGGTATAAGAGCAATTTATGTTTACTTTCAAAATATCTATAAATAGAACTTTCGTTGGATCCAATTTTAACTCCTAGTTTTTTAAAAGTAAAACTCTCAAATCCAATTTCGTTAATTAAGATAATACTGTGTTGTACTATGCGTTTTCCAAGCTCTGAAGTTTCTGGGTCTTTAATGTAGATTTTATCAGGTACAGAAATCTTAAGTACTGATAATAAATTTTTCATTTCTAGTATATTTATTTGCAAATATAATAGCAACACTATTGACTGATAGTAATGCTTTTGCTTTTTGTGTTTTTTTTAACACATAAAAAAATAAAAAAATATCTAGATTAAAGATTTGTTGTAGTATTCTAAACTTTTTTTAATTACTGAATACGAGGTGTTTGAATCAATATTGCAACGTTGTAAATCTTTAAGTAAAACAAAATTTATATTCCCATCCATATTTTTCTTATCGTGTTTTAACAAATCAAGTATAGGTTGGTAATCTTCCTTTGCTATCTTAATATGTCCATAAATATCTAGAACAATTTCTTTAATTTTTCTAACAATATTTATATCAAAAGAAAATTCAATGCTAGACATGTAAGCTTCACAAACCATACCTATAGCAATAGCCTCACCATGCGTTAAATTGTTTTTTTCAGGAGATTCTAAGTAAAAAGACTCAATTGCATGACCTAGTGTGTGCCCAAAGTTTAAGATTTTTCTAAGATATTGCTCTTTGGGATCTTGTAATACGATTTCATTTTTTATCTCCACTGATCTAAATATCAATTTCTCGATATCTTTAATTTTATTATCAAAAATGCTATCAAAAAGATTGCTATCGTAAATTAAACCATACTTTAAAATTTCAGCAGCACCAGATTTTATTTCTCTTTCAGATAATGTTTCTAAATAATTAGAATCTACAATAACCATTTTAGGGTTAGAAAATAGTCCTATTTGGTTTTTTAAAGCTCCTAAATCTACACCAGTTTTACCTCCAACAGAAGCATCAACCATAGATAATAATGTAGTTGGAATATTTACAAAGTCTATACCTCTTTTAAAACAAGAAGCACTAAAACCACCTAAGTCTGTGATAACGCCACCTCCTAAAGTAATTAATAAGGTATGTCTATCTCCACCAAGGTTGGTAATTTTATTCCATACTTCAATACAAGTTTGTAAAGTTTTATTTTCTTCACCTGATGCAATTTCAATTAGCTTAAATTTTGTATCTAAAGGTTGTAAAACCTCCATAAACTTAGGGTAACAGTGTAACTTAGTATTCTCATCTACTAATAAAAAAATAGAAGAGTAATTATTCTTTTTAATTAATTTAAGAAGTTTTTTATAGCTATCTTTTTCAAAATGAACAGGATAACTAATGGCTTGAATACTTTTCATTATTGAGCTTAAAATCTATAGCAAATTAAGAATAAATTATTGAAATATTAATACTCATAAACTATCTTTGTTTGTATAATTTTAACGTATGCAACTTTTTGATAATACAGAGACAGCCTTTGCTCTAAAGTCAGATTCGCAATTAGAAAGAGCTTATTTTCTTTTTAGAATGATTCAGATAGAACCAATGGTGAAAATTGGAACAGCAGTTACAAATTTTGCCCTTAAAGCGCACTTACCTGTTGAAGGTTTAATTAGAAGTACAGTTTTTGATCACTTTTGTGGTGGTGTAACTGAAGAAGATTGTCTTCCTGTTATACAAAACATGTTTGAAAATGGAAATGTTCATAGCGTATTAGATTATTCTGTAGAAGGTAAGGCAGAAGAATTTGTTTTCGATGCAACTCTAGATAAAATAGTTAAGATTTTGGATTTTTGTGAAGAAAAAAAATCCATTCCTTATGCTGTTTTTAAACCAACTGGTTTTGGCAGATTTGCATTATACCAAAAAATTAGTGAAGGAAAATCTCTTAATGACAAAGAACAAGAAGAGTGGAATAGAGTAGTAGCAAGATTTCATAAAGTATCTAAACTTGCTGTAGAAAAAGATGTGCCATTATTGATAGATGCAGAAGAAAGTTGGATGCAAGATGCAGCAGACACCTTGATTGAAGAGTTAATGGAAAAATACAATAAAGAAAAAGCAATAATCTTTAATACGCTACAAATGTACAGGCATGATAGGTTAGATTATTTAAAAAAGCTGCACAGAAGGGCACAAGAGAAAGATTTTCATATTGGAATGAAAGTAGTACGAGGTGCATACATGGAAAAAGAAAGAGAAAGAGCTTTAGAAAAAGGATACGAATCTCCAATTTGTGTTAATAAAAAAGCCACTGACGAAAATTATGATGCTGCAATAACCTATATGATGGAACATCCAAAAATGGCAATCTTTGCAGGTACCCATAATGAAGAAAGCTCATACTTATTAATGAATCTTGCTGAAAAACACAATATTAAAAAAGACGACATGCGATTATGGTTTGGGCAATTGTATGGTATGAGCGATCATATAAGTTTTAATTTAGCAAAAGAAGGCTATAATGTAGCAAAATACCTACCTTTTGGTCCTGTAAGAGACGTAATGCCATACTTAATTAGAAGAGCAGAAGAAAACACTTCTGTTGCTGGCCAGACAAGTAGAGAATTAAATCTCTTAAAAACCGAACGTAAACGTAGAAAACTATAATGGCTACTGTAGAAGAAATTAAAGTATTGCTTCATAAAAATAAAAAGCGATTGCATCAAGAATTGTTGCAGAGCAAAGAAGCAATACATTTAATTAGAAAAGCTACCCACTCTAAACTTAACGAAGAAGAAAAAGAAAAAATAAAAATTCAGTTACTAGACATCTGCAAATCTATTCCTGCACTCGCTGTTTTTTTATTACCAGGTGGCGCTTTATTATTACCTCTTTTAATAAAACTAATTCCAGATATTCTGCCTTCTGCATTTAAAGAAGACTAAATCAATAACTTAACTCCACAAAAAAATACAACTTTAGTGCTTCATTTAAGTACTAATCAACTACTTTTGCACGAAATTTTTAAGAAAACTATGCAATCAATTCGAAATATTGCCATTATAGCACACGTAGACCACGGAAAAACAACTCTAGTTGATAAAATTATAGACCAAGCTAAAATTTTAGACGATAGAAAAGAACGAACAGATTTATTATTAGACAATAATGATCTTGAACGTGAAAGAGGAATTACAATTCTATCTAAAAACGTTTCTGTTAACTATAAAGATGTTAAAATTAACGTGATAGATACACCTGGTCACGCAGATTTTGGAGGAGAAGTAGAGCGTGTTTTAAAAATGGCAGATGGTGTTCTTTTACTTGTAGATGCTTTTGAAGGCCCAATGCCACAAACAAGATTTGTACTTAGTAAAGCTATAGAATTAGGTTTAACTCCTATTGTTGTAGTTAATAAAGTAGATAAAGAAAATTGTACACCAGATTTAGTACATGAAAAAGTTTTTGACTTAATGTTTGCTTTAGAAGCAACAGAAGAACAGTTAGACTTTACAACAATATATGGTTCAGCTAAAAATGGCTGGATGAGCGAAGATTGGCAGGAACCAACAGACAATATTGTTCCATTATTAGATGCTGTTATTGCATCTATTCCTGAAGCACCATATAGAGAAGGAACTCCACAGATGCAAATTACATCTTTAGATTTCTCTTCATTTACTGGTAGAATCGCTATTGGTAGAGTATACAGAGGTGACTTAGAAGAAAACAAAGACTACTTGTTATGTAAGGCTGATGGTACAACAAAAAAAGTTCGTATTAAAGAATTGCATGTCTTTGAAGGTATGGGTAAAGCTAAAGTTTCAAAAGTAAGAAGTGGAGATATTTGTGCTATTACAGGAGTAGAAGGTTTCGAAATTGGCGATACTATTGCAGATTTAGAAACACCAGAAGCACTTCCTAGAATAGAAGTAGATCAACCTACAATGAGTATGTTATTTACTATTAATAACTCACCATTTTTTGGAAAAGAAGGAAAATTTGTAACTTCTAGACATTTAAGAGATCGTCTTTTTAAAGAAATGGAAAAAAACCTAGCTTTACGTGTAGATGAAACAGATACTGAAGATAAATTTAATGTTTTTGGAAGAGGCGTTTTACACCTTTCTGTTTTAATAGAAACCATGCGTAGAGAAGGTTATGAATTACAAGTTGGAAGACCACAAGTTATTCTAAAAGAAATAGATGGTGTAAAGTCAGAACCATATGAAACCTTATCTATTGACGTTCCTGAAGATGTTGCATCTAAGGCAATAAATCTTGTTACTTTACGTAAAGGAGATCTAATGGTAATGGAACCTAAGGGAGATTTACAGCATTTAGAATTTACAATTCCTTCTCGTGGTTTAATTGGCTTACGTAATAAAATATTAACTGCAACTGCAGGACAAGCAATTATTAACCATAGGTTTACTGAATATGGACCTTTTAAAGGGGAGTTTTCAGAAGACTTAAAAGGAGCCATTGTTTCTTCTGAAACAGGTAAAGCAACGGCTTACGCTATAGATAGATTACAAGATAGAGGACGTTTCTTTATTGATCCAAATCAAGAAATCTATAAAGGGCAAGTTGTTGGAGAAAATAGTAAAGATACAGACTTAGCTGTTAACTTAATTAAAGGGAAAAAATTAACAAACGTAAGGGCATCAGGTTCTGACGATGGTGTGAAAATTGCACCAAAAATCGATTTTTCTCTAGAAGAATGTATGGAATACATTAGAGAAGACGAATACTTAGAAGTTACGCCAGAAAGTTTACGTATGCGTAAAATAGATTTTAGAGGATAAGTAGATTTAACAAGGTTTTTAAGCCACTTTATTAAAAATATGGTGGCTTAGAAACGATATCCTAATCCTACACCTGCTCTTAACACCCAATTTTCAAAATCTCTATTGTCTATATCTCCTCTGCTTTTTATTTCGATAAGCCAAGAAGTTCCTACATGTAGATTTAAAGATAGATTTGACCCCATATCTAACTGATAACCAAATTCTGGAGAGAAAATAGATAAGTATTCGTATTTTCCATCAAAATTAGTGGCGTCATCTGTAAAATTAATATTACCATACAAGATACTAGAACCACCATAAAATCCATTCTTTCCATCTTTCTTAAAAAAGGTTCTTTCTCCAATTTCAAATCCAAAACCATTTCCATTAATACTAGAGGCTAAGAGGGTACTCGATTCTAATACATCATTAATGTAGTAAACTTTTAAAATTCCTGTTTCATTTTTTTTAGCATCCTCTTTATCAGATTGGTATCCTAATGTTACTCCATAATTAGTACCAACTAGGTTACTGAATTCTAAAGATAGAGAGTTGTTTTGAGCGCTAATTCCAAAAGATAATAAAAATGCTAAAACTAATGTGAATTTAATTTTTTTCATAAGGCATAAATAAATTTAAGATTCAATTAAAAAAGATGTTCGTATACGTCCATCTTAAAAACAGTCCTAAATATAATATATTTAAGAATATAAATCTTATTTAAAGTAAATGGTAAATTATTCTTACGCTATAAAAGTCTGTATTCTTTAATTTATTAGATTTACAACACTATAAATTACTAATGAAAGACTTTACTATTAATATTGATTTTTTTTTGGTAAAGAAGGATAGTTCTTTATTGATAAGACCATCAAACAAAGTATTTGATGAACTAATTAATTCTTATTTACAAGAATAAATACCAAATTTCACAAATTAATAAGTAGAATTGTTGAAAATTAAGAAAGGAAAAAATACATACATAATTTCTTTAACAATTTTTTAAAGAAAACATTTGGAAGTAAGTACGAAAAGTTAAGATATTTGTACCCACAAAGAAATTATGAACAATAAACATACACATCATCATTCATTTAATTGCTCTCAAGCGATTTAGTGATGTGTTGAAAAAAGTCAAGATATTTACAAACCCGTTTGAGCAATTCAAACGGGTTTTTGTTTTTAAAATCTAGAATTGCTCAAAAAATAATTAAGAAAGAATGAAAAACTTAAGAATTGCAGTACAAAAGTCAGGAAGGTTAAATGAAGATTCTATGAAAATATTAAAAGACATAGGAATTTCTATTGACAACGGTAAAGACCAACTGAAAGCATTTGCCAGAAACTTTCCTGTAGAAGTCTTTTATTTACGAAATGGCGATATTCCTCAATATCTAAGAGATGGCGTTGTTGATGCAGCAATTATTGGAGAAAATGTATTAATAGAAAAAGGTGGCGAAATCGAATTTATAGAGCGTTTAGGGTTTTCTAAATGTCGTGTTTCTATTGCTGTTCCTAAAGAATCTACAGATAGTTCCTTAAAAGATTTAGAAGGCAAACGAATTGCAACATCTTATCCAGAAACTGTAAAGAAATTTTTAAAACAAAATAATATCAATGCAAAATTACATATCATCAATGGCTCTGTAGAAATTGCACCTAATATTGGTTTAGCAGACGGAATATGTGATATTGTTTCTAGCGGAAGTACTTTATTTAAAAACGGATTAAAAGAATTAGAAGTGCTGCTAACTTCTGAAGCTGTCTTGGCGGTTTCTCCAACAATAGATCAAGAAAGAAAAGAAATTTTAAATAAAATTCAGTTTAGAATTCAATCTGTATTAAAAGGACGTAAGGCAAAATATGTATTACTAAATGCTCCTAATAATAAACTAGAAGAAATCTTAGCTTTATTACCAGGAATGCGAAGTCCAACAGTGTTGCCATTAGCAGAAGAAGGATGGAGCTCTGTACATTCTGTAATTACCAAAGATAAGTTTTGGGATATTATAGACGAGTTAAAGAAAAAAGGAGCAGAAGGAATTTTAGTTTGTCCAATAGAAAAAATGGTATTGTAAAATGAAACAATTTATAAATCCAGAAAAAGCAACATGGTCTAAACTGTTAGAAAGACCAACAAAAACTGTCGATGATATTGAAGCAACTGTAAAACAGGTTTTTGATGATGTAAAAAACAATAAAGATAGTGCAGTTAATAAGTATACACAGTTATTTGATGGTATTTCATTAGATGCTAACTTAGTATCCAAAACAGAAATTGAGGATGCAAAAAACACAGTATCTGAAGAACTTAAAGAAGCCATAAAACTTGCAAAAAACAATATCTTTAATTTTCATAATGCCCAAAAAACTGAAAAAGTATACCAAGAAACAACAGAAGGCGTAGTTTGTTGGCAAGAAAAAAGACCAATTCAAAAAGTTGGTCTGTATATTCCAGGAGGCACAGCTCCATTATTTTCAACAGTTTTAATGTTGGCAATTCCTGCTCAGATTGCAGGATGTAAAGAAATTGTTTTGTGTTCACCACCAAATAAAGAAGGTAAAATTCATCCAGCAATATTATACACTGCAAATTTATGTGGTGTTACCAAAATTTTTAAAGTTGGTGGAATTCAAGCTATTGCAGGAATGACCTTTGGAACGGAAACAATTCCTAAAGTTTACAAGGTTTTTGGACCAGGAAATCAATATGTTACAGTAGCGAAACAGTTAGCTACAAAACACGGAATTGCCATAGATATGCCTGCAGGTCCTAGCGAACTATTAGTAGTTGCAGATGATAGTGCAAATGCAAGTTTTATTGCGTCTGATTTATTGAGTCAAGCAGAACACGGTGTAGATAGTCAAGTAATTTTAGTTTCAACATCTAAAGAACTTATTACCAAAGTTGCATTAGAATTAAACACGCAAATAGAAAAATTACCAAGAGTAGAAATTGCAAAAAAAGCAATAGAAAATTCAAAATCTATTTTTGTAGAAAATGATGAAATTGCAATGGAATTAATTAATGAATATGGTCCAGAACATTTTATTGTTTGTACTTCAAACAACGATTTTTACATTAAAAATACGGTAAATGCTGGATCTATTTTTATAGGAAATTATACACCAGAAAGCGCAGGAGATTACGCTTCTGGAACAAACCACACCTTACCAACAAACGGATTTGCAAAAAACTATTCTGGGGTAAATTTAGATAGCTTCACAAAAAGTATTACGTTTCAAGAAATTTCAAAAAAAGGAATTCAAAATATTGGCCCAGCAATAGAGTTGATGGCACATACAGAAGGATTGCAAGCACACAAAAATGCAGTTACACTACGTTTAAATTCACTGAAATCATGAATGTTTTAGATTTAGTTAGAGAAAATATTAGAAACATACAGCCTTACTCCTCTGCAAGAGACGAGTATAAAGATGCGAATTCTAAAAACATGATTTTTTTAGATGCCAATGAAAATCCTTTTGAAAATGGTGTAAATCGTTATCCAGATCCACAACAAAATAATGTTAAAGAACTGTTGGCAGATTTAAAAGAGGTTGATAAGCAAAATATTCTTTTAGGAAATGGAAGTGATGAAGTATTAGACTTACTATTTAGAGCTTTTTGCGAACCCAAAGTAGACAATATTATTACGTTACCACCAACTTATGGGATGTATAGTGTTTTAGCAAATATAAATGCAGTAGAAAACAGGAAAATTACTTTGAAGAAAGGTTTTCAACCAGATGTAGAAAGTATAATATCTGCTATGGATGCACATTCGAAAATCTTATTTTTATGCTCACCTAACAATCCTTCAGGAAATAGTTTTTCAGAAGAGCTAATTAATAAGTTATTGGTTAATTTTCAAGGTATTGTAGTTATAGACGAAGCGTATATAGATTTTTCCAGTCAAAAAAGCTGGCTTACAAAATTATATAAATATCCAAATTTAGTTATCACCCAAACATTATCTAAAGCTTATGGATTGGCAGGTATTCGTTTAGGGGTTTGTTATGCATCCAAAGAAATTATTACAGTTCTTAATTCTATAAAACCACCTTACAATATTAATGAGTTAAGCCAACAGAAAGCAATGGAAAGGCTCACTAATATTACTGAAGTAAAAAAGGAAGTAGCGCAAATTATTAACAATAGGGATATTCTTCTTAAAACGTTAGAAAACTATTCTTTTATCGACGAAATTTATCCAACAGATTGTAATTTTGTTTTGGTAAAAGTAGACAATGCAAGTTTAAGATATAAACAATTAATCGAAAGAGGTATTGTTGTAAGAAATAGAACCAACCAACCATTATGTGAAAATTGTTTGCGTTTTACTATTGGAACAGAAAAAGAAAATAAAAAACTAGTTCAAGCTTTAAAAGCATTAGAAAATGAGTAAAAAAGTACTATTTATAGATAGAGATGGCACGCTTGTTTTGGAGCCGCCTGCAGATTATCAATTAGACAGTTTAGAAAAGTTAGCATTTTATCCTAAAGTTTTTCAGAACATGGCCAAAATTGCATCTGAACTAGATTATGAGCTAGTTATGGTAACTAATCAAGATGGCTTAGGTACAGATTCTTTTCCAGAAGAAACATTTTGGCCTGCACAAAATAAAATAATTGACGCTTTTAAAAAAGAGGGTGTAGTTTTTTCGGAAATATGTATAGACAAAACTTTTCCTCATGAAAATGCACCAACTAGAAAACCTAGAACAGGACTTTTAACTAAATATTTTTCCGAAGAATATGATTTGGCAAACTCATTTGTTTTAGGAGATAGAATAACAGATATGGAATTGGCTAAAAACCTTGGAGCTAAAGGAATATTCATGTCTGAAAATCCAGAATTAGGGGCAAATGAAATAGAGAGTTCTCAAAAAGAAATTATTGATAGTATTGCATTAATAACAACAGATTGGAATGAAATTTACAATTACCTAAAGTTACAAGATAGAGTAGCAGAAATTGTTAGAAATACCAACGAAACAAAAATTTACATACAACTTAATTTAGACGGCTCTGGAAAAAATGATATTGATACTGGGTTAAAATTCTTCGATCACATGTTAGATCAAATAGGTAGGCATGGTGCAATGGATTTAACTATTAAGGTTGATGGCGATTTAGAAGTAGACGAACATCATACGATAGAAGATACAATGATAGCCTTAGGAGAACTTTTTCACAATGCTTTAGGTAACAAATTAGGAATAGAAAGATATGGTTTTTGTTTGCCAATGGACGATTGTTTAGCACAAGTTGCAGTAGATTTTGGTGGTAGAAATTGGATAGAATGGAATGCGAATTTTACAAGAGAAAAAATAGGAGATATGCCTACAGAAATGTTTTTTCACTTATTTAAATCGTTCACAGATGGCGCAAAATGCAACTTAAATATAAAGGCAGAAGGTAATAACGAACACCATAAAATAGAGGCTATTTTTAAAGCCTTTGCTAAAGCCTTAAAAATGGCTGTTAAACGAGACCCAAATAAAATGTTTCTACCATCTACAAAAGGAATGCTATAACATGAAGTTAGTTATTATAGATTATGGTGCTGGAAATATAAAAAGTATTCAGTTTGCCTTTAAAAGGTTAGGAGTAGATGCAATACTAACCAATGATATAAATGAAATACAAGCTGCAGACAAAGTAATTTTTCCGGGTGTTGGTGAGGCAAGTTCAGCAATGAAAAAATTAAAAGAAAGTGGCTTAGATACCTTGATTCCTAATTTAAAACAATCTGTTTTGGGTATTTGTTTAGGAATGCAGCTAATGTGCAAACATTCTGAAGAAGGAGACACAAATGGTTTAGGTATTTTTAATGTTGAAGTTAGAAAGTTTTCTAATCGGGTAAAAGTACCTCAAATGGGATGGAATGTTATTACACAATTAAAATCTGCATTATTTAAGGGCTTAAATGATGGCGATTTCATGTATTTAGTGCATAGTTATTATGCAGATGTGAATGAAGATAGCATTGCAAAAACAGATTATGAAATTGAATATTCTTCTGCATTACAAAAAAATAATTTTTATGGTGTTCAATTTCACCCGGAAAAATCAGGTAAAAAAGGAGAACAAATTTTACAAAACTTTCTGAACTTATAAAATTAATGAGAATAATTCCTGCAATAGATATTATAGACGGAAAATGTGTACGTCTAACCAAAGGTGATTATAATACCAAAAAAATATATAACGAGAATCCTCTAGAAGTAGCAAAAGAGTTCGAAGATGCTGGTATTCAATACTTACACGTAGTAGATTTAGATGGCGCTAAAGCAAATACAATAATCAACTATAAAATTTTAGAAAATATAGCTACCAAAACCAATTTAAAAATAGATTTTGGTGGTGGTTTAAAGTCTGATAAAGATTTAGAAATTGCATTTAATTCTGGAGCAAATCAAATAACAGGAGGCAGTATAGCTGTTAAAAATCCAGATACTTTTAAAAACTGGATAACTAAATTTGGCGCAGCTAAAATCATTTTAGGTGCAGATTTTAATCCAACTAAAAATGGAGGTAAAATTGCTATTAGTGGTTGGCAAGAAGAGAGCAGTTTAGAATTAATTCCTTTTATTTCAGACTATCAAGAAATAGGTATTCAGTATGTAATTTGTACAGATATTTCTAAAGATGGTATGTTACAAGGACCTAGTTTTGATACCTATCAATCTATTCTTCAATCTACTAAACCAGTCAAATTAATTGCATCAGGAGGAATTTCAAAGTTTGAAGAACTTCCAAAACTGGTAGAAATTGGTTGTGAAGGTGTTATAATTGGTAAGGCTATCTACGAAAATAAAATTACACTAAAACAACTAGAAAACTTTATAATTAATAGATAATGAGAGAACTAACTCTAGCATTAGATTGGACACCAAATATAAACCATATTGGTTTTTTTGTTGCCAAAGAAAAAGGGTTTTATAAAAACTTAGACATTAATTTAAAAATTATAGATCCTTCTACAGATAATTATCAGATTACACCTGCAAAGAAAGTTGAATTAGCTTTTGCAGATTTTGCATTATGCCCAACAGAAAGTATAATTAGTTACCAAACTAAAGAAAATTCATTTGATTTAGTTGCAATTGCTGCAATACTTAAAGAAGATTTAAGTGCAATTGTTGTTAAAAAGCAAGCAGGTATCATTTCTCCAAAAGATTTAGATAATAAAATATATAGCTCTTATAAAGCCAAATATGAAGATGCTATAGTAAAAGAAATGATTAAAAATGATGGAGGTTTTGGAAATATAAAAATTATCTACCCAGAAAAGTTAGGTATATGGAATACTTTACTTAATGGCGATTCTGATGCAACTTGGATTTTTTTAAATTGGGAAGGTATTGAAGCTGAAAATTATGAAGAAGAACTAACTTTTTTTAAAATGAAAGAATATGGCATTCCTTATTCTTATTCACCAGTAATAGCATCAAGTTTATCAAAATCTATAAAAAACAAACAAGCCGTAAAAGATTTTTTAACAGCAACTAAAAAAGGTTATTTATATTGTAAAGATAACCCAGAAGAATCTTCAGATATTCTATCGAAATTTATAGTGCCAACTGATCATAAAATAGATTTAAATAAAGCCCTAGCAATGAGTACACCTTATTTTGGCGATTATACAAATTGGGGGGAATTAGATAAAAATGTAATTTCTGATTTTATAGATTGGATTAAAGACAAAAATTTAGAAGATAGTACAATTAAAGCATCAACTTTTTTTACAAATCAATTTTTAAAATAATGTTAACAAAGAGAATAGTTCCTTGTTTAGATATAAAAAATGGAAGAACAGTAAAAGGTGTAAATTTCGTTAACCTAATAGATGCTGGGGATCCTGTAGTTTTAGCAAAACAATATGCAGAACTTGGTGCTGATGAGCTGGTTTTTTTAGATATAGCTGCAACGCTAGAAAACAGAGGTACTACCTTAGAAATGGTTCTAAAAGTAGCAGAACAAGTTAACATACCGTTTACAGTTGGTGGTGGAATTTCATCCGTGCAGCATGTAGATGCTTTATTAAAAAGTGGAGCAGATAAAGTTTCTATAAACTCGTCTGCTGTAAAAAGACCTGATTTAATAAATGAACTTGCTAATAAATTTGGAAGTCAATGTGTAGTTGTAGCAATAGATGCCAAAGAAATAGATGGGGAATGGTTTGTTCATTTAGCTGGTGGGACAATACCTACAGATATTAAATTATTTGATTGGGCCAAAGAAGTAGAAAATAGAGGAGCAGGAGAAATTTTGTTTACTTCAATGAATCATGATGGTACAAAAGCAGGTTTTGCAAATAAAGCCTTGGCTAAACTTTCTACCTTAGTTAATATTCCTATTATTGCTTCTGGTGGCGCTGGAAATATGCAGCATTTTGCAGATACTTTTAGAGAAGGTAAATCAGATGCTGCTTTAGCTGCAAGTGTTTTCCATTTTGGTGAAATACCCATTAAAGATTTAAAAGAATATCTTAAATCTAAAGATATTCCAGTACGTTTATAAAAAGAGATACAAAAATGATTAAAATAGATTACACTAAAAATAATAACGGTTTAGTGCCAGCAATTGTTCAAGATGCAACTACCAAAAATGTATTAATGTTGGGGTATATGAATGAAGAAGCCTACAAAAAAACACTTTCTACAAATAAGGTAACTTTTTTTAGTAGAACTAAAAATCGTTTGTGGACAAAAGGGGAGGAGAGTGGAAATTTTTTACATCTTGTAGATATAAAAGTTGACTGTGATAACGATACCTTATTACTTAAAGTAAATCCAGAAGGCCCAACTTGCCATAAAGGAACGGATACATGCTGGAACGAAGTAAATAAACAAGATTACGGTTTTATAAGTAATTTAGAAGCTACAATTACTAACAGAATAGAAAATGCTGATACTAAAAAATCTTATGTAGCTTCGTTATTTGAAAAAGGGATTAATAAAGTTGCACAAAAAGTAGGTGAAGAAGCTGTAGAAGTAGTTATAGAGGCAAAAGACAATAATGACGAGTTATTTTTAAATGAAAGTGCAGATTTATTATTTCATTATTTAATGTTATTACAAGCAAAAGGTTTTAAAATAAATGATGTTATACAAGTTTTAAAAAGTAGAGAAAAATAACAAAACCTCACATTAATGTGAGGTATCTAAATAAGCATCTAGAAAGTTTAATACTCATTCATTAGAATAACTTTTAGATTAGGAAAACGCTCCTTTAATTCTTTCTCTACTCCAATTATATGAGAAGCACCTATAAAAAGGATATTTTTCTGCTTACCCATTGCTAAAACTTGATTACCAATATTTTTTGCAATTCTAGCATTTCTTTGGTTCCAATAGTTGTTCCCATCTAAACATCCTGGTGTTTTTGTTTTCACATAACTAAAAGAACTTAAGTTATGAAGTCTATTTAAAGTTTCTCTTTTATTGGTATGCTTACCTAATCTTCTTAAAATAGCAGGTAATTTGGCCTTGTTATAATCTTTTTTATTTAATGCATTATTAATACTATTATTTCCATTTTTAACTCCTTCTTTAATGCATTTATTCCATGATATGTGATACTCTTTATTGGTTTGTTGATCGTCTACATTGGTTACTTTAATATTGTTGTAAAGTGCAAGTTTATAGGTTAAATCTCCATCTTCATGTCTTGTTGGTTTTTTAGCACCTTTTAAGCCATGTCTTTTTAAATACTTTAGCAAATCGTAGTTACCATTATCTCTTTTTACAGCATACGATTGTAATAAATATTCTATATCATTAGAAGTTAACTCCTCATATTTTTTCTGAGAAAGAAAAGCAAACTTTTTTGCATCGATATTAAATATTTTAGACAACGAGTCAGACAAATAATAAAACTTCTTATAATTTTCAGACCAACCATTCTTTAAATATTCCCAAGATTTATTATCATTTGGCATTGGTGTTTCCATAAGTATTACTTGTGGATTATACTTTTTCGCAAACCTTAACATTGGTTTATAACTTTTTTTTACAATTTTAGGAACAGTATGCATGGTACCAACCAAAACCACTTCTTGTGTTTTAGATTGAGAAAATAAACTGAAAACGGATAAAGTAAAAACGTGTAATAGTGTGATTTTAAATTTCATAATTCTAATATTTTGACATTAAACTTTCTGTGACAAAATTATTACATGATTTTATTTAAAACCTTAATATTACTGATTTTGGGGCGAATTACAGTTCTGTTGTGGTAGAATTTAAAATAGATTTCACCTCATTTTTATACGTGTTAGATACAGGGGTGAAAATAGAATGAGATAACTCTACAAATAGTTTTCCATTATTAGTTTTCCATTGCATAAAATGATACGGATTAATAATATAGGAACGATGTGTTCGCACCAAATCTTTATGCTCTTTTTCTATAGTAGATAATTTATTTCTAATTAAAGTTTTCTTTACTACTTCTCCAGATAAGTAATGAACTTCTATATAATTATCTGCAGATTGAATACAAATCAAATCATTTTTAAATAATCTAAGTCCTTCATAGTTTCCTTCTCCAGAGATTTCTATTTTAGTAGCTTCTAATTGTTTCTCTTTAAATTTGCCAAAAGCATACCTTCCTATAATTACTATTGGTAAAATGGTTAATAAAGCCGGAAATAAAATACTTTTAAAATGATAAGTAAAAGAATAAGGATTGGGTTCATTTGGTACTACAGCAAATAAATAAAACATTCTTGCAAGAAATACACTAATTATACAGAATAGAGTAAGAAAGATAAATTCACTAAATAAAGTCCATTTTTTATCTTTTTTATGAAATAAATACCCTTGCAAAGGTAAAATCAGTAAATAACAAATTGCCCCTAGTAAACCATAAAGCGGCATATAAATAAGCATTTCTAACTCCGTAAATTCACTAACATCTAAAGGTTCTGTTGTAAAAAGAAAAACAAATATCCATATAGCTAAACCAATTGAAATATAAAAATGATGTTTTAAAGAAGGATCAAAAGGAAAATTACGATTCATACAAACAATTACACTTTAAAACAAATATAAATATTTAACAGATAGCAATCTTATTAATATTACTTTTGCTGCATACTACTTTTTTTGTTATGAGCAATTCTAAAGTACTTGTATTTCTTGCCTTTCTTTCCATTTATATAGTTTGGGGCTCTACTTATCTATTTAATAAAATAGCTGTAACAACTTTACAACCATTTTATTTAGCTTCTATTCGTTTTTCAGTTGCTGGTTTTCTAATGATTGGTGTTGCTTTGCTTTTAAAGCATAAAATAAGCTTATCAAAAAAACAATGGATAAACTCTTTAATTGTTTCCTTTTTATTTCTTGTTTATGGAAATGGAGTTTTTGTTTGGGCTTTAAAGTATGTGGATAGTGGTTTTGGTGCATTAGTTGCTTCTACACAACCTTTATTTGTATTGGGTTTAATGCGTTTAATAGATAGAAAACCGTTGAGAAAGAAAAGTATTTTAGGGGTTGTTTTTGGAATTTTCGGAATGTATCTTCTTGTTAGTCAAGAAGCTTTAGTTACTTCAGAAGATACTTTACTTGGTGTTTTTATGATGCTTTCTTGCGTGTTATTTTGGAGTTATGGTAGTGTCTTTGTATCAAAAGCAGATTTACCAAAAAGCTACTTAGTTACTACTGGATACCAAATGCTATTGGCTAGTTTACAACTAGTTTTTTTGAGTTTAAGTTTTGGTGAAGAATGGATTTCTCCTTTTCAATGGAATGATGATGTGGTATTTGCAATGGTTTTCTTAATAATTTTTGGTGGTATAGTAGCCTTTACCTCGTTTAATTTCTTATTAAGAAAAGTATCTACAGATAAAGTATCTACTTCTGCGTATGTTAATCCTGTTATAGCGTTATTTTTAGGATGGTATTATTTAGATGAAAAATTAACTATGCAATCCATAATTGCATCCTTTATTTTATTAACAGGAGTATATTTTATAACAACAAGAAAAAAGAAACTTTAATATCAAAGCTATTAAGATAAATCTTATTAACAATTTTATTAGCGTAAGCAACTGTATATCAATTGTTTGAATATTTATAATGAAAAAATATATTTTTTTTGTTAATTTTTAAGCAAAATATTTTACTTTAGATACCAGAAACTCTAATCATAACCCCTATGAAACAATCAAACTTAACAGCCATAGAACAATCTGTTCTAAACGCTGTAAAAAACGAGCATTTACCAAGCTATGAGATTTTAAAGAAAGTAGATAACGTTTCTATGTTGCTTTCTTTATACAATGTAATCGATAATTTAACAAAAAAAGGTAAAGTAAAAAGTTACACAAAAGAAGATGTAAAATACCATTTTGCTTGTAACTAAAAGAATTTAAATTTATTTGAATAAGGCACCTTAATTAGGTGCTTTTTTTATTTTTAAAATTTTATATTTTTATTATTATCATTTATTCCATATATTTAAAGTAATGAAGAAGCATGTATTTCTTTCTTACTTACTATTATTTTTAATCTTTTATTCGTGTAAAAAAGATACTAAATCTACAAATAAAGAAGATAATTTTAATGCAGTTGTAGCTAATTCCTCATCTAAAGATTTAGAAGAAATAAAAAAGGATGGTGTACTAAAAGCTTTAGTGGTGTATAGCAGCACTAGCTACTTTCTCTACAAAGGGCAACCTATGGGTTTTGAGTACGAAATGCTAGAAAAACTAGCTGCACACCTAAATTTAAAATTAGAAATTATAGTATCTGATAATTTAGACACTCAGTTTGAAGTCTTAAATAGAGGAGACGTAGATTTAATAGCACATGGACTTACCATTACTAATCAAAGAAGATGGGAAGTAGATTTTACAGAGCCACTATATTTAACTAAACAGGTTTTAGTGCAAAAGAAACCAGATAATTACTTAAAATTATCTTGGTCTAACCTTCAAAAAAGTGTAATAGACGATCCATTAGATTTATTAGGCGATACGGTTTCTATTCGTAAAAACTCATCTTATTTTGAGAGAATTTTAAGCTTATCTAACGAAATGGGAGGTGACATTTATATAGACACACTTCCAAGTAGATTGTCTGATGGAGAAATAATTGAAATGGTTTTAAACAATAAAATAAAATATACCATTGCAGATGAAAACATAGCAAGAATTAACGCTTCTGTGAATCCTATTTTAAAAGTTGATGTGCCAATTTCATTTTCTCAAAGAATTGCTTGGGTTGTTCGAAAAAAATCAAAAAATCTAAAAAACGAAATTGATAAGTGGATTATTGCACAGAAAAAAACCACAGAATATCATGTTATTTATAATAAATACTTTAAAAATAAACGGTTTTTTAAACGTCGAATAAAAAGTGATTACTATAGTTTAAAAAATAATCAGATTAGTGAATATGATGATTTAATAAAAGAATACACCAAAAGTTTAGGTTGGGATTGGAGACTACTAGCATCTCAAGTGTATCAAGAATCTAGATTCGATCCAAAAGCAAAATCTTGGGCAGGCGCACAAGGGTTAATGCAAGTTATGCCAAAAACAGCAGAAGAACTTGGTATAAGAGACCCATCAGATCCTGTACAATCTTTACGTGGTGGAACAACTTATTTAAGTCAAATTTACGATAGATTTATTGATATTGAAGACGAAACAAATCGAATTAAATTTACTTTAGCATCTTTTAATTGTGGGTATTCTCATGTTAGAGATGCACAATTATTAGCAGAACACAAGGGGTTAAATCCTTTGGTTTGGGAAGATAATGTAGATAAAATGCTATTAGCGCTTCGTTTTCCTAAAAATTACAATTTAGATTTTATAAAGTATGGATATGTAAGAGGTACAGAACCATATATTTATGTAGAACAAATTTTTGAACGTTTTGAACATTACAAACAATTTATAGATTGATGACATCTCATTTTTTAAATGAAGCTAAAAAAGAATTGATAAACGGTTATTCTAAAAAAAGACATCCTTTTAGATATTTTAGTTTAGCTACGATTAAAGATTCGCAAACAGAAATAAGAACTGTTGTTTTAAGAAAACTAATAGATGATTTTAATCTAATTTTTTACACAGATTATAGATCTGAAAAAATAAAACAAATAAAAAACAACTCTAATGTAAGTGCCTTATTTTACGATCCAAAAAAATTACTTCAAATTAAAATAATTGGAAATGCAGTTTTAGAAAAAGATTTATCGAAAATAGAAGGAAGTTGGAAAAACATCAATGACAATTCTAAAAAAGATTATACAACTATTCTTGCGCCAGGATCACCAATAAAGAATCCAGATCTAGTAGATTACAGCAAAAGTAATAATTTTTGCATCGTACAAGTTATCCCAAAAGAAATAGAAATTTTACAACTAAAAAGACCAAATCATATAAGAATTAGTTATTTTAAAGAAAAAGATAATAATTGGATTGGACAGTTCTTAACTCCTTAAAAAACCATGAGTTTAATTTTGTTTTTTCCAAGTAAAAGAAATTGATAGTCCTTCACCTAACTTAGATTTTACAGTAATTTTCCCATTATTTTTTGATACTAAATTTTTAACAATAGCCAAACCAATACCTGTACTATTTTCTTTTTTATTTTCTTCTAACTTATTAAAGATTTTAAAGATCTTTTTATGGTATTTTTCATCAATACCTGGACCATTATCACTTACCGTAAAAGTATAAAAGCCAAAGGTTTCCTCTGCTAAAATTTTTATTATTGCTTTGTTTTTATCGTTATACTTAATAGAATTAGATATTAAATTTTGAAAAACATGCTCTAACTCTATTTTGTTGGTAACAATATCTATATTGTTTTTTGGCAATTCAATTATAGTTTTGCCGTTGTTTTTTACATAGTCTGGAATGATTTCTAATAATTCATTAATTTTAAACTTTTTTACAGTTTTATTTTCTCTTGTAGCCTTAGAGTATTCTAAAAGACCATTAATAGAGTCATTCATCTTTTTAACAGCATCTTTTAGGTATGTCAAATGTTTTTTAGTTCTTTCATTAGAGCTTTTATCCAAATCTTTTTCAATTATTTTTGTTAAAGACTGAACTGAAATTAATGGAGATTTAAGATCATGAGAAACTATATGATTAAAATCGTCTAGTTCTGCATTACTATTTTCTAACTGATTAATAGTTTCATTTAAATTGACATTTATATTAGCTAATTCTAATTTTTGAGATATTACAATATTTTTAGATTTTTCTAGTTCAAAAAATAATTTAGAAAATCGTTGCATAAGCAATAACGAAATAAAAATAAATACAATTGTATAGCCATATTTTACATAGATTAATGCCATTTGATTTTCATAAATAAAGAAAATAACATGTAAAGAAAAAATTAAGATGGCAGATAAAATACTGGCTAATAATAAAATTGAAGAGCTTGCTTTATTTTTAATAGCTTTAATGATAATAAAAAATGCATAAGCTAAGTTTAAAAGCATTATTATTAAAAACGGAAAAATTAAATACGTAAAATAAGGTATTGGTAGTATTATGACTAAGAAGCTACAAATAGAAATTAAAGTAATGAAAATCTTATTGTAATATTTGCTAATGAATTTTGAAAGTATTGTTGACAAAAACAAACTCCCATAAACACCAACTATATGAGATGCTAAATATTCTAGCTTAGTAATAAAAATCCAGCTTAAATCATCAAATAATAGTGCAAGAGGTGCATACCTATCATTCATAGTATGATATGCCATTGCAATACAAACGATAGAAAAATAAAGCACTGCTTTGTCTTTATTCCAAAAGAAGAAGTAAAACAATAAAAACAAAACCCCAGTGAAACCAAGACTACCTATAAAAATCATATCTGTAGTGTGCTGAATATTCTTTTTATGATATATTTTATCACTATTACCTATGTAAATAGGTTCTGAAATACCACCTTTTTTATTGTAAAAATTGGCAACTTGAAATACAATTTCATACTTATTTTCCCTATTGTTAAGAGGTATTATTTGTGTAAATCTTCTATGAAGTGTTTCTGATGCTGTTGTGCCAACCTTTCCTAATTGTTTCACTAATTTTCCATTAATCCATAATTTATATGCGCCAATAATTCTTGGCACATATAAAGCAATATTTTCATCAGAGCTATTTAATGTAATTACCTTTCTATAAGTGGCATATCCAAGAGAAGAAAAATGGTTATTATTAGTATCTTTAAAAATAGTCCAGTCTTTTAAAGACACTTTAGCATCAGGCAACTTATTTTTAAAACCTCCTGGTGGTATAAGTTTATTCCAGTAAAAATCCCAATCGTTATCTAATGCTTTACCATTCTCTTCAATAAATTCATGAATAAAAATTTTATTGGTATTAGATTTTATAAAGTAAGTATTTAATGCAAAGAAATGGTTGCAGGTAAACAGTGCGAAGAGAAAAAATGTTAGAGGCCTCAATTGTTAATAAATAATTTCAAACAAATTTTTAAAATAATAACTATTTCTTTTTTAAGCAAATAAATGGTTGTTTTTCAACAAATATCATGATAAATGTCAGGCTTTAAACTTTTTCAAAGTCTTACTTAAAATTTCCCAAACATTTTTTGCTAATATTTGATGCCCTTCTTTTGTTGGGTGAATGCCATCTGACTGATTAAGTTCTTCTACACCACCAACGCCATCTAATAAAAAAGGGATTAATTCTAAGTTGTTTTTATTTGCGATTTCAGGAAATATATTTTTAAAACTTTGCGTATAATCTTGTCCAAGATTTGGTGGAATTTGCATTCCTGCAAGAATAATTTTACTATCAGGATATTTAGTTTTTACACGATCTATAATCGTTTGCAGATTTTTTCTAGTTTCGGAAAGTGGTACACCTCTTAAACCATCATTTGCTCCCAATTCTAAGATAAAAATATCTGGTTTGTCATTTAAAATCCAATCAACTCTATTTACACCTCCAGCAGTAGTTTCTCCGCTAACACCAGAATTAATTACTTCAAAATCTAACCCTAAAGAGTCTATTTTTTTTTGAAGTAAACCAGGAAAAGCATCCTCAATGTCATCTAAACCATAACCAGCTGTTAAACTATCGCCAAATACCACTATTCTTTTTTGGCTTTGTTTAGTATTTTCAATTACTTCTGTTACAGAGGGGTCCTTTTCTAAATTCTCCCTTTTTTTAGTATCTGATGCACAACTTAAAAAAAGAAATACAAATGAAAAATAACATAATTTTAAGAATATAGAATTCCTAGTTATGATTTGAATAGGGTTGAAATGATTAATTTTAAAATTTTGCATTATTCACTAGAATTAGAAAGTTAAGCTACATGTCAAAGATATTAAAGATTAGTAATTTAGAGAAAAAGTACAAGAGCGGAGTTAAAGATTTAACAGTAATTAGTGATATTAATTTTGAAGTTGAAAAAGGAAGCATTTTATCTATAGTAGGACCTTCAGGAAGTGGTAAAACAACTTTATTAGGTTTGTGTGCAGGTTTAGATAACCCAACTTCTGGTACTGTTACCCTTTGCAACAATAATTTAAATGATTTGGATGAAGACCAACGTGCAAGTCTTAGAAATAAAGAAGTAGGTTTTATATTTCAAAACTTTCAGTTGTTACCGACTTTAACAGCTCTAGAAAATGTTATTGTACCTCTTGAGTTACAGGGTGTTTCTAACCCAAAACAAACTGGTGAAAACTTATTAAATAAAGTTGGTTTATCTAATAGAATGGAACATTACCCTTCACAACTTTCTGGAGGAGAACAACAAAGGGTTGCAATAGCAAGAGCTTTTGCTAACAACCCATCTATTTTATTTGCAGACGAACCAACTGGTAATTTAGATGAAGAAACAGGAGAGAAAGTTATACAGTTGCTTTTCGAACTTAATAAACAAATAGGAACCACTTTGGTAATTATTACGCACGATTTAGAATTAGCAAATCGAACACAACAAATAATCCGATTAAAAGGAGGCAAGATTATAGCTAACGAAAAAACTACAGAATAATATGAAATCTTCTTCTAAAACTAAAACTTTCTGGCTTATAAAAATGGCTTGGAGAGATGGTAGAGCAAGTTTTTCTAGATTGCTCTTATTTGTTGCATCTATTGTTTTAGGTATTGCAGCAGTAGTTTCTATTCAGTTATTTAGTGAAAATCTTAAAGATAATATTAAGAAACAATCAAAAGCACTAATGGGAGCAGATTTTATTATTGATAGTAATACCAAACCATCAAATAAAGTTCTTCAAATTATAGACTCATTACAAGCAGATGCCTCTGAAGTTAATTTTGTTTCTATGGCTGCTTTTCCTAAAAATGGTAGTACCAAATTAGTTAAAGTAAGGGCCATTCAGGGTAATTTTCCTTTTTATGGAGAAATTGATACCAAACCTAAACAAGCAGGAAAAACTTACCAACAAAAAGGTGGCGCCATTGTTGATGCTACTTTATTGCTTCAATTTAATGTTAATGTTGGCGATTCTATAAAGTTAGGAAAAGTCAGTTTTCCAATATTAGGAGAATTAAAATCTATTCCAGGAAGTACAGCAATTTCAACATCTATTGCACCAACTGTTTTAATTCCAGAACGATTTTTAGAGGATACAGAACTTTTAGGACAAGGAAGTAGAAAAGAATACCAATATTTTTTTAAATCTCCAGAAACAAACTTAGAAAAGTTAGACGATAAATTAGATCCAATTCTTGATACAGAAAATGCAGATTTAGACACACATACAAGTACTAGTAGCAGACTTGGTAGGCGTTATGACAACGTTGGTAGATTTTTAAATTTAGTAGCTTTCATTGCATTATTATTAGGCTGTATTGGTATTGCAAGCTCGGTTCATATTTACATAAAAGAAAAGTTAAAAAACGTAGCTGTTTTAAAATGTTTGGGGGTTTCTAGAAAACAATCTTTCTTGATTTATTTATTTCAAATTATAGGAATAGGCTTAATTGGAGGTTTAGCAGGAGCTTTTTTAGGTGCTGTTCTTCAATATATTTTCCCTTATTTTTTAGCAGATTTTTTACCTTTTGATGTAGATATAACCATAACTTTTCAACCTTTATTAATTGGGGTAACTCTTGGAGTTATAATGTCTGTACTTTTTGCCTTGCTTCCATTATTAGGAACTTGGTATGTATCTCCTTTAGCAGTATTAAGAAATTCCCAAGAAAATATAAAACAACCTAAAAATGCTAGATTTTTTATAATTGGTTTAATCCTTTTTTTTATTTATATTTTTGCATTTTGGATGGTTAAAGATGCAAAAAATGCGCTTTTTTTTACTTTAGGTTTACTTTTTACACTTGCATTGTTATCTGCAATTTCTCTTTTAGTAATGAAGGCAGTAAAAAAATACTTCCCAAAAAAATGGAGCTTTACAAAAAGACAAAGCATTCTTAACTTATTTAGGCCTAACAACCAAACTTTAGTATTAATCTTATCTATTGGAATTGGAAGTTTTTTAATTAGCACCCTGTACTTTACTAAAGACATTTTATTAGCAAAAACATCTATTGAAAATAAAAAAAGTGATGCAAATATTATTCTTTTAGATGTACAGCAAAAACAAGTAGATGCAGTTATAAATACATTTAAAAACAGTAAAACTCCTGTTATTGACAATGTACCAATTATTACTATGCGAATTGCAAAAATAAAAGGAAAAACAGCCAACCAAATACGAACAGATTCTACACGCTCTATTAGAAGGTGGATTGTAAATAGAGAATTTAGAGTTACTTACAGAGATCATTTGGTAGAAACTGAAACTCTAGTTAATGGTAATTGGAAAGGGATTATACAAAAAGGAGAACCTATAGAAATTTCTATTTCTCAAAGTTTGGCTAATGATGCAAACTTATCTATTGGAGACCCAATTTCATTTAATGTGCAAGGTCTAATTTTAGATACCAAAGTAGGCAGTATTCGAAAAGTAGATTGGGGTAGTTTAGGCATTAATTTTCTTGTTCTATTTCCTAAAGGTGTTTTAGAAAATGCACCACAATTTAATGTGATTTCTACATATGCAGCTACTGAAGAAATATCTGCACAAATACAAAGAAATTTGGTAAAAGAATTTCCTAATATTACCATTCTAGATTTAAGACAAGTTTTTACAATAGTTGAAGATGTTTTAGATAAAATAACTTGGGTTATTAATTTTATGGCCTTTTTTAGTATTCTAACAGGATTAATTGTACTTGTTGGCTCTGTTAGAAACAGTAAGTACCAGCGAATTAAAGAGGCTGTTTTATTAAGAACAATTGGCGCGAACAGCAAACAGCTATTACAAATATCTGCCTATGAATATTTGTTTTTAGGAATAATTGGAAGTTTAACAGGAATTCTATTATCTCTAATTAGTAGTCAATTATTGGCAGTATTTATTTTTCAAGAAGCTTTTGTACCTTCTATAATTCCTTTTGTATGTTTACTACCGTTAATAGTAGTTTTTGTTATGGCTGTTGGTTTATACAATATTCGCGTAGTATTAAACACTTCTCCATTACAAGTTTTACGCTCAGAAGTATAACAATATTTATTGTTATACTTTTACTTTTTAAGTATCTTGTGCAAATATTATTACACTAATATTTTAAAAATAATATAGTATTTTTCTATTACTTTAACGAACCAAACACTTATGAAATCTTTTAGTTTATTATTTTTTCTTTTAATTTTTTCTTCAATTTCTGCACAAAAAAAAGTGATGCAGCACAGTGATAAAGCACTATGGAATACAATTGTAAGTCCAAAAATATCAAACTCTGGTGATTATATATTATACGAGACAGAAAAAGGTGAAAAAGACAAAACAGTGCATTTATCAGATATAGATGGTAGACCAATTTTCTCTCACTCTAGAACAAAAGGAGCTAAATTTACGTACGATTCTAAATATGTTCTTTTTACTGTAAATGCATGGAAAGATAGCATTAAAGAAATGAAACGCAGAAAAGTAAAGACGAAAAACTTACCAAAAGACACATTAGTTTTATACGCTATAAACAACAAAGAAACCATAAAAATACCTAATGTTAAATCCTACAAAATTCCTGAAAAATGGTCGGGTATTGTAACATACATGTTAGAACCTACCGCAAAAGGAAAAAAGAAAAAAGATGCTTCTAAACAACCTTCAAAGTCTAATGGATTTCATTTAATAATAAGAAATTTAGACGCAACTACTTCTGATACATTAAAATTTGTAACCAAGTATGTAATTGCAAAAAATGCAAAGAAAGTAACTTACATTACAACTGGTAATGCTACTTCTTCTGCAGGAGTGTATAACTATGATGTTCAATCAAAAAAACGAAACTTAATTTATAAAAATCACGATAAAACCAAATATCCACAACTTGCTGTTTCAGCATCAGGTAAAAAAGTTGCGTTTGTTGTAGATGCAGATACTACCAAAACGCTCATTAAAAAACCAAGTTTATTAGCTTGGAATAACGAAATGGAGAGTGCAAAAGAAATTGTTCAATCAGAAAATAATTCTGCTAAATTATTGGTTTCTGGAGATCAAAGATTGCAATTTTCTAAAAATGAAAATAGGCTGTTTTTTGGTTTACGAACAACTCCAATTCTTCAAGATCCTGATAAATTAAATGAAGAAATTGTAAATGTAGAAGTTTGGACTTATGATGAACCAAGACTTTACACCGTTCAAGAATTAAATGTAAATAGAGATAAAAAAAAGGCATATGTAACAGCTTATGATTTTAATAAAAACAAAATGATTTCTATTGCAAATAAAGATTATGATGTTGTTCGTTACGGTAATGGAGGTAATAACAAATATGCAGTTATTGCAAACGGAACTCCATACCAACTAGAAAGCCAATGGACAGGTCAACGCCCTTTAGATTTAATGCGAGTAAATTTAAATACAGGCGAACAAAAACCTATTGCTAAAAAGGTTTATGGAGGAACGTCTATTAGTCCCAAAGGAAAATATGTTTATGGATACAGTAGAAAAGACACCACCTGGTTTACCTATAATTTAGAAACTCTTAAATATACAGCTTTAACCAAAGGGAAAGGGTTTTATAACGAATTGCATGATTATCCTGATGATCCTAGAGGATATGGTTCTGCAGGTTGGACAAAAGATGATGAAAGATTTTTAATTTACGACCGCTTTGATATTTGGGCTTTTGATCCTGAAACAGGTGAATCTGAAAAATTAACAAATGGAAGAACAAAAAGCATTCGTTATAGATACCTTAAAACAAATAATAAAGCCCAATTTATTTCGAATAAAGAATTATGGTTGTTAAGTACTTTTAATGAAATAAACAAACATAGTGGTTATGCTAATTACAACCCAAAAAAGAAGTCTGTAAAACAAATTTTAGAAGGTCCTTACGCATATGGGAGACCTGTTTTGGCACAAAAAGACAAAAAGAAAAGGGTAATGTATACAAGACAGTCCTTTACAGACTTTCCTGATATATGGACTTCTAACAGAGATTTTAAATCGCCTAAAAAAATCACTAATGTAAATCCACAACAATCAGAATACAACTGGGGAACTGCTGAGTTAGTAAACTGGACTTCTTTAGACGGAATTCCTTTAACGGGTTTGCTTATAAAACCAGAAAATTTTGATCCAAACAAAAAGTACCCAATGATTGTAAACTTTTATGAAAGAAATTCTGATGGTGTTTTTCGTCATAGAGCTCCTTCTTTTGGTAGAAGTACTATCAATTACCCTTTCTACGCAAGTCGTGGTTATGTAATATTTAATCCAGATATTCATTACAGAGAAGGATATCCAGGAGAAAGTGCCTTAAATTGTGTTATTCCAGGTATTACTGCTTTAATAGAAAAAGGTTTTGTAGATAAAGAAAATATTGGAGTGCAAGGGCATAGTTGGGGAGGTTATCAAATTGCGTATTTAGTAACTAAAACAGATATTTTTAAAGCTGCTGAATCTGGGGCACCTGTTCCTAATATGATTTCTGCTTATGGTGGTATAAGATGGTGGACAGGTTTAAGTAGACAATTTCAATACGAACATACACAAAGTAGAATAGGAGGCACACCTTGGCAATATCCACAACGCTATATAGAAAATTCTCCAATTTTTAATATTGATAAGATTAACACACCACTTTTAATTATGCATAATGATGCAGATGGTCATGTCCCTTGGTATCAAGGAATAGAATTCTTTGTTAACCTAAGAAGATTAGGGAAACCTTCTTGGTTTTTAAATTATAATGGAGAACCTCATTGGCCTTTAAAAATGCAGAACCGTATAGATTTTAATATAAGAATGGCTCAATTCTTTGATTATTATTTAAAAGGAGCTCCAAAACCTATTTGGATGCAAAGAGGTGTACCTGCATTAGAAAAAGGAATTAACCAAGGATTAGAACTACTAAAAGAATAAGTTTATTAATAAATTAGTTAAATTTTTAAGGTTCTGCCAGTAATTTCTTAATGGATTCACTTACGCAAATTGTTTTAGGAGCTGCTGTTGGAGAAGCTGTTCTTGGAAAAAAAATAGGCAATAAAGCCTTGCTTTATGGAGCTATTGGAGGTACAATTCCAGATTTAGACATTATAGCAAGGTGGTTTACAGATACTATTACTGCTACAGAAATTCATCGTGGATTTAGCCATTCTATTGTCTTTTGCTTACTAGTTTCTCCCATTTTAGGAATCTTAGTCAACAAGCTAGAAAAAAAATATAAATTAGGATGGAAACCTTGGGCTAAACTGTTTTTTTGGGCTTTATTTACACATCCAATTTTAGATGCTTTTACAACTTGGGGTACACAATTGTTTTGGCCATTTGATATTCGATTGGCATTCAATTCAATCTTTGTTATTGATCCTTTATATACCTTACCGTTTTTAATCTGCTGTTGTATTGTTTTGTTTTTAAAAAAAGATACAAAACAAAGAAGAACAATTAATAAAATAGGTTTAGTATATTCCTCTAGTTATTTGTTATTGAGTATAGTACTTAAATATTTTTCCTTTCAACACATAAAAACAGAAATTGAAAAACAAGGGATTTCTTACCAAGCAATAAGTACAAGACCAGCGCCAATGAACACTATTTTATGGAACGCAAATATTGACACAGAAAATGCTTACTTAATTACAGATTATTCTTTTTTAGATTCGCAACCCTTACAATTTAAAAACATACCAAAACATAGAGAAAAGTCTAAAAATATTGAAAACAAGCCTAATGTAAAACGATTAATATCAATTTCAGAAGGTTGGTATGTTTTAAAAAAAGAAGAGGGAAAGTGGATTTTTAACGATTTACGTTTCGGACAAATTCCAAAAAAAGATGGAACTTCAAGCTTTGTATTTTCTTATGTATTACAGGAACAAAATGGAATTATAAAAGCCACTGAAAATCAAAAAACTAAAAGAGACGCAAAACTATTATTAAAGACACTTTTTGAAAGAATTAAAGGAAATTAGAAACAAACGATTCGTATTACATTGTTTATTACTCTATTTTACATTGTAAAGAAGTAAATTATTAAAATGATTTTAGTATTTAAATTCCTTTAATTAATTTGTGGGTATTATTTACAACACCCAATAAAATATAAACCAATAATTATTCTTACCATGAATTTATCAACTAGAACTATATGTGCCTTCTCTATTTTTTTTACTGCTTCATTACATCTTATTGCCCAAGATTTTAGTGCTTTTCAATATAGAAATGTAGGTCCAGAAAGAGGAGGTAGGGTAACAACTGTTACAGGAACACCGCAATTACCAGGTACTTTTTACCTTGGTGCTTCTGGAGGTGGCGTTTGGAAGACGGAAGATTATGGAACTTCTTGGTTTAATGTTTCTGATGGCTATTTTGCAACACCATCTATTGGCGCTATTGAGGTTGCTGTTAATGATCCTAATATTGTATATGTTGGCACAGGGTCTGATGGTCTAAGAAGTAATGTTATATCTGGTAAAGGCGTTTATAAATCTATAGATGCTGGTAAAACTTGGAACTCTATTGGTTTACAAAATACAGGGCAGATAGGTGCTGTAGAAATAGATCCAAGAAACCATAATATAGTTTGGGTGGCAGCTATTGGTAATGCTTTTAAAAATAATGAAGAACGAGGCATTTATAAATCTGTAAATGGAGGTAAAGACTGGGAAAAGGTATTGTACGTATCAGATAAAGTTGGTTTTGCAGATTTAGAACTTTTACCTAATAATCCAGATATTGTGTATGCTGCAGCATGGAAAGCAGAACGTAAACCATGGACTATTATTTCTGGTGGTGAAAACGATGAAGGAGGAATTTATAAATCTATTAATGGAGGTAAAGATTGGATTAAGTTAGAAAATGGTTTGCCAAAAGGACTTATTGGAAAAATAGATTTGGCAGTATCTGCAGTAGATTCTAGTATTTTGTATGCCGTTATAGAAGCTCCAGGAAAGGAGGGAGGCTTATACAAATCAGAAAATCAAGGAGAGTCTTTCACACAAGTTTCTAATAATATTGGCTTGGTAAATAGACCTTTTTATTATACCAATATTGAGTTAGATCCTACAAATCCAAATATAATATATTCTAATGCAAATCCTTTATTAAAATCAATAGATGGTGGAAAAAGTTGGAGTAGAATGTCTGTACCTCATGGAGATAATCACGATATTTGGCTAAATCCTAACAATCCAGACTTACTAATTCAATGCAATGATGGAGGTGCAAATGTTTCGCATAATGGAGGTAAAACGTGGTCTACACAATTTAACCAACCAACTGCAGAATTGTATCAAGTAGAAGTAGACGATCAATATCCATATTGGTTATATGCTGGCCAACAAGACAATAGTTCTACTATTTCTGTACCAAGCTTTCCACCAAGTGCAATACAAGTGCCTGGTATTGGTTGGATTACGAATACAGGTGGATGTGAAACTGGGCCTGCAGTTCCAAAACCTGGTAATGCAAATATTGTTTATGCAAATTGTAAAGGGCGTTTTTCTGTTTTTAATAAAACTACTGGAACAGAAAAGAGTTATTATGTTGGGGCTTCTAACATTTATGGACACAATCCTAAAGATTTAAAATATCGTTTTCAAAGAGTAGCACCAATTCATGTATCACCACATAATCCTGATGTGGTTTATCATGGCTCACAATTTTTACATAAAACTACAAATGATGGTGAAATTTGGGAAACCATTTCTCCAGATTTAACTGCTTTTGAAGCCGATAAACAAGTAATTTCTGGAAGTCCAATTACAAGAGATATTACAGGAGAAGAGTATTATAGTACCTTATATTCTATTCGCGAATCTAAATTAAAAGAAGGGTTAATTTGGACAGGCTCTAACGATGGTGTTATTTCTGTTACAAAAGATGGTGGAAAAACATGGAATAATGTAACGCCAAAGAAATTACCAAAAGGAGGAAGAGTAGAAGCTGTAGAACCATCACATTTTAATCCTGCAACTGCCTACATTGCAGTAGATAGACATTTGTTAGGAGATGCAAGACCTTATATCTACAAAACTTCTAATTATGGCAAAACTTGGGAATTAATTTCTACAGATTCTAACGGAATTCCGCAAGATTTTACTGCAAGAGTAGTTAGAGAAGACCCTAATAAGGAAGGCTTACTTTATGCAGGAACTGAATTTGGAATGTTTGTTTCTTTTGATAACGGAAAAAAATGGCAATCATTTCAACAAAACTTACCTGTAACTCCAATTACAGATATAAAGATTTTTAGAGGAGATTTAATTTTAAGTACCATGGGACGTGGTTTTTGGATTCTTGATAATATTACTGCATTAAGAGATAATAGAATTACCAACTTAAACCAAAAACCAGTTTTATTTAAGCCAGACAATACCATACGTTATCGTTATCCTAAAGTTAGAAGTGTTCCTGGAGCAGCTAAATACCCAAGAACCAGTGTAATTATCGATTATTATTTGCCAGAAAAATTTAATGATGCCATTCAACTTGATATTTTAGATAATGCTAATAATATTGTTGCAAGTATTGCAAGCGATACGAATATTTTGTCTAAAGTAGAAGAAGTTGAAAATATGGACTTAAGCCAAGTTTTTAGATATGTAGATAGAAGGTTAGAAACTAACTCTGGGATAAACCGTTTTCGATGGGATTTAAGGCAAAAAGGACCTTGGGATAAAAATAAAAACAGACGCTATAAACGAGGACCATTAGTTGCTCCTGGAAAATATACAGTACGTTTGGTGGTTAACGGAAATTCTTACGAACAACCTTTTGAAATACTAATAGACCCTAGAGTAGAAAAAAATGGTGTCTCTAAAGATGTAATTGTAGAACAAATTGCAATGCAACAAAAAGTAATTGATTTGTTATCGGAAACAAAAAAATTTCAAGTTGAATTAGAAAATGATTCTAGTGCAAAAGCAAAACGTGTTTTACAGCAAATTAAAAATGCTAATGGTGCATACCCACAACAAATGTTTGGCGCACAAGTTGGCTATTTACTAAATATGATTAGTGGTGCAGACCAAAAACCTGGTGAAGAAGCTTCAAAACGCTATAAAGAATTAAAAGATCAGTTAGAAAGTTTTAAGAAAGAAGTAAATAAATAATTTATTAGAATACCCTCTTTGTTGAGGGTTTAATTAATTGTACTATAATATATATTA
>CAYZDK010000009.1:0-79556 GCA_964477255.1 uncultured Polaribacter sp.
AAAGCATAAAAAAAAGAGAAGCTATTTCTAACTTCTCTTTTTGCGGTCTGGACGGAACCAAAATGCACCTTTTCTATACATGCCTATTTATAACAAAACAGCCTTAAATCCTTATGAATAATAGGCTTTACACTTCTGACAAATTAAGTAAAATAAGGTTAAATATGTATAAATAAAGTAATTGTGGGGATAATGTGGGGATTATTTTGTATCTTTAGTTAACCAAAAAATACAATTGCTATGTCAACATTTAACTACCTGGTAAAAGGAAAAAAAAGCTATTCCAATATTCTTATCCGTTTTAAGAATGGCAGAAAATTCGACTACACTACATCTACTGAATTAAAAGTGGACCCTAAAAGCTGGAGTAAAGCTAAACAAAAAATTAAAAATACAGCTAATGATAAAACCAAAGACGCAATCAATAGGCATTTATCGGACTTAAAAAAGCATGTAATGGATGCCTTTATCTTAGACAATGCTTCAGGTGTTTATATAGATAAACAATGGTTGCAAAAACAAGTAGCCATCTATTTTAATAGGCCTATTAATGAAACAGCTCTAGAACAGGTATATTTTTGTCCATTCGTAGAACAGTACATTAAAGATGCTCCAACTAGAATTACAAAAGCGACTAATAAACCAGTAAGTTCAGGTACCATTACAAGATACAAGACCACCTTAAAGAAACTTATTGCTTATGAAAAATATTACCAAGTAAAACTTAAGTTTACAGATTTAGACCTAAACTTTCACACCAATTTTCTAAAATACCTTTATTCAGTAGAAAACCTTGGAGTAAATGTTTCTGGTAAATACATCAGTTCTATTAAAACATTTGCGAGAGATGCCATATATCGTGGATTACCCGTAAATAAAGAAATAAATCACACAAACTTTTTCGTTCCTACAGAAAAAACAGAAGACATTTACTTAAAGGATTCGGAAATAAACAAAATTTACAACAAAGACTTTTCAAACAATGAACGTTTAGCAAATGCCCGAGATTTATTTATTATTGGGTTAAGAACAGGGTTAAGAGTTTCTGATTTTTTACGATTAAAACAGACAAATATTAAAGATGGTTTCATAGAAATTACAACTAAAAAAACAGGTCAAGAAGTTGTGATTCCTATGCATTGGCAAGTAAAAGAAATACTAGAGCGTAGAAATGGCTTTCCTACTAAAATTTCGGACCAAAAGTTTAACCTCTACATTAAAGAAGTAGCTGAATTGGCAGGATTAAAAGAGCTTACCAAAGGCAGTAAAATAAATAAGGAAACTAATAGAAAAGAAAAAGGTATCTTCCCAAAACACCAATTAATTACTTCACATATTTGTAGAAGAAGCTTTGCCTCTAATTTATATGGCGAATTACCTAATATGGTAATTATGGGTATTACAGGTCATAAGACAGAAGCACAATTCCTAAAATACATCAAAATTACTCCGAGAGAAAACGCACAAAAATTAAAAGAGTATTGGGCTAAGCAAAAAGAAAATAATGGCTACGAACAATTGAAAATGAAAGTGGTCAAGTAATTTATTTTATTTTAGTAAAAAAATGATATGATACCTCACAGTTTAAATAAAAAAGACTTCATTAAAAATTTAGTCTTTATTCACGGGCGAAGAATTTTTCCATATACTCTTTATGTTTTTGGAACTAAACATGAGTTTGGCTACAAAAAAGGTAGCAAAATAACACTTAATCTTGAATCCTCTTATCAAAATCTTATAGAGGAAGTTGAATTTGAAAACCTAACGTTTTTACAAAAAAAGTTTTTAATTCAAGAATTAGACAAGAGATATAATTTATACAAAACCAAACAATGGACAGAATTTAGCAGCTTACTTAACAGAGTGAATAGGCATAATTTGTCAACCGCTCCTGAAGAAATAAAAATACTTTTCACTAAAAGTAATTTAAAAAATGTACGAACTATTATTAAGCAAAGACACAAAGAAGTCTGTTCGAAATATATTAGTTTTAAAAACTCATTTTTAGTTGAAGAAAAAAATATTAAGAAAAAGAAAAACCAACTCACAGCCAACCAAATAGTTTTATTACTTCAAGAAACAGGTTTCTTTTTGCACCCCAAAATTGAGGAAGCGCCAAAAACAAAACAAGCCGAATTAATAAGCTTAATCACAGGCTTAAATAATAAAAACATTAAAACTTACATCGAAAAGCTTGAAAAAAAGGTATCAGTTAATGGCGATAATTATCAGAAAGATATCAATAAAATCAATAAACTTTTAGAAGATTTAACTAAGTAATGGAGTAACCTATGGAGTTACACCAATAATAAAGTTAGCTACAATCAAATATAGTTTTGTTCCCGTAATCAATAATCATTTTTACGATGGAACAAAACAATATCACACAAGTACACAATGTAACACCTGCACAATTAAAAGAAAGTATTTTAAAAGATGTAATAATAGAATTACAGACAATCAAAACTGACTTACAACCAAAAAAACAACCAGAATACCTTACTCGTAAAGAAGTTGCAAAACTTTTAAAAGTTTCTTTAGTAACATTAACAGACTGGAACAAAAAAGGTATCCTAAAACCATATCGTTTAGGAAATCTCATTCGATACAAACTATCTGAAATTGAAGAATCATTAATCGCAATCAATAAAAAATAATGATTGGTAGTTTGTACGATACTATTAAAATAATGCAGATTTTAGAAAAAATTCCTAAACAAGCTGTAAAGAAAACCAGTAGACCTTTTTCATGGCATGGATTCATTTGGTCACCAGTTTATAAAAAAGGGTTACTAACTTATTATAAGGCAGAAGCTAAAAACTTACAACTCCGTTTGGCAGGTAACGAGCTGTATATCAATAACTCTCTTCATAAATTCTACCATGGAAATAATTATGTGCCATTTACTTACCAAGAAGTTTTAGAAGCAATTCACCTTCTTAATAAAATTACGCCAGTTAATATTTTAAATGCAAAAGTTTTAAGAGTTAGCCCTGGTATTGTTATAAATGAAAATGCACAACACATTTTAGGTGAGTGGCAAAATTACAGAGGTAAAACTCACATTCATATGATTGATAAAGGGAAGATTTATGGCGCTAAATACTATTTAACAGACTATCAAGTAAAAGGATATGATAAGACCTTTGAAGTTAAAAAACACAATCAAATTGATTTAAAAAAATCTTATTTCCGTTTTGAATTAGATAATTGTAAGACCAAATTTTTAAATAATAAAACTAACAATATCGGTATCAAGTTGGTTAAAGACCTTATAGATTGTCCAAAGTTTAAAAAGTTCGGTACTCTATTACACAACAAGTATTTAGAAATCGAAAAGAAAAATAAAATAAGTCTTGAATCCCTCTCCATAAAAGAGAAAAGGTTAATAGCCTATATGACAAACGACGAAATAAGAAAGAGTATTAAAAATCAACATAAGGATTCATACAAAATAGATAGAAAGCAATATCTAAAACTTATTAGAAATTGTCATGATTCTAACTTTCAAAAAAGTGTTTCAGAGAAAATTAAAGAGCAAATAAATTACAGTATAAATAATTAGTTTTTAAAACTTGTAATATAGTTGAAAACAGGGGTAAAAATAGGGGTATGAATAATATTAATAAAAGCATAAAAGAAATTAAGGAGATAAAAGATAAAGTAGAAGCATTATCTAATAGAGTTAAAAAATTAGAAAAAGGCGTTGTAGATATAGATATTATAGACAATGCAGACTTTATACAATTGATGAAAATAAGTAATAGCACAGCAAGAAATTGGCGAAATAAAGGCCTTATACCTTATACTCAAATTGAAAATAAAATCTATTATAACCTATCAGACATTAAAAAAATGATTGATAATAATACCTCGCCCTAAAAAAACATCTTACCTCCTTTATTAAAAATGTACAATTCTTTAACAGTATTTAGTTAAAAGAGTTATATTTTTAAAGCTTAAAAAATTAACTATGAGTCAAAATATACTACAGTACGAATCTAAAGTATGGTCAACTGCCGACCTTTTAATTGGTGCAGGAATTAAGCAATCAGACTTCCCAAAATATATGATGCCTTACTTTGCAATGATAATGTTGGAAAGTAGATTAGTTAGGCATTACAAAGAGTTATTAAAAGACTTTGATGCAGAAACGATAAAAGACATTGAAAACATAGACGATTTTCTGGAAGAGTTTAAAGATTACAATATTGGGTACAATGATTTAGTAATTAGAAGTCAAAAAACATTAGCTGAAATATGCAGAAATGATAAAACTTTTGACAACGATTTTGATGCTTATTTAAAAGCATTCGACCCAGAAACTAAAGAGTTATTAGGTGTTGATAGAGGTAATACAGAAGAGAAGTATTTAGATATTTCAGGCGTAAGCGGTCAACTACGTAAAAAAGATATTCTTTTTGATACCGTAAAAAAATGGAGTGAGATTGATTTAACACCTTTCAATAACTCGGACATAACAACTTTAGAAGAACACATCAAGCGTAAATGGGCTGATATTTCTGCCGAAACTGCTGGAGAGCAATATACACCTGATGATATTATATCCTTAATTTCTGAAATCATATTATCTAAAATTGAAGATAATAACGAGTTTTTAACCATATACGACCCAACCTGTGGTGGTGGTAACTTGCTGTTTGGTGTAGAAGATCGAATAAAAGAAAAGTTCAACAGACCAACAAAAACCTATGGTGAAGATTGGAGCGATAGTTTATACGCTTTAGCAAAAATTGAAAGTCGTTTCCGTAATGATTCAGATATTAAGTATGGTAACACACTTACTAAAATTCATTTTATTGAAAAACAATTTGATGTCATTGTAGCAAATCCACCTTACGGTGTAGATTGGAAAGGCTATAAAAAAGATATTGAAAATGATACTACAGACCGTTTTCACGCATTGCCTTCCATTTCAGATGGTCAATTTCTGTTTACACAGCATATTTTATCACAATTAGATACCAAAGGTTTATCAGTAGTAGTACATAATGGTTCAACGTTGTTTAGTGGCGATGCAGGTAGCGGTGAGAGTAACATTCGTAAATACTTCTTTGATAACGATTGGGTAGAAGCTATTATACAGATGCCAACAGATGAATTTTTTAACACAGGTATTTATACGTATCTATGGGTGTTTAACAAAAACAAAACTCAAGAACGCAAAGACAAAGTAATACTAATTGATGGTAGTAACTTTTGGGAACCATTAAAAAAGAGCAAAGGTAAAAAGCGTAGGGAAATGGTTTTTGATAACAGAAAAACCATTGTAGATACCTTAACCTACTTTAAAGATACAGAGTATGCAAAGGTATTTGATAAATGGCATTTTTATTATAATAAACAAGCTATAATGCTGACAAATGTAGATGAAAATGGTAAGACTTTTGAAGACCAATTGCCTGTTAAAAAGAATAAACAAGGAGAAGAAATTAGAGCCAAATCCATAAAGTTAAACCCTACCAAAATAACGCAAGTTGTAGAAGAAGAAACAATTGAGCTTACAGACTTTGAAATTACATCTTATGATACAAATAAGTATAGTGATTTAAAAGAATATTATGAGAATAACTTAAAGCCACTAGTGGCTAGTTTAGACTATAAAGAAGCAGACTTAAAAGTATATACAACCAAAACAAGCTATTATTTTGATGCAGATAAAGAAACAATTATTGAAGTTTCTAAAAATGAAGATGGGTCATTGAGCGAAGTCGAAATGGGTTGCGGTAAAATAGTAGTAAAAGCATCTTATAAAAAAGCTACTAAAACTAAAGAAGCGCGTATTGAAATTTCTGTGGAGTTAACACCTGATTATGTGAAAGATTATGAAATTATTCCGTATAGTCCTAACGAAGAAGAAAACCAACAAAATATTGCCGATTTTATGGCAAAATACATTACCAAACCTTTTGTTTATATAGATAATACAATAGGGGTTGAAATTAACTTTAATAAGGTGTTTTATAAGCCAGAACAATTACGTTCATTACAACAAATTACAACAGATTTAGAAGAGTTGGAAAATAAATTGTCTAACCTTGAACAAGAATTAAGTTTATGATTTTTAAGGATAATTTAATTGATACTAATGTTCAATGGATTGGTGAAATTCCAAAACATTGGGATTTAGGTCGTGTCAAAAATTTGACTTATGTAAAAGCAAGAATTGGTTGGCAAGGGATGAGAAGTGATGAATTTGTAGATAATACTGACTGGTATTGTGTTACAGGTACGGATTTTAAAAACGGTGTTATTGATTGGTCTAACTGTTACTGTATTGAACAATGGAGATATAACCAAGATAGAAAGATACAACTAAAACTAAATGACATTTTAATAACAAAAGATGGTACAATTGGTAAAATTGCTCTTATTAATGAGTTGCCTAAAAAAGCTACGTTAAATAGTGGTGTGTTTGTAACTAGACCATATTTTGATAGGTATCAAACAAAATATTTTTTCTGGTTGTTAAATTCTAATGTTTTTACTGAATTTATTGATTACTTTAAAAATGGTTCAACAATACTTCATTTATATCAAAATGTTTTTGTTCGTTTTGTTTTTCCAATACCGCCATTAAAAGAACAAACTCAAATAGCCAACTATTTAGATGCTAAAACCACAACAATAGACAAAAAAATAAAACTATTAAAACAAAAAATAAAACACTATAAAGCTTATCGTAAGATTTTAATTAACGAAACTGTTACCAAGGGATTAAATGATGATATTTCTGATTGGGTGAAGTTTAGATTAAAGGATTTAGGTTATTTATATAGTGGTTTATCAGGTAAGAGCGGTGATGATTTTAATCAAGATGACAACCCAAATAATAAAGGTTTTATTCCTTTTACTAATATTGCCAATAACACATATTTAGATAAAAAACAATTAGGTACTGTAGTAATAGAAGATAATGAAAAACAGAATCAAGTTAAGAAAAATGATATTTTCTTTTTAATGAGTTCTGAAGGTTATGAAGATATTGGTAAATCAGCAGTATTAATTGAGGATTTAAAAGAAACATATTTAAATAGTTTTTGTAAAGGCTATAGGTTGACTAATAAAAATTGCGATGCTTCATTTATAAATTATTTGCTTTTAAGTGATATTTATAGACAGCAAATGCTAGTTGAAGGTAAAGGGTTTACACGTATTAATCTTAAAATGGAAAAGGTTAATAATTTCTCAATTCTTATTCCACCAACTATAGAAGAACAACAACAAATTGCAGATTTTTTAGATGCTAAAACAACTACCATAGACAATATTGTTAATAACATAGAAACCCAAATCACAACTTTAAAAGAATTACGCAAAACCTTAATTAATGAGGTAGTAACAGGTAAAGTAAAAGTAACAGCATAATTTTATGGATGAATTAATACTACAAGATAAATACTTAATGTCCTTTTTTACTAATCCTACTGGTTTAGGGTATAAAGAAGTTAAAGCTAATACAGTATCAAAACTTCATTTTGTTGTTGAAGATTTAAAAGAGTTCATTAGCGAAACTACTTTAAATAAAAAAGCGTACAGAACATTATTAAAGAAATTTAATAATAATGAAAAAGAGCTACTTCAAGAATTTCAAGAGTTCTTAAACAAACGTATTGGTGAGTCTATGAATATGGCATTATTTATTAATAATAATAAATCTGTCACATTCAAAGGTGTTAAAATTAATCTCTTCTATCCAAGTGGTAGCATAACGCACGGTGATAAACTATTTGAAGAAAACATGTTTTCCGTAGTACAAGAGTTGCCATATATGTACCATTATCAAGGTAAAAAACAGTTCAGTTTTAGACCAGATATTACCTTTTTTGTTAATGGTATATTTTTAGGTTATTCAGAGCTAAAATCAAACTACAATAATCAAACAGCTAGTAAAGATGGTAAAACCAAAATAGCTAACGACTATCAAAAAGCGGTAACTAATTATTTAGAAATAGCAGATGGTAATGATGTAGATAAAAGTATTCGTAAAGACTTTTTAAAGATATTTGAAAAGGCAATACATATAACAACTACAGATGTTCAACATACGTTTATTATAAGAAACATAGGTAATCACTTTGATACCATAAAAGCTAAAGTTGAAGATAAATCCTTTGATTTTGAAGAGTATAAAACTAAAGTCGCTTACGATTTAAAATCATATCCAGTACTAAACAGAGAAGCCAACAAACAAGAACGTTTTGAAGAGGTTTTTAAAGCCTTATACGGTAAAAAAATGATAGAGCGTGAGATATTGTATTACAACTTTATTGAGCGTGAATTAGTAAAATCAGAAAAAGGAAAGCAAAAAGAATATAAGCATAATGATGGTAGGCTAATAGCACCAAGACCAAAACAAAAATTTGGTGCAGATAAAATCATTAGCAAAATTGATGAGTTTTTAGAACACGAAGACGAGCCAGATTATTTCATAAATAAACTACATCAACAACTAACGGAAAAGGGTTTAGGAGCTTCACAAATTGAAAAATTAATTAATAAAAGGCAGAAGTATCAAAACAACAAAAACGTCTATTCTTTACTACTACAATATGCAGCAGGTTTTGGTAAAAGTAATATTATAGGTTGGTCATCTTTAATGTTGAAAGATTTACGTAAAAATGATGAGTTTGTCTATGATAAAATAATGTTGGTTGTAGATAGAGTTCAATTACGCGATCAGTTAGATAGTAAAATGTATAATATGAATATTGCTAATAGTATGTTCATAGAGGCTAACAGTAAAAAATCATTTTTAGAAGCCTTAAATACAGATAAGCGTATTGTTGTAGTCAATCTTCAAAAGTTCAATTCAATAAGAGAGTTTTTAGATGATGAGGTAGTAAAGACATTATCAACTTTGCGTATTGCTTTTTTAATTGATGAAATACACCGTTCTAATAGTGGTACACAGCACGAAGAAATGGTATCGTTATTTGATGAGCTACAAAACAGTTTCGATTTCAATAAAGAGTATAATAAAAAGGAATACAAAAAGAAAAACTTAATCATAGGTTTTACTGCTACACCAAGCGATGTTACTTTAGCACGTTTTGGGGAGTATAACAAATATGCCGAAGCTGAAAAAATATGGGTTCCGTTTGATAGTTATACAATGAAAGAAGCTATTGAAGATGGTTATATTTTAAATCCAATTAAAGGTATTGTTCCGGTATCAGCTAAAATGTATTTTGAAAAGCCAGATGATGCAACAGAAGGTTTTGAAGGAGATACAGGATACTATGAGCAATCATTACCTGATAATCCAGATGCAGGTGTTGATGCTAATGGTAAGAAATACAGAATTAGTAAAAAGAACATTTACGAAAATGAAGAACGTATTGAAGCTATTTCAAAGTTTGTTGCCAAACGATTAGTAACTGCTGTTTATCACAATATTCGTGGTACAGCAAAAGCAATGTTTGCAGCTTCTTCTATCAAAGCAGCTATAAAATATCGTAAGTATATACAGCAGTATTTTAATGAGTTAGTAGAAGAAAAGAAATATGAACGTTTTAAAGATGCACCAATCTATATAGTGTATAGTTCAGATGGCCAAAAGTATGAAAGCGCAACAACACTAAACGGTGGTTTATCAGAAGCCAAAGTATTACAAAATTTTGCTATTAAAAAGAATGGTTTAATCATAGTAGTAGACAAACTACAAACAGGTTTTGATGAACCTAAATTACATACCTTATTTTTAGATAAAGAAATTAGCGGTATCAATGCGATACAAACAATTTCAAGAGTTAATAGAACAGCAGGTAAGTATAAAAAGGACTGTAAAATTATAGACCTATCCTATAAAAACGTAAATGTAAATAACATCAAACAAGCATTTGAGCACTTTAGTAATGTTGTAGTAAGTGACTTTGACCCATTAGGGCAAGAACAACTATTACAAGAAATATACGAGGGCTTAAATCAAGACAATATCTTCAAGCAACATTTTCAATCCTTTAAGCTTTATCAACAAGGGAAAAAGGAAGATATTCAGCCTATTTTAGATTTAGAAAACACAATTACCCAATTTGTAAGAAAGCAACCAGACGAAGCTAAAAAGCTAAAGCATAACATTAATAAATATTTCAAAATATTAAATCTAATAGCATTTGTAATAGAAATTGATGATAAGTATAGCGATGAATATTTTACAGAGTTTTGGTATAGATATAGTGTATTATATAATTCATTAACAGGTACAACAGAGTTAATAGATGATGTTGAAGTGTATTTTGATAACAGAATAGGTATAGTTGCACCACCAGAAGAAGTAGATAAACCCGAGAGAAAATCAATAGCAAAAGAACCAGGTGAAACTTATGGAGGCAAGCAATATAAATTTGATATTTTAGCAGTAATAGAAAAACGTAATGAAGAGGAAGAAGAAATTGAAGCCTTAATAGTAGACTTTCAAAATAAAATAGAAGCCTTTTTTGAATATGTAAATAAAGAAGGTGCTCGTTTAATTGCAAAAATGAAAAGCACTAAAACCGTTTTTGATGAAGACGAAATCTACAAAGACTTTGAAATAATCTATAAAAAATACATCAGAAGAAATCGTAAAACATTAGGTCAATTCTTTATTAAAGAAACAGAAGATATAGTAAACCAACTGTGTGATGATTTTGAGAGAACAGTTTAAAAGATAGTAATATCGTTATTAATTTACATATCGCCACCTATTACAAGAGGAATTATATAATTGGTTTATGTAATTTGTTTATTTGTATAGACATTTTATAAATATATTTTGATACAATCAGTAAATACAGAGCTTTTATTAGAAGAAATAGAAACTGACGGTCACGCACCTTTAAAGTTTTTATGTGATAATAATAAAATCTATTATTGTAAATATTTAAATGCATTTGATAAAAGAGAACTGAATCTATTGGCTTATGAAATGGTTGCCAGTTATTTATTAAATGTATTGTCAATACCAACACCTATTGTTGCACTTGTAAATGTTTTGGATGGGACGTTAAATAAAAAGAAAATTCATTTCAATAGACGTCTTAAAGTAGGTGATATTTGTTTTGGTTCACAAGAAATAAAACCAGCCCAAGAGTTACAGTCAATACAATCTTTTTCAAAGTATGATTATAATAAAATTATTAACCCATATGACATAATAAAAATAGCGATGTTTGATTTATGGGTTGATAATATGGATCGTGGCAGACATTTTGTAGATGGTGTAAATTATAATCTTTTACTAGCTTCAGTGTTTAATAAACAAAAAATTTATGCTTTTGATAATGCTTTTATTTTTGGTGGTGTTAATGAAATTGGCACATTCAATGGTCTTTCACCAATTAATGGTTATGATAAATTAGTATGTTCACCGTTTTACAAAGCAATAATTCAACACATAAGTGTTGATAAACTTAAAGAAATTGTTGATAATTTTATACCTTTGTTGCTCGTTTCATATAAAGATTTGATTGAAAATGTTTTGAATCAATTACCATTGGAATGGGGTTTAACACCTAATTTAGCAGATAGAATAGATAGTTTATTATCAAATAAAGACCGTATCATTGCAATAAAAAATATGATTTTACAGTCAAAAAAATGAAAACATTTTTAAGCATAGTAAGTGTAAAAACTAATTCTTTTTCGAATGAGAAAATTGTAGTTGGTCTGTTGGCAGTTTCTGCGAACCAGGTTTATTTTGGGTTTTCTAAAACAAAAGTCAAGCTTTTAAATAAATTTTCTGCAGAAGAAAAAATCACTCACTTTGTGGAATCTTTGTTGAATCAGATAAAATCAACGGTATCTGGCACTAATGAAAAACTTTCAAAATTACAAGAATCTTTATTAGGTAATAAATCTATATTTTCTGTTGAATATTTTAAATATTTGAATAATTATAACAATGGTGTTCTAAATTTTTCTGAACCAATTGATGTTAATTATGATTTTTCTGAAAGTGATTTTTCTAAATACTTTAAAAATTTTGTCGGCGAGCCCTATATTTCATCTAAAAAAAAATCAAGTTTATCTTTTCATCAAAAATTAAAACCATTTTTGTATAAAGAGGGCTTGTCTAATAAAGTAGACTTACACTATACTTTTAATCCACTAAATTTTAAAGGTATTTTAAAAAATTGTTCAATTCCATTAATAACAAAAAATGGTGCAATAAAATCTGTACAAGAAATTGATTTTAGTAATAAGCCTGTAACAATTGCTAATAATTTGTATGAAACAAAAATCATTTTCGATGCTTTAGTTGGTTTTTCTAAGAAAATAAATTGTGATGTTGCCAAAATAAAGGTAGCATTTGAAGAACCTAAATTAGATACAGCTCAACACAAAATGTTTGATTTGGCAATTAAGGAATACAACGAGCAATTTGAATTTGTCACACCAGACAAGGTAGATTCTTTTACAAATAAAATTTTAGATTCAAATTACACCAAATTTTCGTCCTTATTTGAAAAATAACTACACACAAAATAAAACCCAGTTTTTTCGTACCTCAAAATCCTCTGTCTTTTATTTTGTTCCGCTTTCCAGCACCTAAGTTTAGCGTTTTTTATCTTTATGGTAATAGCACATTACAGCTTTGCTTTTCATAAAATCAAACCAAACTGTAATAAGCTATATTTAATTATTCTATCATAAAACCCTAAACTCCCCAAAGCTAAGTTACATAACGGGTAGTTATGGCAGCATTCCTTTTATTCCTGTACCATAACTCCATTATGTAAAATAGCCGCTTCCAGCCGCCTTTCACAGCCACTTCTGCCCACGCACTACGAAATACTTTAATTCATTTTCTAAAGAAAAACCCACAACAAGAGTCGTGGGTTAAAAAATTGCTATGAAAAAGAATGTGAACTAATCCACATATAAATCAAAAATAAAAAATAAAATGTAAAAAATCTCATCTTTTCTCTGAAATAGCCTAACGGCTATCATTTTTAAAGTTTGATGAAATCCACGCACCAACAACCTCTTTTCCTCAACCTTTAAAAACGTTCAAAGCAGAACGCAATTCTTAATTCTTTCAACTGCACAAAAATTATACTAAATTCATTTAATTTCTTTATTAAAATTCTTTGTTTGCCTCACTTCATTAAAATTGCTTTACAAAGTATAACAAAACACTCCAAACAAAGCCTATAAATCGTTTCTAAGCCACTTTTTCACTAAACTTGACTAAGGATAAGACAAAGTCAAATCCGTACCAAGTCCAAAGAATTATTAATTTTAAATATCAATAAAAATGGGTAAAATCAATCAAGGGATACTCGGTGGTGTATCTGGTCAAGTAGGAAACGTAATCGGTGGCTCCTGGAAAGGAATCGATTATCTAAGAATTAAACCTTCAAGTGTCGCAAATCCAAAAACAGAAGGTCAAGTAAATCAACGTCTAAAATTTAAAACTGCACTGCAATTTTTACAATCTATGACAGACTTTATTAGGGTAGGCTTTAAACAGTATGCTAATAAGATGACACAATTCAATGCTGCAATGTCATACAACCTTAATAATGCAATAGGTGGTACTAATCCAGACTTCTATATTCAATATAGTGCTGCTTTAGTAACACGAGGTACTCTTACAGGAGCTGACACACCCAGTGTTAATGCACCTATTCCAACAGAGGTTCTTGTTTCATGGAACGATAATTCTGGTATAGGCTCAGCAACTGCAAAAGATAAAGCTCTTATTCTTATTTACAATACTGCAAGAAATGAATCAGTATATACAACCAATGGTGCATTAAGGTCTGTTGGTCAAGAAACGTTGTTAATACCAGCAGATTACCAAGCCGAAGAATTGGAAGTTTATCTATCCTTTATTAGCGAAGATGGCACTAAAGTCACTAATAGCGTACATATAGACACTATCACACCTTAATAAAATAACTTATTAAGCATAAAACCACTTCTATTTTATGAGGTGGTTTTTTTTATGAATTGTGGGTACAATGTGGGGATAATACACTTTAATAAAATGAAAAAGCCCTGATAATCAATGTGTTATCAGAGCTTTTTGCGGTCTGGACGGGATTCGAACCCGCGACCCCCTGCGTGACAGGCAGATATTCTAACCAGCTGAACTACCAAACCGTTGCCTTTAGCGGATGCAAATATAACACCAATTTTTATATTCACAAATATTTTTAAAATTATTTCATGTTTTTTCTCTGTATAAAATACGCTGTTAAAACACTATTAAACCCATCTTTCACGTTTACAGGGACATAGTCTATTTTATACTGTAAACATTTATTTTTTAATTCTAAAAAATATTTTTTTACTGCATTATGATACCCCTCTTTTAAATTTTCTGAAAAGACATTTATAGTTTCTCCAGTTTCTAAATCAACAAATTGTTTAGGTGAGTTATCAAAATCAAACTCTAACTCGGTTTCCAAGTCGTATGTGTGAAATAATACAACTTCGTGTTTATTATACTTTAGATGTTGTAAGGCTTCAAACATTTCTTCTTGGTTTTTGTTTGTTTGAAACATGTCTGTAAAAACAAAAATTAAAGATCTTCTGTGTATTTTTTCTGCTATTTCATGTAAATACTGAAAAGTTTTAGTTGTAGAATTTTTCTTACTAAGTCTCAGTAATTTTTGTAATTGAAAGTATAACATTTTACGATGTCTTTCACTTCCTTTTTCTGGTGCATAATATTCATAAGTATCTGAATATATACTTAAACCTACTGCATCTCTTTGTCTTTTTAAGAGCGCAATTAAAGAAGCTGCTGCAACAGCAGAGAAACCTATTTTATTAAGATTGTTTAGTTTTTGTTCTTTTACAATGGGGTAATGCATAGATGAAGAGTTATCAATAATCAAATGGCATCTAAGATTGGTTTCTTCTTCGTATTTTTTTGTATATAATTTTTCGGTTTTAGCAAATAACTTCCAGTCTATATGACGAGTACTTTCCCCTTTGTTGTACAATTTATGTTCTGAAAACTCAACAGAAAAACCATGAAAAGGGCTTTTGTGTATACCTGTTATAAAACCCTCTACTACTTGTTTTGCAAGTAGTTCTAAGTTTAAAATTTCTGATGTCTGTACTTTTGAAAGATCCATAAACTTTTAAAGGTCTAAAATAAAAAAGGTTTGGCGATCGCCAAACCTTCTTTTGTTATAAGTAACTAAAAATTTTACATTGCAGCATCTATCTTTTCAGTGTATACGTTTTTTGGAGCCACACCTACTTGTTTTCCTACTACTTCTCCGTCCTTAAATATTAATACAGTTGGTATATTTCTAACCCCATATTTTGCTGCAAATTCTTGATTCGCATCTACATCAACCTTTCCTACAACTGCTTTTCCATCATATTCGTTGTGAATTTCATCAACAATTGGTCCAACCATTCTACAAGGACCACACCAAGCTGCCCAAAAATCTACTAATACTGGTTTGTCTGATTTTAATACAACTTCTTCAAAGGTTGCATCTGTAATTTCTAATGCCATTTATATTCTAAATTTATTTGTTATTCTGGTTTGAAATACAAAATTAGTAATTACCAATAATTTTTAAACTTAAAAAAAATTACTTTTTACTATCTGTGTATCAATTGTAATTATATGTTATTGATTATCGATTCATTACGATTCTGGCGCTAAAGTTACCTCTAAACCATCTAAAGCTTCTGTTATTGGCACCTGACAACCTAACCTACTATTATCTTCTACATAAAATGCTTCTGCTAGCATTGCTTCTTCATCATCTCCCATCTCTGGTAAAGAATGATCTGAATTAATATAACATTGGCAAGATGCACACATAGCCATACCTCCACAAACACCAATTGTTCCTTCTTGTGCAATTTCATAAGAACGAATTACCTCCATTAAGTTCATATTCATGTCTGTTGGTGCATCAATTTCGTGCAACACTCCTTCTCTATCTGTAATTTTTAATTTAACATCTTGCATTTTTCTTCAATTTGGAACAAAAATAGTAAAAAACTAAACTTAAAAAGTCTTCCCAAAGGTAAATTGAATAGGAATGGCAACGCCACCATTATCTGTAAAAATATTTCCGTTGGAATAATGCATGATGCGAAGTTCAAAGTTAATTTTTCTTTCTTTTCCAAAAAATGCACCAAATCCCATGAAATCTTGATAAGTGGCTTTTGGTCCTGTTGCAAAATCATCAATATCTCTTTTAGATAACCATGCAGGACCTATTATGGAGTAATTTGCGTAAAAATCATAAGATTTGGTTCTTTTTAAGTAAAACCGAAGTACTGGGAAAATTGATAATGCAATTACATCTGACTTTCTTCTAGACTGAAAATAAGTGACGCTTGCTCCCCAATCTAAACTAAAAACTTTTTCAGATCGATAAATTAAACCTTGATAGGTTAATGAAAATGCATGTTGTGCTTTTACATCTCCTAACCAAAAAACAGGAATTCCAAAACTATCGAAATTTCCTACCTTCATATTCATGGAAAAAAATTCATTTACACCAAAGCCAATAGCACCAGTTCCATAACTAAATTGTAAAATATGGTTTGGGAAAAAGTAAGCATTATTTGCATATTCTAACGCTGTTTTATCTTCTACTTGTTGCAAATGATATTCAAACCCAAAAGATGCTTGTGATATGGATGGCTGGTTATTTTTTTTTGATTCTGGTAAAAATGTTCCGTTTAACGAAAGTCGCCATTTAGGATTAATCCTAAATTGCAAACCAAACCCATATAATAAACTTGCGAAATGTGCATCTTCGTAAACTTCTATATCATTTACAGAAAAACCAACTCTTGTTACGTTTGCCAAACCAGCTTCTGCGTATATAGATAATTTATTGTGAATTTTTAAATCTTGCTTTAACGATAAAGACCATGCATTAATCCAAACACTTCTATCGTAGCCTATATTGTTTACATTATCGTATTTAAACCAAGCTGCAGGGCGCATTGTACCAAACTGTATTGCAAGATTTTTATTTATTTTATGCCCTAATAAAAGTCTTCCAGAGAACCAATTTTCACTAAATGTTTCTGTAGCATAACCTTCTCTTAAATTTGCATTAGAAAAGGGGTAAAAAATGCCACCAAAATTAAGGCTATAGTAGGAGTTAGATAAAAATTTGGTATATTTTGTTTTTAATGATTTTTCTTGTGCAGCTATTGTTACTACTGTAAAAACAGTAAATAAGTTAAGTAAAAAGCATTTTCGATTTGTAAAAAGCATTGTTAAATATAAAAAATGCTTAGCATAGACTAAGCATTTTTTTAAATTTCTGTGGTGTTTTTTGCAACTCTAAGAATATCTCCAAGAACTCCTCTTGCAGTTACCTCTGCACCAGCACCTGCACCTTGAATTACAATAGGGTTTTTACCATAAGATTTTGTATAAATCTCAAATATTGCATCTGATTCTTTTAAGGCACCTAGTGGCGTTTCTTTGGAAACAGAAACTAAAGTAACTTTTAATTCTCCTTTTTCTTTAAACAAATCTCCCCCTAGTTCTCCAATGTATCTTAATACATGGTTTTTCTGTTGCTTTTCTTTTAATTGTTGGTACTTTTCATCAAATTTACCTAAGTTTTCTAAGAAGTCACTTACAGGTAAACTTCTTAATTTTATAGGAATTAAATTCTCTACTACAACATCTTCTATCTCATTTTGCAAGTCTAATTCACGTGCAAGAATTAATAACTTTCTAGCAACATCATTTCCACAAAGATCTTCTCTTGGGTCTGGTTCTGTATAGCCCAAATCTATTGCCTTTTTTAAAATTTCTGAAAAAGAAGTGTTTGTGCTTGAAAAGGTATTGAATAAATAGCTTAAACTGCCAGAGAACACACCTCTTATCTTTGTTATATCTTCTCCTGTTTCGTGCAGTAATCTTATGGTATCTATTAAAGGCAAACCTGCACCAACATTAGTCTCGTACAAATAGTTTTTTTTATGTTCTTTTAAAGCTTGTCTTAACTTACTGTAAAAATTGAAAGATAAAGTGTTGGCAATTTTATTACTAGAAACTAGATCAAAATTTCCTTGTATTAAAGAAATATAATTATCTACAAAAGTTTTACTTGCAGTATTATCTATAGCAATTAGATTCTCTAGTTTGTATTTTTTTGCAAAAGCTATTACTTTATTAATAGAGGTATCATTTTCACCTTGTTTATGTAATACATCTCGCCAATTTTTTTTAAAACCCTCTTTCTGTATTACTATTTTCTTAGAGTCTGCAATAGAAAATATGTTTAATTCTATTTTTCTTCTTTTGTAGATATCTTTTTTATTGCTTATAATTTGATCTATGAGTGTACCCCCTACGTTTCCCTTTCCAAAAATAGCGATGTTTATAGTTTTCGAATTACTTTCTAATGCTCCTAAATTAGATAGATTTTTAGAGTTGTCTTTTACTTCTGTATTTATTGTATTCATTCTTTTTGTATTACGAAGCTATACTTCTGTATATTTTTTTTTGTTTAAAAATTGGTTTCAGAATACTTTCTAGTTGCTCGTATTCTATTAAAAAAGCATCATGACCATGTATGGATTGTATTTCGAAATAATGGATGTTCTTTTTGTATTGCTTTAAATTTTGATAGGTTTTTTTATTTTCTTCAGCAGTGAAAAACAAATCGGAATCTATTCCTATTATATGAATAGATGCCTTAATTTTTGCCAGATCTAAATATGTATATCTATCTTTTATCGCTATAGATTTTAGTAAATTATTCATGTGTAAATAGGCATTTAATTGGAACCTTTTTTGCAACTTTTCACCATGATGCAGTAACCAACTCTCTATGTTAAAAACACCTAAACTTATATTTTTAGATCTGTTAAAACGTGTATTTAAAGAATCTGGAGTTCTATAAAACAACATGGCATGAATTCTTGCATCTTTAACAGGCTCTTTAGAGTTTTTTAGAATTTGTTCTTGCACTTTACAATTTGCAATTAACCAATCTGTAGCTTTCCAATCTGTAGCTATAGGAATAAAATGTGATGAAACACTTTTATGAATCACCATCATTTCCCATCCAATAGCACCACCTAAAGACCCACCAATTATCGCAAATAGCTTATTTATTTGTAAAGTAGATAAACCAACTAAAAATAAACGAGCAATATCTTTGGCTATAAAATCATCATAATGCTTTACACAATAACCATCAAACCCGTTTCCTGGTATATTAAAGGATAAAATCGTATAAATATTGGTATCAATAACTTTATTGTCTCCAACAATTGCATTCCACCATCCATTTTCACCTATAATTTCACTATTTCCTGTAAGTGCATGATTAATTAGAACAATGGGAGCTTCCCCTAATCTTTTACCAAAAATTTGATAACTCAAAGGAATTTCTTCATAAAAAGCACCAGAAGTTGTAGTAAAATCAGGTATTGTTATTGTGTAAAGCTTATGCATTTTAAATAGATTGATATTCTTTAGTTACCCCAATTTTTAATGGAGTAACATTAGAAATAGTGTCTTTAACAGGACATCTTTCTTCCACAATTTTTAACCAGCTTACAAGTGTTTCTATGTTTGCATCTGTTTCAGGAATTAGGTCTAGTTTTATTTTTTTAAAGCCTGCTCGTTCTTTAAAAGAGGTTCCTAACAAACGTTCAGAGTTTAGGTTTCCACTAACTTCTATTTTTAAATTTTTAATCTCAAATCCCAATTCCTTAGCTACAATATGACCAACTACATTAAGACATCCTGCTAAGCCTGCTAAAATATATTCTACAGGATTTGCTCCTTCATCTGTACCCGCAAAACTTCTAGGTTCGTCTATAATTAATGTGAAATTTCTTGCTTTTGCTATAAACTGTGATGCAGAGGAACTTTCTCCGTTTACTTTAAAAATTAAATCGCTCATCTTAAACTAATTGTTTTTTGTTTACCTCAGCAAAAGCTGATTTTAAATCTGTTATTAAATCGTCTAAATCTTCTAATCCCACAGAAAGCCTAATTAAATCATCGGTAACTCCTGCATTTTCCTGTTCGCTCTTTGTTAATTGTTGATGGGTAGTACTTGCAGGGTGAATTATTAGTGATTTTGTATCGCCAATATTTGCTAACAAGGAGAAAAGTTTTGTTTCATTTGCTATGGTTTTAGCTGCTTCAAAACCTCCTTTTACCCCAAACGTTACAACACCACTTTGCCCTCTAGGTAAATATTTTTTTGCAAGTTCATAGTAAGGACTTGTGTTTAGCCCTGGATAATTCACCCAAGTCACTTCTTCTTGGTCTTGAAGCCAAGTAGCAATTTTAAGCGCATTTTCTGAATGCTTTTCTATACGAATTGGCAATGTTTCTAATCCTTGAATAATATTAAATGCATTCGTAGGACTCAAAGCACCTCCAAAATCACGCAACCCTTCTAAAATTAGTTTAAATGTAAAGGATGCAGCTCCTAAAGTTTCGTAATATTTTAAACCATGATAGCCAGGAGAAGGTTCTGTAAATTCAGGAAATTTGCCACTAGACCAATCAAAAGTACCTGCATCTATAATTGCACCTCCTAACGAATTTCCTTGCCCACCAATGTATTTTGTTAACGAATGAATTACAATATCTGCTCCATATTTTATTGGGTTTAGTAAAGATGGTGTTGCAACTGTATTATCGACAATAAATGGAACTCTTGCCTTTTTAGCATGTAACGAAATAGCTTCTAAATCTAGTACATCTAATTTTGGATTTCCTAAAGATTCTACAAAAATTGCTCTGGTATTTTCCTGTATTGCTTTAGAAAAGTTTTCTGGCTCTGACGCATCTACAAAAGTAGTGGTTATACCCAACCTTGGTAAGGTTACATTTAATAAATTAAACGTACCACCATACAAACTACTAGAAGCAACAATATGATCTCCAGATTTTAATAAAGTTAATAGCCCTGTAGAAATTGCAGCTGTTCCTGAAGCGAAAACTACTGCACCTATCCCTCCTTCTATAGCCGCTAATCGTTCTTGTAAAATTTGATTTGTTGGATTATTTAAACGCGTATAAATAAACCCTAATTCCTTTAACGAAAACAAATCTGCTGCATGCTCTGCGTTGTTAAACACATAAGAGGTAGTTTGGTAAATAGGAACTGCTCTGGTTCCTGCTGTTTGCTGAACATTGTGTCCAGAATGCAACACGTTTGTTGCAATGTTTTTGGTACTCATTTTTCTAGTTTTTTTTGAGTTAATAAATAATTAAAACAAAAGCCAAAACACCAAAATTGGTGCAACTAATAGAAAAATGTTAAAAAGAATGTAGCCTTAGTTTTTTGGATTAAAAACTAAGCATTGTGTTATCTATCCTTTCTCTATTAAGAGTAACTGCAAACAGTTAGGGTAGAATTTAGCACCTTCATTAATAATAATTTTAGAATTAAAATTAAAGGGTTGCTAAGGCTTCAAAGGGTCTATTCCCTCCACCTTTCTTGATAACATTTCAAATAAGTTGATGAACTTTCTGATGCAAATATAGTTTCAGAAATTTTTAAAAAACAAGAAAAAACTGATTTATTTTTTTGTGACTTTAAAATGTAGCCCTTAGATAAATTTCATCAAAATTAAGGTGCAATTTAAATTTATGCCTTAAATTTGCAGATGTTTTAAAAACGGAGGATAAATTTGACCTGATTGCAACCTCCTAAAAAATGCTAAAGCAGTAAAAAAATCTACTCTTTTTAGCCAAAATTGCAATCGATTTAATTTAAAAAATATAATTATGTCGTATTTATTTACTTCAGAAAGTGTTTCTGAAGGACATCCAGATAAAATTGCAGACCAAATTTCTGATGCCTTAATTGATAACTTTTTAGCCTTTGACACCTCTAGTAAAGTAGCTTGCGAAACTTTAGTTACCACAGGTCAAGTTGTTTTGGCTGGTGAGGTGAAATCTAAGACTTATTTAGACGTTCAACAAATTGCTAGAGATGTAATAAAAAGAATTGGATACACGAAGAGTGAATACATGTTTGATAGTAATTCTTGTGGTATATTATCTGCAATTCATGAACAATCGCCTGATATTAACAAAGGTGTAGATAGAGCAAACCCAGAAGAACAAGGCGCTGGAGATCAGGGCATGATGTTTGGGTATGCTACTGACGAAACAGAAAACTATATGCCGCTTGCTCTTGAGCTTTCGCATAGAATACTTAAAGAGCTTGCGTTATTACGAAGAGAAAATAAAGACATTACTTACTTAAGACCAGATGCTAAAAGCCAGGTTACTGTAGAGTATTCAGATGATAATATACCAAAACGTATAGATGCAATTGTTATCTCTACACAACACGACAATTTTGATAGTTCTGAAGAAATCATGCTAGACAAAATAAAGCACGATTTAAAAAATATTTTAATGCCACGTGTTATTGAAAAGCTACCTGAAAACATCCAAAAATTGTTTGATAAAAACATAACCTACCATATCAATCCAACTGGAGTTTTTGTTATTGGTGGTCCTCATGGAGATACAGGTCTTACTGGAAGAAAAATTATTGTAGATACTTATGGAGGAAAAGGAGCACATGGTGGTGGCGCATTTTCTGGCAAAGACCCAAGTAAAGTAGATCGTTCAGGAGCTTACGCAACAAGACACATTGCAAAAAATCTTGTAGCAGCTGGAGTTTGTAAAGAGGCTTTAGTTCAGGTCTCATATGCAATAGGTGTAGCAGAACCAACAAGTATTAATGTAGAAACTTATGGCAGTGCAAAAGTGGATATGAACGATGGTGAAATTAGTAAAATTGTAGCACAGCTTTTTGATATGCGTCCATATTTCATAGAACAACGCCTTAAATTAAGATCGCCAATATATTCAGAAACTGCTGCTTATGGTCATATGGGAAGAACACCTGAAATAAAAGAAGTTAGTTTTACAAATCCTATGGGAGAAACAGTAACCAAAGAAGTGGAAACTTTTACTTGGGAAAAATTAGATTACGTTGAGAAAATAAAAAAAGCTTTCAATCTTTAAAAAAAACCTCCTTAGTTGGAGGTTTTTTTTATGCCTAATTTTCAATGCCTTTAACATTATTTTAAGAAAGTGCAGACTTTACTTTATGTAATTTCGGAACCTGTTCAAAAACAAATTCATTATGACAAAAAAACTATTTACGCAATTATTTGTTTTTGCCTTAGTTTTTGGGTTTACTTTAGATGGTAATGCTCAATTATTTGGCAAGAAAAAAAAGAAAAAAGCGGAGGCTGCTAAACCAAAGCCTAAACCAAAGCCTAAAAAAGGTGCAATTTTACCTTTTAATAAGGTTGTTACAAAAGATATGAAAAAAGATGATGGTCTTTTTAACATCTACTCTAAAGACGACAAATATCTTTTTGAAATTCCAAACGATATCTTAGAACGAGAAATGCTAATGGTAACTCGTATTGCAAAAACTGCAAGTGGTATTGGTTTTGGTGGGGGTAAAACAAACACACAAACTCTTAGATGGCAAAGAAATGGTAAAAAGATTTTACTTAGAGTAGTTTCGCACAATGTAGTTGCAGACACCTCTAAAGCAGTTAACGAAGCTGTAGTTAATTCTAACTTCGAGCCTGTTTTATATTCTTTTCCAATAAAAGCGTATAATAGAGATACTACAGGAGTTGTTATTGATGGTACACCTTTATTAACAGAAGATGTTAAACCATTAGGGTTTCCACAAAGTAGAAGAAGAGCGTATCAAATGTCTCGTTTAGATAAGAGTAGATCTTACACAGAAAGAGTAAGCAGCTATCCTCAAAATATTGAATTTAGACACGTAAAAACGTATTTTGCTAATAATCCACCATCAAACAGTGCTGTTGGTTCTGTTTCTGTTGAAATGAGTAACTCTATGATTCTTCTTCCAGAAGTACCAATGAAACGCAGGTATTTTGATAAGAGAGTTGGCTGGTTTGCAAGAGGGCAAGTAGACTATGGTTTAGAAGACCAAAAAAGTAAAACAGTACGTTATTTAGATCGTTGGAGATTAGAAGTTAAAGACGAAGATATTGAGAAGTTTAAAAGAGGTGAATTAGTAGTACCAAAGAAACAAATTGTTTACTACATTGACAGAGCTACACCTCCACAATGGAGAAAATATATCAAACAAGGTATTGAAGATTGGCAAGTAGCTTTTGAAGCTGCAGGATTTAAAGAGGCAATCATTGCAAAAGATCCTCCTTCAAAAGAAGAAGATCCAGACTGGTCTCCAGAAGATGTTCGTTATTCTGTTGTGCGTTATTTAGCATCACCAATTCCAAATGCGAATGGACCTCACGTTAGTGATCCAAGGTCTGGAGAAATTTTAGAATCTGATATTAACTGGTATCATAATGTAATGACTTTATTACGTAACTGGTTCTTTGTACAAACAGCGGCAATTAATCCAGATGCACAAAGTGCAGCTTTTAAAGATGAAGTTATGGGACGTTTAATTCGTTTTGTATCTGCTCATGAAGTTGGCCATACATTAGGATTACCGCACAACATGGGTTCTAGCCCTGCTTATCCTGTAGATTCTTTACGTTCTGCTTCTTTTACTAAAAAGTTCGGAACAGCACCATCTATCATGGATTATGCACGTTTTAACTACGTTGCACAGCCAGGAGATGAAGGTGTTGCTTTAATGCCAAATATTGGACCTTACGATAAATACTCTATTAACTGGGGTTATCGTCCAATTTTAGATAAAACTGCAGAAGAAGAAAAGGAAATTTTAAACAAGTGGATTTTAGATAAAGCAGACAATCCTATGTATCATTTTGGTCGCCAGCAATTTGGTGTTGTAGACCCAAGTGCACAAACAGAAGATTTAGGTGATGATGCTGTAAAAGCTAGTGATTACGGTATCAAAAACCTAAAAAGAATCATGGAAAACCTAGAAGAGTGGACTACTGAAGAGGGTGAAAACTATGATGAATTAGAAACACTTTATGGACAAATTATAGGTCAGTTTGCACGTTATATGGGGCATGTATCTTCTAACGTTGGTGGTATTTATGAAGATTATAAAGCTGCTGGACAAGAAGGTGCTGTGTACACTCACGTACCTGCAGATCACCAAAGAAAAGCTATGCGTTTTGTAAACAAACAATTATTTGAAACTCCAGAATGGATGATAGACAAGAATATTCTTGGTAAAATTCAATCTTCTGGTATTGTTGAAAGAATTAGAAGTTTACAAGTTAGAACTTTAAATGGCGTTTTAGACCCTTCAAGATTAGCTAGAGTTTTAGAGAATGAAGCTATGAATGGAGATGATGCATACAAAATGACTACGTTATTCTATGATTTACGTCAAGGTATTTGGTCTGAAATTTACAATGGTAAAAGCATTGATATTTACAGAAGAAACCTTCAAAAGGCGCACATAGATCGATTAGCATTTGCATTAAATGAACTTGGAAATATTAGAGGTCGTTTTGGATCTCCATCTGTTAATGTAAGTCAGTCTGACATCAAATCATTTGCTAGAGGTGAATTGAGCAGATTGCAAGGAAATGTAAGAAGTGCAATTTCTAGAGCACCAAATCAAACTACAAGATATCACTTACAAGATATTTTAGCTAGAATAGAAATGGCTTTAGATCCTAAATAAATCTTTTTTAACACCATAAAAAAGCCTCACGTTGTGAGGCTTTTTTTATTTTAAAGAAAACTGCATATAAACTGGTAAATGATCTGAAGCTTCTCCATAACTCAATAATACTTTAGAAGACACTTCTCTTATAAATTTTTTATTGTAAAAAATATAATCTAAGCGTCTTTTAGGATTTCTAGAGCTAAAGGTATTGGATGGATTTTCTTTTGTAAATGCTGCAACTCCTAAACTAGTATCATTTAAAAGTTGTTGAATACCACTTTCTTTATCTCTTGCTTCCGAATTAAAATCGCCAACAAGCAATACAGGAAAATCTTCTTTATATTGATTTAGTAAGATTTGTATTTCTTTAAACTGTTTTTTTCTAGTGTTTGCATCAAAAGCCTCAAGATGAACATTTATAACTATTACCTCTTTTTCTAAAATTTTAACTTTTAAAACTTGTGCCAAACGATCTAAATAAAAAGCATCTCTAAAAAAGGATGCGTTTGCAACTCTCTGTAGAACAATTCTATCTTGTTCTATTATTGGAAATTTACTTAAAACAGATTGTCCAGAAAGCACTTTTCCAAATTGCGTTTCTATTGGCCAATATGGAAAAGGTAAATAACGTTTATCCCAATTAACAGTTGTTGCACCGTTTGTAAATTCTATTTTAGCAATTTCTTCATGCTGGTTTATATTATAGCTTCTACTTGCGTCAAAATCTATTTCTTGAAAAGCTATTATGTCTGGATTTATTTTTTGCGTTTCTATAATTACGTTTTCTAAATTATTATCAAACAAACTTTTTGGTTTGGCAATTGGTAAGTTGTTTGTCATTCCACTTAAATACCCAATATTATAGGTTATTATAGAGAATATAGAGTCTTGATTTTTTTCTGACTCTTCTGCATACGTAGTTATTTTTTTATAGTCACTATCGTTGATAGTTGCACTTGATGCCCAAAAAAAGAATATAAAAAAAGCTACTACCAAAATCAGTATAGTGGCTGTTATTCGCTTTATTATTTTTTTCATTAACTATTGGTTTCTTTTTGGTTGTTTTTAAAATCGACTATTATTTTGTTAATTCGTTCTTTTACAATTTCAGAGTTTGTTTCATATTTAGGTGCCAAATTACTTTTATCTGGAAATTGTTCTATCATAAGTGTAGAAGAAGGGAAAGCAAAATCTACACCTAAAGCAGCAGCTAACTTAACAATAGCCATGTGTAATTTGTGTTTAGATGCTTGTTCTACATCCCAAGCTAAACTCTTAAAAAACACGTTTACCATAATTTCTAAAGCAGAATCGCCAAAACCACTAAACTGCACCACATTTCCTTCGTCTCTAGTCTGTGGGTGTTCAGAAATTATTTGTCGAATACCTTCTACAAAAGCTTGTATTAATTCTGGTGGTGTATCGTATCTAAGCCCTAAAGTAGTACTGTAACGTCTAAACAAACGTACACCACTATTGTTTATTACCATTTCTGATAATTTACTGTTTGGTATTTGATACAAAGTTGTATCTGCAGCACGAATTCTAGTAGATCTAAATCCAACTTCTTCTACAGTTCCAACTACTTCTCCAGCTGCAATCCAATCACCAATATGAAAAGGCTTATCTAAAAATATGGTTATAGTACCTATTAAATTCTTAACCGTATCTTGAGACGCTAAAGCAAAAGCCAAACCACCAATTGTTGCACCAGCAATTAAAGTTGATGTATCTACACCAAAAAGATACAGAATCTTAAATGCCCCTAATATTAACACTAAACCAGATAACAAACGGTTTAGTATTGGTACTAATTGATCGTCTAACTTACTATCTGTACGCTCTGTAAATTCTTCGTACAAACGCATAACTACCTTTACTAGTTTTAAAAATACGTAAATCCAAAAAACAGTTATAGCTATATTAATAATGGTAAATACCCATGTATTAATATCTAAACCAAATTGTAAGGATGGAAAAATTTTATCTATAAAACTAAAGGCAAGCAGTAGGGCAATAGGATGTGCTAATTTTTTAATAACACTATCTATTTCAAAACTTGATTTATTGTTTAAATAACGTAATAAACGTTGTATAATAAAGAACGATAGCTTTTTTGAAATCCCAAAAACTAAAAAAGCAAAAACGATTATTAAAATAAGGCCTATCCATTGCCAAACTTGAAATCCAATCCATATTTCATGACCATAATCTGGCACAACACTTTGTAAACTTTGCACATACCATGGAAAAACATCGTCGTAAATATCTTCTATATTTTCTACAGTTTCTGCTGAATAATACCAATTATCATTCACTTTTTCTACAAAAACTCCAGGCATTCTTTCAGGAAAAGGCACATATTTAAACAAAGAAGTATAACCTATAGTATCATTATAATTTGGGTCATTTGGTATTTTATTAAAATCTACCATTAACCCTTTACCATCAAGTACTCTCTTAATTTTTACTACCTTTTCTATTGCTGTTTTTTGATCTAAACCTTTAACGGTTTTAGCGGCCTTTTCTGGATAATAACTGTCTTCTTGTAAAAAGTATAAATGCGTATGAATCGTAGCATTAGGGTTACTTAGATTAATAGAATCTTTCTTCTGACTAAATGAATAAATGGAAATAAAAAGGAAGAGATATACAATTTTTTTCATAAATAATTTTGCGTTAAAACCTTGTTAAACAGTGCACAAATTTAAACCTTTTCTTAAAAGTTTAGTCTTAGTAGAGAAATTAAATATTAGAAAACATGAAAAGATTAACAACCGTTTTATTTGCATTTCTTGCAATTAGCTTAAGTACACAGGCACAGCAAAGAAAAATGAGAAAAAACACTCAATTAACCCCTAAACAACATGCAACCTTAGCAGTTAAAAGAATGACGCTTGCATTAGACTTAAATAAAAAGCAACAGAAACAAATGTTGCCTCTATTAGAGCAGCAAGCAGAATCTAGAGCAGAAATGATGAAAACGAGAGCAGAAAGGCGTTCTAAAGAAACTAAACCATCAAAAGAGGAACGTTTTTCTTTTCAAAATAAGCAACTAGATGAACGAATTGCATTTAGAGATGCTATTAAAGAAATTTTAGATGAAAAACAGTTTCAAAAATTTCAGAAAATTGCTGTAGCCAAACGAATGAAAGGCAAAAAAAGAATGCAAGAACGCAGAAGTATTGGAAATACCATGAAAAGAAAAAGAGGTTGGTAATACTTTTACTTTTAACTATAAAACCAATGCTTTAGCGTTGGTTTTTTTTATTCTTTAAACCAGCTTGAATAGTTTACATAGTTATTTGCAATTCTATCTATCTCTCCTGAAATAAGTTCTTCAGAAATATCTTTTACCTTTTTTGCAGGTACACCTGCATAAATACTACCACTTTCTACAATGGTTTTTTTGGTAACTACAGCTCCAGCTGCAATGATAGAATTACTTTCTACAATACAATCATCCATCACAATAGCTCCCATCCCTACAAGAACATTGTCTTGAATTGTACAACCATGTACAATGGCATTATGACCAATAGAAACGTTATTACCTATTGTAGTTGGTGATTTTTGATAGGTTGCGTGAATAACAGCACCATCTTGAATATTTACTTTATTGCCAATTTTTATATAATGCACATCACCTCTAACAACTGCATTAAACCAAACGGAACATTGTTTTCCTAAAGACACCTCACCTACTATTGTAGCATTCTCTGCCACAAAACAGTCTTCTGGTATTTGGGGAGATTTTTCACGGATAGACTTTATAATTGGCATGTTATTTAATTTTTAATTCTTGACCGATAGAAATAATGTTATCTTTTAAGCCATTTATTTTTTTGAGTTTCTCTACAGAAATGTCGTATTTTCTTGAAATGGAATATAAAGTATCGCCTTTCTTCACTTTATAAGATCTTCCCTTTCTATTCTTCTTTTTTACCGTAAGTTTTGCAACTCTTTCTCTAGACTCTTTGTTAGGTGGCACGTAAGTAAAGTTCTTTTTCTTTACTTTATCAAACTCATACAAATGATAATTTTCTATAATGTTAATCAGTTTTATAGGATATTTTTTATCTGTTGCATAGCCAGCTTTTTTTAAGCCATAAGCCCATTTTTTGTAATCATCTATTCTATAATCAAAAAGAAAAGCATAGCGTCTTCTTTGCGATAAAAATAAAGAATGGTCTTTGTAGGAAGTTTCTGGGTACTCGTATTTTCTAAAACATTCTCCTTTTTCGTCATCATCATGATATACACGTTCTCCTGTCCAACCTGTATGGCACTTTATACCAAAATGATTGTTAGATTTTCTTGCTAGCTCACTTCTTCCTCTTCCAGATTCTAAAATACCTTGTGCTAAAGTTATACTAGCAGGAATTTTATATGCATGCATTTCATAAACTGCTATTGGTGCATATTTTTTTATATAGGCTAACGTATATTTGTTAAGGTTCGGATTCTTTTTTGCAAGTTTATCTACAATATCGAATTGATTTACAGACGGAAGTTTTTTTGGCTTTGGCTCTTTAACTTCTTTTTTTATTGGTTTTTTTTCTACAACCTTTTTTTTAGAGCCACAACTTGTAATAACAGTTGCTACCAAAACAAATAGAAGTAATTTGAACTTCATTATTTAGTGTTTAATTTTAGACCTTTCTTTGCTAACTTTTTATTAAATCCATAAATTCCCTGTAAACCTCCTGTATGAATTGCCAAAATTTTAGCTCCCTCATCAAAGTAATCTTTTTTTACTAAATCTACAATTCCGTATACCATTTTGCCAGTATAAATTGGATCTAAAAGAATGTTAGTCTCTTTGGTAAAGTTATTTAAAAAATTTATAAATTCTATCGAGTATTTGGCATAACCTCCTAAATGGTAATTTGGTATTAATTCCCAATTCGATTTCGAAGTAAATTTATGAATTTCATTCTCTAGGAAATCTCCTTTTAAAGCAGGGAAACCAAAAACTTTTTGCTTTATTTTGGATGCATTAATTAGTCCAGAAATAGTACCTCCTGTTCCTATTGCAGCACAAATAAAATCGAATGCATCATCTGTAGAGTCTAAAATTTCTTCACAGCCTTTTACTGCTAAAGAATTGGTACCACCTTCAGGTATAAGATAGAAGTCTCCAAATTTAGCTTTCAACTTTTTTATGAAGTATTCTTCATTTTTTTCTCTATAAGAATCTCTAGCTACAAACTCTAACTGCATTCCATTTTCGAATGCTGTTTTTAAGGTAAAATTGGTTTTTACAACTTCATTAAAATTGTTAGCTAACTCATCGCCTCTAATAATTCCTATAGATTTTAATCCTGAAAGATTTGCGGCTACTGCTGTTGCAGCAATATGATTGGAAAAAGCACCTCCAAAGGTTAGCAAAGTACTTTTTCTTTCTGTAAAAGCTTTTAAAATATTGTATTTAAGTTTTCTAAATTTATTACCAGAAACAAAAGGGTGTATTGCATCTTCTCTTTTTATCCAAAGTTGTACTTTTTTTGCATTTAATTCTGGTAGAATTATTTGCTGATTGTGATTTTTTGGAAAACGAGAAAAGAAATCTATTTTGGCATTCATTGGTACAAAAATAAACTAATCTTATTATGAAATTTGAATTTCTGAAAAAGTAAAGCTATTTTTAGATAATCAACCAAAGCATGTATAAAAAGCGAATTAAATCTAACAGACTCTTATCTAAGATATATCTTTATTTGGGCGAATTTGTTTATGGTGGGATAGATGGTACTGTTACCACTTTTGCGGTTGTTGCAGGTTCTGTTGGTGCTGGTTTAGAAAGTAATGTTATTGTTATTTTAGGTTGTGCAAACCTGTTAGCAGATGGTTTTGCAATGTCTATTGGTGCTTATTTATCTGCTAACTCTGAAAAAGACAAAGCACAAAAGTTAGATGCTAAAGCAGAAAAAACACCTTTCTTCATAGGCCTATCTACCTATATTTCATTTTTACTCATGGGATTAATTCCCATATTTGTTTACATAGTAGATTTGTATAAAACTATTGCCGCAGATTTATTTTTGCTATCATCAATTTTAACTGCTATTGTTTTTACATTTATAGGCGCACTAAAATCGTATGTTACCAATACAAGTATTTTAAAAGGAGTCTTAGAAACTTTAATTCTAGGAACTATTGCAGCTTTGGTGGCATTTTATGTAGGCGATTTACTAGAACATGTTATAAATAATTAATTATGAGAAAAAGTAAAAGACCATCCATACCAATGCTAATGATCATGATTGTTATTGCATCTGCTTTAGCTAGAGAATTTAATTTAGATACCTTAAGCTTTACGAATACTGCGCTTGCATCAATTTATATTTTTACCCTTTTGCTTTGTTTCTTTTTTATTTGGTATGGTGCTAAAAAGCGCTAGAAAGTATTTATTTTTTCTTCCACTTCTCCCCATTCTTCAAAAAGAGAATCTATTTTAGCTTTTTTCTTTTTATAATCTTCAAAAAAATTGGGCTGCGCAGAAACCTCATCATAGTTCTCTGCCAATTTAAGATCTAACTCTTCTATTGTTGCTTCTAATTCTGAAATTTCAGTTTCTATTTTAGAAAGCCTATTCGTTAATTTTTTTAGTGCTTTTTCTTGTTCTTTAGTTAGCTGATATGTTTCTTTTTTAGAAGTATCTTTTTCTTTTGAAACTACGGTTCTTTTTTCAGCTTCTCGTAAACTTTCCATTTTATGCTGCTCTAAGAAATAATCAATATCACCAAGATATTCTTTTATTTCTCTATCTTTAAAACCGTATACAGTTGATGTTAGGCCTTGTAAAAACTCTCGATCATGAGAAACTAATATTAAGGTTCCTTGAAAGTTTTTTAAAGCCTCTTTTAAAACATTTTTCGATGCAATATCTAAATGGTTTGTTGGCTCATCCATTATTAATACATTAAAAGGCTGTAGTAATAATTTACAAAGCGCTAGTCTGTTTCTTTCTCCTCCAGACAGTACTTTTGCCTTTTTATCTACTGCTTCACCACCAAATAGAAATGCACCCAACATATCTCTAACACGCATTCGGTTAGTATCTGTTGCTGCATCTTCCATTATTTCTAGCACTGTTTTTTCTGGTGGTAAATATTCAGATTGATTTTGAGCAAAATATCCTATTTCTACATTATGCCCTAATTTAAGTTGTCCTTCAAAAGAAATTTCTCCTACCATCATTTTTGCAAGTGTAGATTTACCTTGGCCATTTTGCCCAACAAAAGCAATTTTACTATTTCTTTCTATTAAAAGGTTTACATTTTCTAAAACTTGCTTATCTCCATAACTCTTAGCTAGGTTTTCTGCCTCTACAACTATTTTTCCTGGATCTTTTGAAACCGGAAACCGAACATTCATTACTGCATTATCTTCTTGATCTACTTCTATACGTTCTACTTTCTCTAGCTTTTTTATAAGAGACTGAGCCATTGATGCTTTACTGGCTTTAGCTCTAAACTTTTCAATTAGTTTTTCGGTTTGTTCAATTTCTTTCTGTTGATTTTTTTGCGTTTGCAACTGCTTTTCTCGAATCTCATCTCTAAGGGCTAAAAATTGAGAATATGGCTTTTTGTAATCGTAAATTTGGCCTAAAGATATTTCTATCGTTCTATTGGTTACATTATCTAAAAACATTTTATCGTGCGAAACCAAAACTATAGCACCTGCATAATTTTTTAAAAAGTTTTCTAACCAAATAATAGATTCTATGTCTAAATGGTTTGTTGGCTCATCTAATAATAAGATATCATTATTTTGTAGCAGTAATTTTGCCAATTCTATTCGCATTCTCCAACCTCCAGAAAAAGTATCGGTAAGTTTATCAAAATCTTCTCTTTGAAACCCTAAACCTTGTAATATTTTTTCTGTATCACCCTGATAATTGTAACCTCCTAACAACTCATATCGTTCTTGAGAGTCTGTTAATTCTTGAATAAGTTCTGTATACGAATCACTCTCATAATCTGTTCTTGTCGTTAATTGGTCGTTTATTTCTTGAAGTCTATTTTCTAAAGCTATAATTTCTTCAAAAGCTTGATATGCTTCTTCTAAAATAGTTCTTCCATGTACAAAATCTATATCTTGTCTTAGAAAACCTAGTTTTACATCTTTATCGAAAGCTAGAGTTCCGCCACTACTTTCTATATCTTGCGATAAAACTTTTAGAAGAGTAGATTTTCCTGCGCCATTCTTACCAATTAAACCAACTCTATCGCCTTTATTTAATTTAAAGGTAATTCCAGAAAACAAATCAGTTCCCATAAAGGAAACTTTTAGATTGTGAACATTTAACATATAATGTAATAATTGTTACCTTAGGTAACTTTAAAATATTTTAACTTTGAGTTTGTAAAAATATATATTTTTAAGAACCATTATGTTTAAAAAAGGAACCAAATTATATAGCATTTCTAAAGCAAAATGCCCTCAATGCCATGAGGGTGAGTTTTTCAAATATAAATTTACTTTTAATCCTGCTAAAATAACAAAGTTACATTCGCATTGCCCAAAATGTAACTTAAAATATATGCTAGAACCTTCATTTTTTTATGGTGCTATGTATATTAATTATGGAATTACTGTTGCAATTGCAGTGACAGTTTTTGTAATTACATCTGTATTTCTAGATTACGAATTACTACAATCTTTTTTATGGGTAATTGTAGCTCTTTTTATTCTTGCGCCTTTTAATTTACGTCTTGCTCGAATACTTTGGATAAATATGTTTGTAAGTTATAAAAAGAATGCTATTTCTGAAAAAACCTCTTAATATCTGCCTCTGGATAAATTGCACCACTATTTTCTAGATGATTAAAAAGTTGTTTTGCCATACTTGGGGCAATCATTACCCCTCTTGTACCTAAACCGTTTAAAATAGCAAGATTAGGATATTTGTGATGTATACCTACTAAAGGTTTTCTATCAGAAACTGTAGGTCTTACACCTGCTACTTGATCTACTATTGTATAAGGCACATTTATTACTTTCTCTAACTTCTCTACCAATTCTTTTTTTCCGGCTTCTGTTGGTAATGAGGTTTTATCTGAGTGGTTAAAAGTTGCGCCAATTCTAAAATAATAATTTCCAATCGGTAAAACAAAAACTGTAGATTTTAACAAAAAGTCTATTTCTAATTCAGGTGCATGAATGGTTAATAATTCGCCTTTTGTACCGTGAAGAGGTAAATAATTAAAAAAAGGATTTTTATGCACACCATAACCTTCTGCAAAAACTATTTTTTGTGCAGTTATGTCTTTATAGTTTACTGAAGTGTTCTTTATTTCTATAGCATCATGTACAAAGGTTTCGAATCTAATATTTCCTTTTTCTTTTAAAAAACTTCTATAAGTTTCTACAAATAGCTTGGTATCTAATTTTCCAGTTTCTTTTACATTTCCAAACTTGTAATTTGCAATGACACCTTTATATGAGCCACCATCTAAAATAGGATCTAAGAAAGGAGTTAATTTTGGTTTATCTATTGCTGTAAACCAATTATTTTGGTCTTCTATAGATTTAAAAACTTTTTTTGTTGTAAACTTTTCATCGAATGATTTTTTTAATTTTAACTCCAATCGTTCGTAAAATGGCATAGCTAATTCTAGCTGTTCTTTAGCATTCCAAACTGGTGTATAACGTTTTAAAATAACAGGATTATACACACCTCCTGCAACAATAGAAGAAGTTTGTGAGGCATCTTCAAAAACCAAAAATGATTTTTTTGCCTGAATTAATTCTTCTGCAAAAGCAATACCTGCTAAGCCTAAACCAACAATAATATAATCTACCTTCATTATGTAAATGTAATTTTTTATTATAAAAAAAGCGCCCCAAATTGGTGCGCTATTTTTTTTCAGATATTAAGGGACTAATAATTCCACATATCCATTTCTTTATTTCGTATGCTTTCTTTGATTTTATTTGCTTCTAAAAGCTGAAACAATGAATTACCTCGAATATAATCTGCTATTTTTCTATTTCCATAAACATTTTCTTCACGAGTAATTACAGAACTAAAACGTCTTGCATTTAATAAATGGTCTAAAGAAATTGGTTGCGAAGCATTTTTAGGATTAAACACTTTTGTATTGTGTAAAACTTCTCTTGCATCTGGGTAAAATACCCAAAAAAGCTCGTATAAATTTTCATCATCTATCTCTGCCACTCCTAAGGTTTGTACATCTTTACCCATTGGTGCTAAAGCCAATAATCTGTATTTTAATTCTCCTTGACGTTTATCAAAATACCACATTCCTTTTAGCATGTAGCCTTCTACATCTTGTGTTTGGATTCGAAAGGTATCTACATATCCATTTTCTTCTCTTACATTTACCAAACGGGTTTTAATTTCGTCTGGTGAAATTTTGCTTGTAAAAAAAGAATCGGAGTATATTTCTGTTATTTTACCTTGAGAGACTCCTTTCACTAGGGCATCAAAAAGAGATCTTCTGTCTGAAGAAATGTTAGTGGTATCTATAGGAAAATAATAAGGTAAATTTATTTTTTGATTTAAGTCTACAAACTCCCAAACCACTTTAGACCACATAATATCTCTGTCGTTTACATAACCATATGGAATTGGTTGGTCGTTATCTGCTGCTTGTTGTTCTTCTGTTTTAACACCAATTTGATCTGCCGTATTTGCATTTAACAAATTGGCTTGTGCATTTGAAAAATGAACAGAAAAACATAGAAAAAATAAGATACTATAGGTTCTTAACATAAGTTTAATTCTAGTTAGATATTTCTATACTTACAGGTAATACCTTTTTTAATTTATACGATGAATTACCAACGATTGATGCTTGTATATCAAAAATTGTAATTACATCTCCTCTTCTAGCTTTATCGATTGCTCTCTTTGCCTGGTTATTAAACGTTGTTCCTTTTACTAATATTGTAACTTGTCCAGGTACTTTTACTTTAAAGCTGTTTACTTTTAATTGTAAATCAAAAACAAAGTCTGGTAAACCAGCACCAATTGGAGTTCTTGCTATACTAGCTTTTGGCATTCTTACCACACCATATTGATCTCTAACAGAACCCATTGCAGCAGGTATATCTTTAGCTCTAAATGTTTTTCTAGATGTTACTGTTTTGCCACTACTTAATTTAGCACTTACATTAATAGAAATATTTTCAGAAGAACCTGGCCTTAACATATAAGAGCCTTTACTACCTGATAAACGACCACCTGTGGCAGTTACAGTTAAATTGTTATCACTTACTCCTGGTAAAGAAACAGAAATAGGGTTGTCTAAACCTCTATACACAACATTCATTTTATCTGCAGAAACAACAGCATCGTTTGGCTCTGGAATTACGGAATATTTACTTTCGAAACTAACAGGAACTTCTTCGCCGTTTTCTGTAAAGTAAATTGTTCCTTTAATGGTTTTTTCACCAACATTTCCAGCAGGCATGTTTAGCATAACTTGGCCATCTTTAACGGAATTTGTTACGTCTCTACCGTTTAAAACAACTTTGTTTGGTACCATAGTTGCATCATAACGTCCTAAAACTACTTGTCCTTTTACATTCTCTCCAGAGAAATAGGCAGTTTTATCTAAACTAACTATTCCTTGGTAATTGCTTAAAGAAAGTGACTCTTCTAATTTACCTCCTAATAATGAGGTTACAATATCAGACTCTGTGTTTTTGATATCAGCCTGCATTTGCGTTAAATTAGTTAGAGAAGCAATCATTGGAAAGCCTTCATATCTGTATTTTAACCAAGGAATGGTTTTACCATCTTGATTTGTTTCTTCTTCTGTAGTAAATCTTTCCTTTAAGATACTTTCAAACTTATTTCCCTCACCTAACTCTTTGTTTACATTAGTTCTGTAAGTATTTATTTTATCTAAAAACTCTTGTCCTTCTGCAGTATAACCATCACCTTTAAAGAAATAAGCGTCTAAAAAATCTGTTTTATCCATAGCTTCGTAATCTGTAGGTTCGTCTACAGTAGCTATCATTTTAGATTTTAAATCTGCTAGGTATGAATAAAAATCTGCTGAATATTTTTTTATGTTTTTTGCTTGTGCGTTTAGTGCTGCAAACTTAGCTGCTTGCTCTGAAGCTTTTAATTCTAAGTTAGCATAAGCTTGGTTATTTTTCTCTGTTGTAGATATATTATTTGCTTCTAACTTTTCGTTCATAAAACCAAAAGCGGATAAAACCTCTTTACTCATATTCATTGCTAACATAGCAATAAAAACCAGATACATAAGGTTAATCATCTTTTGTCTTGCGGACATTTTTCCTCCTGCCATTTGTTTTCTTTTTTAGAGTTTAATAATTAATAAATACTTATTATTTATTAGACATTGCAGAAAGCATTCCACCATATACTCCATTTAACGAAGATAGATTTTTAGCTAAAGAATCCATTTGTTCTTTTAAACGCTCTGTATTTTCTACAACAGCAGTATTTAACTCCGCTTGCTTAGAAGTATTTTCTACTTGAATTTTGTATAGGTTGTTTAAAGATTCCATCTGAGTAGCAGCTAAAGATACTTGCTCATTGTATTTGTTTGTTGAGGCTACAGATGCAGATGCGGAAGATAAACCTTCTGCTGCATTTTGAAAGTTTTTCATACTACTTCCTAAACTTTCCATTAAGTTGGCATCTATTTTTGCTTCTTGCAAAAGGTTATCCAATTTTTGAGAAAGCAATCCGTCTGCATTCATTTTCTCTTCTTTCTCTTTTACAATACCTTCTTGACCAAGTTCTGGATATACTTTAGACCAATCTAAATCTTCTTCTGGAGCATCAAAGGCTGATATTGCGAATACTATTGCCTCTGTAACCAAACCTATGGTTAACATAAGACCTCCTGTTAAAAATCCATAAGATATATGCTGAATCTTAAATAAAGCTCCAATAATTACAACTGCTGCCCCCATTCCATATACAAAATTCATAGCTTTTTTGTAAGATCTTGATTGTGCCATTTTTACTATTTTTATTTTTTAATTATTTATCTGATTTACCTATATAATCTTGGACTGTTCTAAAACCAATAAAACTTCTAGCTGTATCTCCATACTCGAAGTCTCTTGACGCCACTTCTAAGTAATAGGCAACGTCTTTCCAAGAACCTCCTCTAATTATTTTTCTTTTGTTTTTTCTGTCTTGTACATTAGGGTTCATTGTTGAAGCCATGTAATAAGAAGAGGAATTATATGCAGTACTTGTCCATTCTGCAACATTACCTGCCATATTATACAAGCCATAATCATTAGGATTGTATGATTTTGCTTCTACGGTATAAAGAGCACCATCTACAGAATAATTACCTCTAACTGGTTTAAAGTTTGCTAAAAAACAACCTCTATCGCTTGTTGTACTTCCAGAACCCCAAGGATAGGTTGCAAATTCTAAACCTCCTCTTGCAGCATATTCCCATTCTGCTTCTGTAGGCAATCTAAAATCTGGTACTAATGTTACGTTTCTTTTTGTTTTTAAGTAGCTATTTTTCTTTTTAGTTCTCCAATTGCAAAATGCATTTGCTTGATCCCAAGTAACGCCAACTACAGGATAATCTCCATAAGATTGGTGATGAAAGTAATCTTGATGCATAGGATCGTTATAAGAATAATTGAAATCTTTAATCCAAACCGTTGTATCTGGGTAAATATTTAAAATTTCTGTTTGTACGTAGTTTTTACGATCACCGCCTTTTCTTGCAGCTTCTTCTGCGTCAAACCAATAATATCGATAGTTTAGTTTTTTTGTATTAAATGTTCTTCTACCATCAACAGCGTCTTCTTTGCTTATATATAAAGAATCCATTACTTCTACATAATCTACATCTGGATAATCATTTTTATTCCAAATTAGTTCTGTGTCCCAATTAAGAGGCTGAATAGTATCAAACTGATAATAGTTTTCGTACATATACTTTTCGTAAGGAGACATGTTTGTAGTATCTGCTGTTTTAAAAGCATACTCTTGAATACCTTGAGCTCTATTATTTTGTGCAGTAGGATCTTGACCAAAAGAGGCAAATTCTGCCTGCTCTGCAAGTCTGGTTCTAGTTACAGAATCTCTAACCCAAAAAACAAATTCTTTGTACTCGTTGTTTGTAATTTCTGTTTCATCCATATAATATGGTTTCACAGTTACTGTTTTTGTTGGGGTATTCATAGTACCTACAAGGTCTTCGTCTTGTTTTCCCATGGTAAATGAGCCTCCAGGAATTAATGTCATTCCATATGGTTTTTCAGCAAACCATTTCTTTTTTAATTTAACCCCTACTAATTCTCCTCTATCATTAGATCCACAGCTATATAAAAGGGAAACAAAAAGTGCAAAAATTGCTGCTTTCTTCATATTACATTAATCTCTTTTCTAAAAAGTTCGTAAACCTATTATTTTTTTGGCTAAAATACAATGTACATTTTGTTTTTTACGAACAATTAACTTATTAATCTTAGACTACATCATTTTTTTCATGGCTTTATACCATCTTTCTGGTATTTTTTGGCCTGTTGCATCTGTGTAGTCTTTATATGTACATGGTATTAACGCATGTCTTTTGTATTTATTATTTGATAAAATATTTATCTCCATCCACCATCTTCCACTCTTATTACTTTTGTAGAATACAATTGGATCGTCATTATCCATTAATACGGTATACTTTTCATAATTCTCTTTTCCTGAAAATGGATAGTCTTTTACTCTAAAGTTTACACCTTCAATAAAATACCAAATCATTTGTGCAATTAAACTTGCTGTTTGGTGGTTAATATCGTATTTGGCATTGTATTCGTAAATACCAAAAGAGCTTACTTTATCACTAATACCTGCATAACGTGTAATGGCACAGATTTCTTCACCATAAAATCCGTTTGGAGATGCATTATTATTTGCTGGTGCTTCACTTTGTCTTACAGCGCCAATATCTATAGAAACAATATCTGCATTTCGAACAGAAGGTTCTATATTTTCTAAAACTTTTGCATTTCCTAATCTACAGGTATCAAAAAATAAGGAATCGAAAAGTTCTATTTCTTGTTGTGCGTTAAAATACGTTTGGTAGCCAACATTACTATAATTAAAAAGATTGTTTGGCTCTTCCATAATTATTTTACTTAAATACGATTGTGATGTTAATTCATCATCTAAATTACCTAAGTCAAACCTACTATCTACAGCAGTAATGTTTACTGTTTGTTCTAGAGTGTCATAAGCCCTATAATTAACATAAGTTATGTCTTGTCCACCACCAATTATGATAGGTATAATGTCTTTTTTTAATAAGTATGTTATTATTTCACTCACGGCAAAGTAAGTATCTGAAACAGAATTTCCTTTAAGCACATTGCCTAAATCTGCAATTTCTGTATCCCATTTACCTGGGTACAATTCGTAAAGTTTTCTTCGGATAAAATGCAGATTTTCTCCACAACCAAAATTATTCTCGGAGTTTCTGTCTTCTTCTACACCAAAAATTGCTAATTTAATTCCATCTAAATCTGGAAATTCTTCATGAGCAGTGTGTAATCTGATGCGATTTCCTAGACATACAGGAGAATGTAACACTAAGTGTGCAAGTGCGATTTCTTTTATGGGGGACAAAAAATCTTGTATCATTAAACTTTTTTAGATGCTACAAAATCAAAAATAAACTATTTTTTCTTAGCTACTTTCTTTTTTCTAGTTTTCTTTTTTGGCGTTTTGGCTTCTATCATTTTTATAGCTTCTTCTTTAGAAAGTTTTTCTATATCTGTTGTTTTTGGCAGCTCTACTTTTACTTTTCCTTTAATTACATTAAACCTTCCCCATCTTGCTTTTTCTACACGAATTCCTTCATCTTCCCAATGGTGAATTAACTTATCTTTTTCTTTTTGTTTTTTATCTTCTATTAGCGTAACAATATCATCATAAGATAAATTGTCGAAATCGTACTTTTTGTTTACGTTTATAAACATTGAGTTCCACTTTATAAATGGCCCAAATCTACCAACGCCTTTTTGCACTGGTAAATCTTCATAATGAGCAATTGGTGCATCTGCTTTTCTTTTTGCCTCTATTAACTCTTCTGCACGTTCTAAATCTACTTCCATTGGGTTTTCTCCTTTGGCAAGTGAAACAAACATTTTACCAAATCTAATATATGGACCATACCTACCATTAGAAACCACAACCTCTTCTCCATCATAAGTTCCAAGAGTTTTTGGCAAAAGAAATAGCTCTAAAGCTTCTTCTAACGAAATTGTTCCTAAGTTTTGATCTTTGTTTAAACTCGCAAATTGTTTTTCTTCGTCATCTGGTGCACCTATTTGTGCAATTGGGCCAAATTTACCTAAACGAACCAGGACTGTTTTTCCTGTTTTTGGATCTTTCCCTAATATACGTTCTCCACTTTCTCGTTCTGCATTTTCTTTTACGTCTTCTACATTAGTATGAAACTTCGTGTAAAAGTCTTTTATCATTTCTGTCCAGTTCTCTTCACCTTCAGAAATATCGTCAAACGAATTTTCTACTTTTGCTGTAAAACCAAAGTCTAAAATATTTGAAAAGTTAGCTACTAAAAAATCGTTAACTATATTTCCAATATCTGTTGGTACTAATTTATTTTTATCAGAACCTGTTTTTTCTGTTAGGGTTTTCTTAGACAACTCTCCATTAACTAAAATAAACTGCTCGTAATTACGCTCTACACCTTCATTTTGCCCTTTTTCTATATATCCTCTTCTTTGTACGGTAGATATAGTTGGTGCATACGTAGATGGACGTCCAATACCTAATTCTTCTAATTGTTTAACTAAAGAAGCTTCTGTAAATCTGTAAGGAGGACTAGTGAAACGTTGTGTAGCATTAATGTAATTATAGGTTAAAGCATCGTTTACTGTTAATTTTGGTAGCATACCTGCTTGCTCTTCTTCTTCGTTATCTGTGCCCTCTAAATATACTTTTAAAAAACCGTCGAACTTAATCATTTCTCCATTTGCGGTAAAAACTTTATCGTTCTTCGTGTTTTGAATTTTAACATTGGTACGTTCTAATTGTGCATCGCTCATTTGCGAAGCTAAGGTTCTTTTCCAAATTAAATCGTACAATCTATTTTGATCATAATCTACAGCAATTGTATGCATTTTCATGTTGGTTGGACGAATAGCTTCATGGGCTTCTTGTGCTCCTTTTGCTTTAGATTTAAAAACCCTTTGTTTGCTATACTTTTCTCCATAAGATCTAATAATCTCTTCTTGCGCATCATTTCTTGCATCTACAGATAAATTAACACTATCGGTTCTCATATAAGTAATTAAACCTGCTTCATATAAACGTTGCGCTACTTGCATAGTTTTGCCTACTGGGAAACCAAGTTTTCTAGATGCTTCTTGCTGTAATGTTGATGTGGTAAACGGTGCTGCTGGCGATTTCTTAGCTGGTTTCTTACTTAAATCTGCGATAGAAAACTTGGCATCTTTACAAGAGTTTAAAAAAGCTTCTGCATCTTCTTTAGAATCGAAATTCTTTGGAATTGTAGCTTTAAACTTTTTACCTTCTTCGTTAAGAAACTCAGTAACTACTTTATAATGTGTATCTGGTTTAAATTCTTGAATACTACGTTCTCTTTCTACAATTAAACGCACTGCTACAGATTGCACTCTTCCTGCAGATAAACCTCCCTTAACTTTTCTCCAAAGTACAGGAGATAATTCATAACCCACCAAACGATCTAAAACTCTTCTGGCTTGTTGTGCATTAACCATATCATAGTCAATTTCCCTAGGATTTTCAACAGCTTTTAAAATGGCTTTTTTAGTAATTTCATGAAAAACTATTCTTTTGGTTTTAGCATCTTTTAAATCTAGCTGCTCTTTTAAGTGCCATGCAATAGCTTCTCCCTCTCTATCTTCATCACTTGCTAACCAAACAGTTTCTGCTTTTTTTGCAAGGGTTTTTAATTTTTTTACAACAGGTTTTTTATCGGAAGAAACGATATATTTTGGAGTAAAATCTCCTTCTACATCTATACCTAATTCTTTAGAAGGCAGATCTGCTATGTGACCATAACTAGATTCTACTTGGTAATCTTTTCCTAAAAATTTTTCTATAGTTTTAGCCTTTGCAGGTGACTCAACAATTACTAGATTTTTTGCCATTTATTATCTTTTAGTTGTGTAAAACTCAATATTGCTATTGAGTTTTAGGAATGCAAAAGTAGGCAGTTTTTTTTTATTTTTCTTTTTTGATGGTAAAATGACGCAAAATACCAGCTTCATTTGCGTTAAATTTTCTGCCAATTTGTCATAAATCTACAAAATTGGTTATATCTTTGTCCTGCTATTAAATGAAATAGAATTCATGGAAAACGTAGAAAAAATAATAGATGAAAAAATTCAAGGAAAAGCCTTGATGACCGAAAATAAATCAGAAAACACCAAAAAACTTTTTATAGAAAGCTATGGTTGTCAGATGAATATGAACGATAGTGAAATTGTTGCAGCCATTTTAGACAAAGAAGGCTACAATACTACTCAGGTTTTAGAAGAAGCAGATCTGGTGCTAGTTAATACATGTTCTATTCGTGAAAAAGCAGAAACTACTGTTCGTAATCGTCTTAAAAAATACAACGCTGTTAAGAAAGTTAATAAAAAGATGAAAGTTGGTGTTTTAGGATGCATGGCAGAACGATTAAAATCTAAATTTTTAGAAGAAGAAAAAATTGTAGATCTTGTTGTTGGTCCTGATGCCTATAAAGATTTACCAAATCTTTTAGAAGAAGTTAATGAAGGTAGAGATGCTGTTAATGTTATACTTTCTAAAGAAGAAACTTATGGAGATATTTCTCCTGTTCGCTTAAATTCTAACGGAGTTTCCGCTTTTGTTTCTATAACCAGGGGTTGTGATAACATGTGTACTTTCTGTGTAGTGCCTTTTACTAGAGGAAGAGAAAGAAGTAGAGATCCTAAAAGCATCTTAGAAGAAATAGGCGCCATGGTAGAAAAAGGGTACAAAGAAATTACTTTGTTAGGCCAAAACGTAGATAGTTATCTATGGTATGGTGGTGGATTGAAAAAAGACTTTAAAAAAGCATCTGAAATTGCACAGGCAACTGCTGTAGATTTTGCACAACTGTTAGATATGTGTGCAATTGAATTTCCAAAAACTAGAATTAGATTCTCTACATCTAATCCGCAAGACATGAGTTTGGATGTAATTCACACTATGGCTAAGCATAAAAATATATGTAAATACATTCATTTACCTATTCAAAGCGGAAGCAACAAAATGCTTAAAGCAATGAATAGACAGCATACTAGAGAAGAATATTTAGAATTAGTAGAAAACATTTACAAAATAATTCCAGAAATTCATTTAAGCCAAGATATGATTACTGGTTTTTGTGGCGAAACAGAAGAAGACCATAAAGACACCCTTGACTTAATGGAGAAAGTTAAGTATAGTTTTGGGTTTATGTTTGCCTATTCTGAAAGACCTGGAACATTAGCAGCCAAGAAAATGGTAGATGATGTACCTCTGGCAACAAAGAAAAGAAGACTTCAAGAAATAATTGCACTGCAACAAAAACATAGTCTTGCTAGAGCCAAAGAACACATTGGCAAAGTACAAGAAGTTCTTATAGAAGGCACTTCTAAGAAGAACAAAGATGAATGGAAAGGAAGAAATACGCAAAATACTGTGGTAGTTTTTCCTAAAGAAAACTACAAAATTGGTGAGTTTGTAAATGTAAAAATTACAGATTGTACATCCACAACACTTAAAGGAGAAGCTGTAGGATATTCAGACAACAACTAAAAATTGTAAGAAATGGAAAGTATTCAGGCTATAAAACAACGATTTGGAATTATAGGTAACGACATGCAGCTAAACAGAGCTTTAGAAAAAGCAATGCGAGTTGCACCAACGGATATTTCTGTTTTGGTAACTGGAGAAAGTGGTGTTGGTAAAGAAAATATTCCAAGGATAATTCACTCCCTTTCCCATAGAAAACATGCCAAATATATTGCCGTTAACTGTGGCGCCATACCAGAAGGAACCATTGATAGCGAACTTTTTGGTCACGAAAAAGGAGCTTTTACAGGTGCTACTCAAGATAGAAAAGGTTATTTTGAAGTTGCAGATGGAGGAACAATTTTCTTAGACGAAGTTGGAGAATTGCCTTTAACAACCCAAGTTCGCTTATTACGTGTATTAGAAAACGGAGAATTTATAAAAGTTGGCTCTTCTAAAGTTCTTAAGACTAATGTTAGAATAGTAGCAGCAACTAACGTTGATATGCAAACGGCTATAGAAAAAAATAAATTTAGAGAAGATTTATATTATCGTTTAAGCACAATAGAAATTCATTTACCTCCTCTTAGAGATCGTAATGAAGATATTCATTTATTATTTAGAAAATTTGCATCAGATTTTGCCCAAAAATACAGAATGCCTTCTGTTCGTTTAGAAGAAGATGCTGTACAACTTTTATTAAACTACAGGTATCCTGGAAATATTCGTCAGCTTAAAAATTTAGCCGAACAGATTTCTGTTATTGAAGAAAATAGATTGATAACTGCTACAAAACTGAAACAATATTTACCAGATTACAACAATGGTTTACCAGCAGTTATAGGCAAAAAAGAAGAATCAGACTTTTCTACAGAACGTGATATCATGTATAAAATTTTATTTGATATGCGCAACGACATAAACGATCTAAAAAAGCTAACTTTAGATTTAATGAAAGGCGATAATGCAAAAGACATACAGGAACAAAACCATCAACTTTTAGAAAAAATTTATAGCAACCAAGAACTTAAAGAGAATAATATTGAGGTATTAAATATCCCTCAAAGCACTTCCTCTCAAGAAAAAGAATACGATTACATAGAAACCATAGAAGAAGACGAATCGCTATCCTTGCAAGAAAAAGAAATTGAAATGATAAAAAAATCTCTAGAGAAAAATAATAATAAACGTAAATTGGCTGCTAAAGATTTAGGAATTTCCGAAAGAACACTTTATAGAAAAATTAAGCAATACGATTTGTAAAATGAAAACCTTAAAATATATATGCATTCTTTTATGCACAACAACTATACTAATTGGCTGTGGTGTATATGGTTTTACAGGAGGAAACACTGGTGATGCAGAAACCATACAAATAGACTTTTTCCCAAATCAAGCTCCATTAGTAGAGCCTGTATTAACACAACGTTTTACTAACGATTTACAAGATTTGTTTACCAGACAAACAAATCTTACACTTACGAATGCAAATGGAGATTTGTATTTTAGTGGTGAAATTACAGATTATCGAATAACACCTATGAGTGGAACTTCTAATCAAACAGCAGCACAAAACAGATTAACTGTAACCGTAAATGTTAGGTATCAAAACAAACTAAAACCTGAAGACGATTTTGAAAAGAGTTTTTCATTCTACTCAGACTATGCTGCTAGTGCGCAATTATCTGGCGCAATCTTAAATAACGCTTTAGACGAGATTGTAGAAAGAATAACACAAGATATCTTTAATGCATCTGTTGCAAATTGGTAAGCCTTTAGATTTTGAATAGAGATACTTTTATACAAATAGCAAAACAAGAAAAGCCCATTTCTGAAGTAGAAACAGCAGAATTAAAAGCTGTAATTGATAAATATCCATACTTTCAAACTGCTAGAGCACTTTATTTAAAAGGTTTAAAACAACAAGATAGTTTTAAATATAATAACGCTTTAAAGCAAACTGCAGCTTATACTACAGACAGAACCATTCTATTTGATTATATTACCTCTGCAGACTTTCTAAACCAAAAAGAGACAATACATAAACAAATTGTTTCTGAAATGACTGAAGAAAAGAATGATTTAAAAGTAGTAGAAGCAGAAAAAAACCTAAAAATAGGCACACCAATTTCTTTTAACAAAAGAGAAACCCATTCTTTTAATCAGTGGCTTCAATTATCAAATACATCACAAATTTCAAGAGCAGACGCAACAATTAAAAAGAATTCTTCTAAAGAAGATTTAATAGATAAATTCATAGAAAACAATCCAAAAATAGAACCACTTCCTAAAGGAAAAAATATAGCACTTAGAATTTCTGAAAATAAACAAGATGATGCACTAATGACAGAAACATTAGCTAAAGTATATCTAGAACAAAAGAAGTTTGATAATGCCATACAAGCCTATCGAATTTTAAGTTTGAAATATCCAGAAAAAAGTGGTTTCTTTGCAGACCAAATTAAAAGAATACAAATTTTACAAAAACATAAATCATGAGTTATACAGCATTTTTAATTCTTATTTTAATTGTTGCCGTTGCTTTAATTCTAATTGTTATGGTACAAAATCCTAAAGGAGGAGGATTATCTTCATCTTTTGGTGGTGGTGGAGCACAATCTTTAGGTGGTGTTCAAAACACAAATAATTTTTTAGATAGAACAACTTGGACTTTAGCAATTGCTATGTTCGCATTAATCTTATTAGCAAACTTTGCTATTCCTAGAGAAGGAGATAACAATGTAAACTTAGACAATACTTTAGATGGTATTGAAGCTACAACGCCATCAGAAGCTCCTGCACCTATTACAAATGACAGTATTTAAGTAGAGCTTAAACCATACAAAATGCCAACGTTATGACACGTTGGCATTTTTTTTTACATTAATTTTAACGATTACAACTAAAAAGAAAAATTGTCAGATTTTATTTTGTTGGCATAATTTCTGAGACTTTACCATCAAAAATTAATAATATTAATTAAACTTTTTTAAAAAATGGAATTAAACATAAAACCTTTAGCAGACAGAGTTCTTGTTGAGCCTGCTCCAGCTGAAACAAAAACAGCTTCTGGAATTATCATACCAGATAATGCAAAAGAAAAACCACAAAAAGGTACTGTTGTAGCAGTAGGTGATGGTAAAAAAGATGAGCCTTTAACTGTAAAAGTAGGAGATACAGTTTTGTATGGAAAATACGGAGGTACAGAATTGAAACTAGAAGGTAAAGATTATTTAATGATGCGCGAAAGCGACATCTTAGCAATCGTTTAATTTTTAAAAACAAAAAACATGGCAAAAGACATACAATTTGATATAGAAGCAAGAGATGGTTTAAAACGTGGCGTAGATGCATTAGCAAACGCTGTAAAAGTAACCTTAGGACCTAAAGGAAGAAACGTAATTATTTCTAAATCTTTTGGAGCACCTACTGTAACCAAAGATGGTGTTTCTGTAGCTAAAGAAGTAGAATTAGAAAATGAGCTAGAAAATATGGGAGCTCAAATGGTAAAAGAAGTAGCTTCTAAAACTAACGATTTAGCAGGTGATGGAACAACAACTGCAACAGTTTTAGCACAAGCAATTGTAAAAGAAGGTTTAAAAAATGTTGCTGCAGGCGCAAATCCTATGGATTTAAAAAGAGGAATAGATAAAGCTGTTGCTTCTATTACTGCAGATTTAGACAAGCAAACGCAAGAAGTTGGTAGTTCTTCAGAAAAAATTAAACAAGTAGCATCAATTTCTGCAAATAATGATGAAGTAATTGGTGATTTAATTGCAACTGCTTTTGATAAAGTTGGTAAAGAAGGTGTTATTACTGTAGAAGAAGCAAAAGGAACAGATACTTACGTAGATGTTGTAGAAGGAATGCAGTTTGACAGAGGATATTTATCTCCTTACTTTGTTACAGATACAGATAAAATGATTGCAGATTTAGAAAATCCATACATTTTATTAATAGATAAAAAGATTTCTAACCTACAAGAAATTCTTCCAATTTTAGAACCTGTAGCGCAATCTAGCAGACCTTTATTAATTATTGCTGAAGATGTTGACGGACAAGCGTTAGCAACTCTAGTAGTAAATAAATTAAGAGGTGGATTAAAAATTGCAGCTGTTAAAGCCCCTGGTTTTGGAGACCGAAGAAAAGCAATGTTAGAAGATATTGCAATTTTAACAGGTGGTACAGTAATTTCAGAAGAAAGAGGTTTCTCTTTAGAAAATGCTACATTAGACTTGCTAGGTACTGCAGAAACAGTTACTATAGATAAAGACAACACTACTATTGTAAATGGAAACGGTGATGCAGAGGCAATCAAAGGAAGAGTAAATCAGATTAAAGCTCAAATAGAAACTACTACATCTGATTACGATAAAGAAAAACTTCAAGAGCGCTTAGCTAAATTAGCAGGTGGTGTTGCAGTATTATACGTTGGTGCAGCTTCTGAAGTAGAAATGAAAGAAAAGAAAGATAGAGTAGATGATGCTTTACACGCAACAAGAGCTGCTGTAGAAGAAGGTATCGTAGCAGGTGGTGGTGTTGCTTTAGTTAGAGCTAAAAAAGTTTTAGAATCTTTAGAAACTGAAAACTTAGACGAAACTACTGGGGTTCAGATTGTAAACAAAGCAATAGAATCTCCATTAAGAACTATTGTTGAAAATGCAGGTGGTGAAGGTTCTGTAGTTATTAACAAAGTACTAGAAGGCAGTAAAGATTTTGGTTACGATGCTAAATCTGATGCTTATGTAAACATGTTAGATGCTGGAATTATAGATCCTAAAAAAGTAACACGTGTGGCGTTAGAAAACGCAGCTTCTGTTGCTGGTATGATCTTAACAACAGAATGTGCCTTAGTAGACATTAAAGAAGATAATCCTGCTCCTGCAATGCCTCCAATGGGTGGTGGTATGCCAGGAATGATGTAGGTATACATTAATTGTATAGAATTATACAATATGAAAATAAAAAATCCGCTAAATTTTAGCGGATTTTTTATTTTATTTAACTATCGTTAAGATGAAGTAATAAGCATATAAAGGGCCATTACAATCATTATACTATTCTCTATAAATGTTGCTTTTGTCATCGGTAAATTAAGAACAGATCCTAAACAAGCACACTTAATAGATTTTTTATCTAATAAGGTTTTTGTTACTCCAATAGTTGTTACACCTAATACTACTAACGTTAAAACAAGTGCTACTTGCAATTGAAATCTAAATAAAAAAAGTAATCCAAGAGTTAATTCTATAAAAGGATACACAAATCCATAACCAGATATTTTGTTTGCTATTGGATCGTACATGTTAAAACTCATTGCAAAACCTTTAACGTCTAAGATTTTAAAAAAACTAAATACAACATAAAAAAGCCCCATAAAATCAAACATAAATTCATTTAAGCTCCATGAAGTTCTATTTAGCAATAAGGAAGTAGCTAAAATATAAGTGAAAATTAAAAAAAGTGGAAAAAGCTGCTGAAGTGTAGATTTCTTTCCTTCAGATGCAACTTCAGATTGTATACTTTTTCCCTCTTTAGCTGTAATGGTAAATTTTTCTGATAATGTAGCTTGCAATTCATCTATAGAGATAGGAGAACGCATCGTAATAGTTGCCTCTTCTTGCTGTAGGTTTACAGTTACATGACCTACGTTTTCTATAGAAGAAAGGGACTTCTCTACAGAAGATTTGCAACCCTCACAGGTCATTCCGAAAACTTTATACGATTGTTCCATTAAAACTTACTTACTTTTCTTTTGCTTTTTCATTTCACCTTCGTGGTCTAATACAATTTCTTCATCTCGATATTTACAACAAGGATGAACAGAATTATATGCTTCTAATGCAGCTTCTAATTTTTTGTTTTTAGACAAAATAATATCATGACCTACATTTAAAATACTTTGTTGTACTGTTTTAACATCGGTTTTTCTTTCGTCCATGATTAAACTAAGTTGGTGCGATTTAACATCCCAACTAGCAAACTTTACTCCTTTAGTCTTCAAAGCAGCACCTTCTATACGTTTTTTACACATGCCACAAATACCATCTACTTCTAGATATACTTTTGCGTTTTTGTCTTTCTTTTGCTCTTGTGCGTTAACTCCAAAAGAGAATAGAGCTAAGCAAGTAATTACTAAAAATTTTTTCATAATTATTTCTGTTTTTATTTTATTTTAAATCGCAATCCTGCATACACAGCACGACCAAAAATTGGGGCATATACAATAGTTGTATCAAAAAATGCCCCAAAAGGATCGTTACTTGCTAACACAGGATTATTTTGTTGTACGTTTGTTAAATTTTCTCCTCCTAAATACACTTCAAATTTAGAAGAAAACACTCTTGTTATCTGAGAATTTAATAAGCTAAAGGCTTCTGCTTTATCCCCTAACTGATATTGCACAGGATTGTTAGCAGTATTTGGCAAACGCTGCGCTCCTATTCTATTATAAGTAATATCAAAACGCCATTGTTTTTCATCTTCGCCTAATAAAGTCTCGTAAGACAAGTTAGCAAAAAAACGATTTTCTGGCTGTAATGGTTTTGTTAAATTACCAGATCTATAGTCTGTAGTAATATCAAAATACTTGTATGCTGTTCGTAAATTAAAACGTTCTGCCAATTCGTAATTTAATTCTACCTGAAAACTATTGGCAATACTTTGCCCATTTAAATTGTAAAAATTTATTTCTTGAGGATTCTCCCAGTCTACAACAACTTGGTTTTCGAAATTTGTTTGGTAAAAATCAAAAGAAATATCTCCTTTTTTATTAAAAAGAGTAAACTTTTGCATAAAGGTAAATCCGTAATTCCAGGCAATTTCTGGATTTAACCCATAAATAGAGCCTCCAGTATTTTCGATATTAATTTGTCTTGAACTTGCAAATAATTGCTGATTTTCTGCAAAAATATTTGCACTTCGAATTCCTCTTCCTACAGATGCTTTTAGCACACCATCTTCCCAAGGTGAATAACGAAGGTGTAATCTTGGTGTTATAAAGGTTCCAAGTAAATTGTGGGTATCTAATCGTAAACCTGCAGTTAAACTAAAGTTATCTAAATTATCATAAGCATATTCGAAAAAACCACCAAAAGAGGTTTCGTTTCTAGAAAAAATAGTGGTATTTACGAGCTCTTCATAATTATCATGTGTAAAACTAACTCCTGTTTTAAATTTATTTCTGGTATCTCCTATAATTGAATTGAACAATAATGTGGAATATAAGCTTTCATGCTGAATATCATAGGCATTTAAACCAAAATAGGAATCTTGTTGATGATTGCTATATGCAAACTGAAACCCGAAACTTTGAAAAGGCAATTCAGGAAAAACATACCCAACTTTTGCAGAAGCATCAAAACGTCTTGTATCTATTTCACTTCCCCATGCATTAGTGGTTCCTCTATCTGTTGCAGGATTAAAGGTTACTTGTCCAGTTTGTTTTTCGTCATTTAAAAAGCGAACGTTTAAAAAACTAACCCAGCCTTTTTCCATATCTGTATATTGCCAACGATTCATTACGTTAATCTGATTTGCCAACGGATTATCTAAAAAATTATCGTTGTTTCTATCAAAACGTTCTCCTCTATAATTACCATGAATGTATAAACCTGTATTCCACTTTTCAGAAACCTTGGTATTGTAATGCGTATTTAACTCTAAACGACCATTTAAAGAACTATAGGCGTTTAAAAAGAAATTATTATCTGTTAATGGCTTTACTAGTTCTGTATTAATTTGTCCAGAAATACTTTCAAAACCATTAACTACAGAACCTGCTCCTTTAGATATTTGTATACTTTCTACCCAAGTTCCTGGAGTAAAGGTTAAACCAAACACTTGACTTGCTCCTCTAACAGAAGGAATGTTTTCTTGGGTTATTAATAAATAAGGACTTTTTAAACCAAGCATTTGTATTTGACGCGTTCCTGTTAAAGCATCAGAAAAACTAACGTCTATAGAAGGGTTAGTCTCAAAACTTTCTGCCAAATTACAGCAAGCAGCTTTTAACAATTCTTCTTGGTTAACAGTAAATGTATTAACTGTAGATAAAAAAGAGCGTTGTATTGCTTTTCTTTTACTATTTATGGTTATTTCTTCAAGACTACTATTTTCTGGAGTTAAATAATGATGAATTGGCTCTAAACTAGTAATGATAAGCGTATCTGTTTTGTACCCTAAATAAGATATTACAAGCTTTTTGTACTCTTTTTTATACGGTATTGTAAACCATCCTTTAGCATTGGTAACGGTACCTACATTTGTATCTAACCAATGTACACTTACACCTTCTACTCCTAAATTATTTTTTGGATTATCTCTATCCATAATCATTCCTTTGTAGGTATTTTGCCCAAAGAATACTAATGGATAAACTAGTAGCAATATGCTACTTATTATTTTTTTCATTTTAAATTGATTTGATTTTTAATAAACAATACTAACAGCACCAATTGTAGATGCGATAATTTTGCTGTAAAAATCATAAAAGGAAAGTCTGATACTCCACCTGATAATCTCGGTTTTCAAAGGGTGGTGAAATATCTGTGTAGAAGATATTATTTGTAGACTCTTCTAAAAAATTAGTTTGATAAGTGTAAACAAAAGCAACAACAAATTGCTGCTTTACAATGTCTAACGAAATTTTTTGTTGCTGTAATTCGTCTTGACCCTCAATGTGATTTACCTCATCTTTACAACATTTTTTCATTTTAACAACATCTTTAGAAGACATGCTATCGTTACAAGATTTTGCTTTTCCTATAATAGATACGTCAACTAAAAAGTCACCACAAAAATGTTTTTCTACTGCAAAAGTAAAAGTGGACAGTAGTAACATAAATGCTAAAAAAACAGCCGATATTTTGGTAAACCTCTTCATTTGTGTTGCAAATTTACAATAAGAAAATTAAAATCTATGTTAAAAGTTCTTGCAAGCTAAAAATGTAATAGATTCTAAGTATTTTTGCAGACAAAATGAATAGAAATGAATACCACTGCAATAAAAAAGCACATAGATTTTATATTTGAGAAATCTCTACCTAAAGAAGAAACTCTTCAGCAAATTTGTGATTATCTAGAAAAAGAAGTTAGTTACTATGATTGGGTTGGTTTTTACTTTAAAAACGGTGATAAAGAAGAACTAAAGTTAGCACAATTTACAGGAGAACCAACAGAACATACAATTATTCCTTTTGGTAAAGGAATCTGTGGGCAAGTAGCTGTTAGTAACCAAAATTTTGTAGTACAAGATGTTAGCGAACAAGATAATTATATTTCTTGTGGCTGGAAGGTAAAATCAGAAATTGTAATCCCAATTTTTGTGAATGGAGAAAACGTTGGGCAAATAGATATCGACTCTCATACCACTAATCCGTTTACAAAAGAAGACGAAGAAATATTAGAACACGTTTGTGCTGAAGTTGCAAAACTTTTGTAAGCAAAACATTTTTATCTGCAATACTAATTAAATGCAAAAAACTGCAGTATAGCTGATTGCTATGTTTTTTCATAATCATTAAAGACAAAGCGTTTTTGCTAGTATTGCCAAAAGGGAGTAATAAATAAATTTTTCATACAATTTCGTAAAAAAAGAATGCTGTATTTTAATCGAGCATTCTTTTTTTATTTTAGGTATTTGCAAAAGATTACAATTAATTGAACGTAACACACTTAATTGTTAATTACTCTTGTTATTTGTTACTATCTTTTTATTGTGATTCTTTTATGGTTTACTTAGTTTTGCTGTGTTAATTAGAAACATAAAATGAGCACTTCAAAAACTATCAAATCAGCACTAATTTCAGTATTTCACAAAGACGGATTAGCACCAATTGTAAAAAAATTAAACGAACTTGGAGTAACCATATATTCTACAGGAGGTACAGAAAAATTCATTAAAGAGCAAGGAGTAGAAGTTATTCCTGTAGAAGATGTAACTTCTTATCCATCTATTCTTGGTGGTAGAGTAAAAACCTTGCATCCTAAAGTTTTTGGAGGTATTTTAAACAGACAAGATAATGAAAACGACCTTGCAGAACTAAAAGAATACAACATCCCACAAATAGATCTTGTGATTGTTGATTTATATCCGTTTGAAAAAACTGTTGCTTCAGGAGCATCAGAGCAAGATATTATAGAAAAGATAGACATAGGTGGTATTTCGTTAATAAGGGCTGCAGCAAAGAATTTTAAAGACACTTTTATTGTTTCTTCTATGGATCAATATGATGCGTTTTTAGAAATTTTATGCGAAAACAATGGTGAAACTACAATTGCGCAACGTAAAAAATTCGCTGCAAAATCCTTTAATATTTCATCACATTACGATACAGCAATTTTTAATTATTTTAACGAAGATGAAGTTGTTTACAAAGCGAGCGAGCAAACTTCTAAAACCTTACGTTATGGAGAAAATCCACATCAAAAAGGATACTTCTTTGGAGATCTAGAAGGTATGTTTGACAAATTACACGGCAAAGAATTAAGTTATAACAACTTGTTAGATGTAGATGCCGCTGTAAATTTAATAGAAGAATTTAAAGGAGAAGCTCCTACATTTGCAATTTTAAAGCATAATAATGCTTGTGGTTTTGCGCAAAGAGAAACCATAAAACAAGCATACGTAGATGCATTAGCTGGAGACCCTGTTTCTGCTTTTGGCGGTATTTTAATTGCTAACACAACTATCGATGCAGAAACTGCAGAAGAAATTCATAAATTATTTTGCGAAGTTGTAATTGCACCAAGCTATTCTGAAGAGGCCTTAAATATTTTAAAAGGAAAGAAAAATAGAATTATTTTAATTCAGAAAGATGTAGAACTACCAAATCAAATGGTTAGAACTGCTCTAAACGGCTTATTAGTTCAGGATAAAGATTTTATTACAGACAAAGAAAGCAACTTAACAGTTGCAACAAAAAGTGCACCATCAGCAAATCAAATAGAAGATTTATTATTTGCTTCTAAGCTATGTAAAAACACTAAATCTAACACTATTGTGTTGGTAAAAGACAAACAACTTTTAGCAAGCGGAACAGGACAAACAAGCAGAGTAGATGCATTAAATCAAGCAATTGATAAAGCTAACAAATTTGGTTTTGACCTTAATGGTGCTGCTATGGCTAGTGATGCTTTTTTCCCTTTTCCAGATTGTGTAGAAATTGCAGACAAAGCTGGAATTACAAGCGTTATTCAACCTGGAGGCTCTATAAAAGACCAATTAAGTATCGATTATTGTAATGCAAATAATATTGCAATGGTAATGACTGGAACAAGACATTTTAAACATTAAAAAAGCTAGGTAATTACAGATTTTATTTATTAGATTTGTAAGAATACATAATTTTTATACTGAAACATTTTTATGGGTTTTTTCGACTTCATGACAGAAGATATTGCAATTGATTTAGGAACTGCAAATACCTTGATAATTCACAACGGAAAAGTAGTTATAGATAGTCCATCTATTGTTGCAAGAGATAGATCTACAGGCAAAATAATTGCCATTGGTCAAGAAGCAAATTTAATGCAAGGAAAGACGCACGAAAATATAAAAACGATACGTCCTTTAAAAGATGGAGTAATTGCAGATTTTCAAGCATCAGAAGAGATGATAAAGGAATTTGTAAAAAAAATTCCATCGATTAAAAAGAAGTTATTTCCACCTGCACTTCGAATGGTAATTTGTATTCCTTCTGGGATAACAGAAGTAGAAAAAAGAGCTGTTAGAGATTCTGCAAAACACATGAATGCCAAAGATATCTATTTAATATACGAACCAATGGCTGCTGCAATTGGTGTAGGTATTGATATTATGGAACCTAAAGGAAATATGATTATTGATATAGGTGGTGGAACAACAGAAATTGCAGTTATTGCTTTAGGTGGTATTGTTTGTGATCAGTCTGTAAAAGTTGCTGGTGATTTATTTACAAGCGATATTATGTATTACATGAGAACACAACACAACTTACATGTAGGAGAAACAACTGCAGAAAAAGTTAAAATACAAATAGGAGCTGCAACAGAAGATTTAGAAACACCTCCAGAAGAAATGTTGGTACAAGGTAGAGACCTATTAAGTGGTAAACCTAAACAAGTACAAGTTTCTTACAGAGAAATTGCCAAAGCGCTAGATAAATCTATTTTACGAATAGAGGATGCTGTAATGGAAACCCTATCTAAAACTCCACCAGAATTAGCAGCAGACATTTATAACACAGGTATATATCTTGCAGGTGGTGGCTCTATGCTAAGAGGTCTAGACAAAAGGCTATCTAGAAAAACAGACTTACCAGTATACGTTACAGAAGACCCTTTAAGAGCAGTAGTTAGAGGAACAGGTATTGCATTAAAAGAGCTTAATAAATACAAGAATGTATTGATGAACTAGAATACAGGATTCTAAGAAATGCAACAATTATTTTATTTTATACAACGTTTTAAGTATTTCTTATTTTACCTTTTCTTAGTTGTAATAGCCATAGCATTAACTATCTCAAATTTATCTTTTCACCAAAGTAAGTTTATTAATTCTGCAAACACCATAACTGGTGGCTTATACAGCAAAAGTTCTAACATTTCTGAATATTTTCGTTTAAGAAAACAAAATAAAATACTAATTGAGGAAAATACCAGGTTACGAAATCTAATTACAAAATCTAGTATTTATACTTCTATAGACTCTACAGTAATAGATACAATTACTAGCAACCAAAAGTACACTTTTACCAACGCAAAAGTAATAAACAATAGCTACAGCAAGCCCTATAATTATTTAACATTAAACAAAGGAGCTATAGATGGCTTAAACAAGGAAATGGCTGTAATAAACAGTAAGGGTATAATAGGTATTACAGACGACTTAAGTAATAAGTATGCAAGAGTGCAATCTATTTTAAATAGAAATACAAAAATTAATGCACGCCTAAAACACAGCAACTACTTTGGCTCTTTAGGCTGGGATGGTAAGAATTATAATGTGGTACAATTGGTAGATATTCCCAGACAAGCCCCTTTACAAATAGGAGACACCATAGAAACTGGAGGAAGATCAGCAATTTTTCCAGAAGGCATACCAATAGGCGCTATATCTAAAATTAATATTGGAAATACTGCAAATAATACTGTAGAAGTAACGCTTTTTAATGATATGAGTAATTTAAGTTACGTATATGTAATTAAAAATTGGGATAAATTTGAAATAAAATCTTTAGAAAAAGAAGAGGATGAATAGTACACCTAAAATAATATTGCTATTTATTTTCCTGTTTTTACTTCAGGTTTTTGTGTTAAATAATATTTTATTCTCAGGATTTATAAATCCTTATTTATACATCATTTTTGTATTCTACTTTCCATTAAAAGAGAATAAATTTCCAATTCTTTTTTTTAGTTTTTTACTAGGTTTTATCGTAGATGTTTTTTCAGATACTGGAGGAATTCATGCCCTTGCTATTACTACTATTGCCTATTACAGAACCTTCTTTGTAAAGCTATTTTTTAAAAAGGATGTTAACGATTATTCCTTTTTTAAACTAAAAGAAGAACCTTTTGGTAAAATTTTTAATTACACAGTAACTTTAACAGTTATTCATCATTTCATCTATTTTTCTTTTGCTAACTTTAGTTTTTATAATTTTGCAGACGTGCTATTAAATACACTTTACTCAAGTATTTTCACGTTATTGTTATTTTTTACAAGCAATTATATTTTTATTAAAGGAGAATAATGCAGAGAAGTTTTTTATTATACGGAGTTATCTCTTTGGTAGGCATTGTTTTTATTGGCCGTTTGTACCAATTACAAATTATTAAAGGAAATAAGTACGACCCACTTAGAAATGTTACTGTAAAAGCAGAATACGATTATCCAGAGCGTGGTTATATATACGATAGAAACGGAAAACTATTAGTAGCAAACCAACTCTCTTATGATGTTATGGTACAGCCTAATAGAGTTAAAAAGCTAGATACTATCGAGTTTTGTAACCTTCTTAAAATAACTAAAGAAGATTTTATAAAACGATTTGAAAAAGCAGAAAGGTATGCTAGCTATTTACCATCGGTATTTCTTAAACAGCTAGCAAAAGAAGATTATGCCTATCTACAAGAAAAACTACATAAATTTAGAGGTTTCTACATACAAAAGAGAATTATACGAGACTACCCTATAAACGCAGCAGCAAATGTGTTGGGATATATTGGCGAAGTAAATGAAGAAAAAGCTAGAAATTCAGACTATTATCAGCAAGGCGAATTAGAAGGTAAAGATGGTGTAGAAAAGCAGTACGAAAAAGAACTTAGAGGAACAAAAGGGAAAAAATATTTTACCCGAAATAACTTAAATAAGATTACTGGTTCTTACGAGAATGGAAAGTACGACACGCTAGCCGTTAATGGAAAAGACTTAAAGTTAACATTAGATATAGACCTGCAAGTTTATGCGCAAAAGCTAATGAAAGGTAAACGAGGTGGAATTGTAGCTATTGAGCCATCATCTGGAGAAATTTTAGCTTTAGTTACTGCTCCTACTTACGATCCAAATATGTTAGTTGGTAGAAAACGTTCTAAGAACTCTGTTTTACTTTTTAATGACACCATAAGCAAACCTAGTTTCGATAGAGGTTTATTGGCTAGCTACCCTCCAGGATCACCATTTAAGTTAATGAATGCACTAATAGGTTTACAAGAAAATGTAATTACCACAAGCACCTCTGTTCGTTGTTTTGGTGGCTATAGATATGGTGCGCGCAAGCACGAGTTTATGAAATGTCATTGCGATATTTACAACACGCCAATTCAGCTTAATACTGCTATATCTAAATCTTGCAACAGTTATTTTTCAGTTACATACAAAAGAATTATAGAGAAAATGGATAACCCTAAAGAAGGAGTGGATAATTGGCAACACCACATAAACAGTTTCGGATTAGGAAATTATTTAGGGTACGATTTGCCAGCTGGTGTACCAGGACTCATTCCTTCAGGAGACTACTATGAAAAACGAAATCGCTATACTTGGAATGCAAACACAAACATTTCTAATGCAATCGGGCAAGGAGAAGTATTAACATCTCCTATTCAATTGGCAAATTTTACCGCTGCTATTGCAAATAGAGGTTTCTACTACACCCCACATATTGTTAAAGAAATTGATAATTCTCCAATAAAAAACCCAAAATTCACAGAGCCTATAAAAACCACGATAGATGCGGAAAATTTTGAACCTGTTATAGATGGAATGTATGAAGTTTTTAAAACAGGTACAGGAAGATGGGCTCAAGTAGATGGAATAAAAATTTGTGGAAAAACAGGAACTGCAGAAAACTTTATTCGAGTTAATGGCGTTAAGAAACAATTAGACGATCATTCTATATTAATAGCTTTTGCTCCAAAAGACAATCCTAAAATTGCATTAGCTGTTTTTGTAGAAAATGGTGGTTACGGATCAACTATTGCTGCCCCAATTACAAGTTTATTGATTGAAAAATATATAAATGGAGAAATCTCTAAAAAGAATAAATGGAGAGAGCAAAACATGCTTAATAAAAGTCTAGAACATATCTATAACCAAGAATTTGAAAAACCAATAGAAATTGCGTCAGGAACGGAATAATATATTTGCAAACATAGATTGGATTCTAGTTTTCCTATTTGTAGTTTTAGTTGGTTTTGGATGGATGAACATTTATGCCGCTAGTAAAGCTCCAGAAAACTCCACTCTTTTAGATTTTTCTACTAGATACGGAAAACAACTTATTTGGATTGGGCTCTCAATTCCGTTAGTTATTATTGTTCTCTTTTTTAACTCCCAATTCTACGAAAGATTTGCCAGTGTTATCTACTTGATTTCCATACTTTTTCTTGTCTTAATTTTTCCCTTTGGCAAAGAAATTAATGGCGCAAAATCCTGGTTTAATTTTGGCATAATGAGTTTACAACCTTCGGAGTTTATGAAAGCATTTACTGCTCTTGCAGTGGCAAAATTACTAAATGATAGACAATACAATTTAAACCTTATAAAGAATCAAATTAAAGCATTCATTATCATCTTCTTGCCTGCCTTTTTAATCTTTTTACAGCCAGATGCAGGTTCTGCAATTATATATTTAGCTTTCTTTTTTGTTTTAAACAGAGAAGGCTTAACATTGAAATATTTTATTTTCGGTATCCTATCTCTAGTGCTTTTTTTGAGTACTATTTTTTATGGGTTACAACCAGTTTTAATTTCTGCATTATTAATAATTACAATTTTAGCTGCATACTTTATTTACAGAGGTGGTTCTCGTTTTTTTAGATTTAATTGGTATAAGATATTATTTACCTATCTTATCTCTTCTCTTTTTATATTTGGAACAAATTACACTTACGAGAATATTTTGCCAAGTCATCAAAAAGATAGATTTGACATTCTATTGGGAAAAAAAATTGACAATAGAGGTATTGGATATAACTCCTACCAATCTGAACTAACAATTAGCTCTGGAAGTGTTACAGGAAAAGGATTTTTAAAAGGAGACCTTACACAAGGTAATTTTGTACCCGAACAAGATACAGATTATATATTTAGTACTGTTGGAGAAGAATGGGGCTTCATAGGAACTAGTTTTGTTGTAATTGTTTTTATGTGTCTACTATTTAGGATTATTTACCTTGCAGAAACACATACCAACAAATTTGGGAGAATATATGGTTATGGAGTAGCTTCTATCCTATTTTTTCATGTAGCTGTAAATATTGGAATGGTAATAGGTTTGGTTCCAACCATTGGAATTCCTCTACCGTTTTTTAGCTATGGAGGTTCTTCTTTGTGGGGCTTTACTATCTTACTATTCATATTTATTCGTTTAGACGCACATAAAAACTATACCTTTTAAAAATATATTTTATAAAAAAGTATATACCAAAAAAAAAGCTCTGATAAAATCAGAGCTTTATAAATACTTTTAGCTATAAATTATAACGCTGCTACGTGCTTTGTTAATTTAGATTTTAAATTAGCTGCCTTATTATTATGAATAATATTATTTTTGGCTAATTTATCAATCATAGATACAACACTAACTAATTTTTCCTCAGCAGATTTCTTATCTTCCATAGCACGTAAATCCCTAACAGCATTTCTTGCAGTTTTATGCTGATACTTATTACGTAACCTCTTTGCCTCGTTACTTCTAATTCTTTTTAATGCTGACTTGTGGTTTGCCATTACTATAATTTTGTTTAAAAACTTTGTAGTCCGTACGGGAATCGAACCCGTGTTACCAGGATGAAAACCTGGCGTCCTAACCCCTAGACGAACGGACCATAACAATCAAATATCTCTCAATTGCGGATGCAAATATACAACGTTTTTTAAATCCTGCAATATTTTTTTATTTTTTTTTCAATTAATATGCTTTTGCAAACAACACTCTTTTAGAAGAAGGGTTTCCTGTTAACACACACTTGCCTTGCTCTACTTTTGCATCGTTAGGAATACACCTTATAGTTGCTTTTGTAAGCTCTTTAATTTTACTTTCTGTTTCTTCTGTACCATCCCAATGTGCAGAAACAAAACCGCCTTTAGTGTCTATTGCATTTTTAAACTCTTCAAAAGTATTTACAATAGTAGTATGTGCCTCTCTGTAGTTAACTGCTTTATTAAATAAAGTTTCTTGTATTTCTTCTAAAAGAACTTTTACTGTAGATAAAATATTATCTTGAGAAATTGTTTGCTTTTCAAACGTATCTCTTCTAGCAATTTCTATTGTTCCGTTTTCTAAGTCTCTATTACCAATTGCCAAACGAAGCGGCACACCTTTTAACTCGTACTCTGCAAATTTTGCTCCTGGTCTAAAAGTGTCTCTATCGTCATATTTTACAGAAATACTATTTGCTTTTAGTTCTTCAACGATACAATTCACTTTATTTGTAATGGCAGCCAACTGTTCTTCTCCTTTGTATATAGGAACGATAACAACTTGTATAGGAGCTAATTTAGGTGGTAGAACCAATCCATTATCATCGGAATGTGTCATTATTAAACCTCCTATCAACCTTGTAGAAACTCCCCAAGATGTAGCCCATACAAGATCTTGTTTGCCGTCTTTATTAGTAAATTTAACATCAAAAGCTTCCGCAAAATTCTGCCCCAAGAAGTGTGATGTTCCTGCTTGTAATGCTTTACCATCTTGCATTAAAGCTTCTATAGTATACGTATCTAGTGCCCCAGCAAATCTTTCACTATCTGATTTTACCCCTTTAATAACTGGCATTGCCATAAACTGCTCTGCAAAGGTAGCATAGACTTCTTGCATTTGTTTTGCCTCTGCAACTGCTTCTTTTTTGGTTGCATGCGCTGTATGTCCTTCTTGCCATAGAAACTCAGCAGTTCTTAAAAACAAGCGCGTTCGCATTTCCCAACGTACTACATTTGCCCATTGGTTAATTAAAAGAGGTAAATCTCTGTAGGATTGAATCCAACCTTTGTAAGTATTCCATATTATTGCCTCTGAAGTTGGTCTAACAACAAGTTCTTCTTCTAGTTTAGCCTTAGGATCTACTCGTAGTTTGCCCTTTTGCTCAGGATCATTTTCCAAACGATAATGGGTAACTACAGCACATTCTTTAGCAAAACCTTCTGCATTTTTCTCTTCTGCTTCAAACAAACTTTTTGGAACAAATAATGGAAAATATGCATTTTGATGTCCTGTTTCTTTAAACATTCTATCTAGTTCCGATTGCATTTTTTCCCAAATTGCAAATCCATATGGTTTAATTACCATACAACCTCTTACTGCTGAATTTTCGGCTAAATCTGCTTTAACTACTAATTCGTTATACCATTTAGAATAATCGTCTGCTCTTTTTGTTAACTTCTTGCTCATGTCTTAACTTTGGCACAAATGTTGTTACTTAATTACTGAATTCTTTATTTTATTTACTTTCTAAATAAAAAACGGGGTAAAATTACTATAATTTAGTTTCTTAAGCCTAAGAATTCCTAAAATAAGTATTCATCTTAAGCCACATCATTATGAAAGCACAGCAATTTGAATTAAAGTTTACTACTAAAATAATATTATCATTACAGATGTTATTGTTGTTAACGTCTTGTGGTACATATTTAAGCGTTTATGATAATGATGGAATATACAGTACTAAAAAGTATGAAGAGGTAAAAGAAGAAGTAGAACAAACTCCCAGAGTTATTGTAGTTGACCAAGAACAATATAGAGATTACGATGAAAACTATTTTGCAAGAAAGCTTGAAGACTTAGAACGTATTCAAGAAAATGAAATTTTTACAGATGTAGAAACTTATGCTTCCGAAAGTGAATTTGAAGATACTAATTATAACCAAAGAGAGCCTTGGGGATATGAAGACAATGATGTAGTGGTATCTTTAAACCTTTGGAATGACCCTTTTTGGGGAGCAGGCTTTAATAATTGGGGTTGGGGATTCAATAACTGGGGTTGGGGATTTGCAGATCCATGGTTTTACGGAAACTTTAGTCCGTTTTGGAGAAACCAATTTTACGGTCCTGGTAGAATTTGGGCACGAGGTCCATGGGGATTAGGCTTTAACAATTGGGGTTGGGGTTTTAATAGTCCTTGGTTTTGGAATGGCGGCTTTGTAAATCCTTATTGGGGCAATCGATTTTGGAACAATAACTTTTACCAAAATAATAGATGGGCTAGAAGTAACCCTTATCGTTTAAATAGAAACAATAATAGATTCACTAATTCTAGATATTCCAATAGAACAGGAAGAAGAACAAGCAGCATAACTAATAATAGCAGATTTAGAAATAGTAGATTTAGTAATAGCAGTAATGGTAGAACTGGTAACGCTAGCTCTAGAAGAAATTCTGTAATTCGAAGAGGAACAGGAACTACCAATAGAAACTCTACAGTGCGAAGAGGGTCTTCATCTTCTAGATATAGAGCATCTTCTAGAAGCAGCTCAAGTAGAAGAGGAACAATAAATAGATCTAGCACAACAACAAGCAGAAGTTCTGGCGCTAGAAGCTCGTCAAGAAGTTCTTCCAGAAGTTCAGGATCTAGAGGTAGTAGCTCTTCTAGAGGAAGAGGAAGAGGTGGAAATTAATATTTTATAAAAACGATTCAATGAAAAAAAACATCTTTTTAGCTTTATTATTGGCAATGGTTAGTTTCCATAACAAAGCCCAATCTTTAGATTACCAAGATTTAGCACTACTCTTTTCTAAGAACGATCTTAACGGAACAGCAAGATTTACTGCAATGGGAGGTGCTTTTGGTGCTGTTGGTGGAGATATATCTTCCATAAATATTAACCCTGCTGGTTTGTCTATATTCAATAACAGTTATTTTTCTGGTACATTAAATTTAAGAGACACCCAAACTCAGGCTAACTACTTTGGCACTAATGTTAGCACGCAAAATCAATATGTTAATTTTAGTCAAGCTGGTGCTGCATTGGTTTTTGATACTTCTAAAAACAGCGATTGGAATAAAATTGCGGTAGGCTTTAATTATAGACTTACAAACGACTTTGATAATTCTTTTGTTGCAAGAGGTAATAGCAATATTGCAACATTTACCAACTATCCTTTAGACATTAACAACCCTGCTTTAGTGTATGATATTGCAGATGAACAAATTTTCAGAAATGACTTTAGAGGCGAATTAAGCGAGTTAAATGTTGCTTTTTCTGCACTTTATTCTAACGACCTTCATGTTGGGTTAAGCTTAAATTTCTACGACCTAAATTTCGAGCAACAAAACAATCTTACAGAATTTAATAGCGATATCAATGGCAATCAATTAGATGCTAATCTTTATCAAGAGAGCTTTATCACAGGTACAGGATTTTCCGCAAATTTGGGCTTTATTTATAGACCAAATAATTCTTTTAGAATAGGGTTATCTTACCAAACCCCTACTTGGTATGGAGAATTATTTGAAGAAAATAACTTGGTTAGTAATGATGGTTTCTTTGGCGATACCGAAATTATAGTTAGTAATGATGCTTTAATTTACGATAATACAGCTGGTGGAAATTTTCCGTTTCAAGAACTAATCTACTCCCTTAAAACTCCTGGCACTATAACTGCCAGTACTGCTTTTATTTTTGGTAAAAGAGGTTTAATAAGTGTAGATTACCAATTAAAAAGATATGCTAACTTTAGATTCTCTAACAACAACTCTATAAATGATGTTTTAGATGAAACCGCTTTTAAAGATAGAACACACAATATAAGATTAGGAACAGAATGGCGATTTAACAGACTTAGCTTAAGAGCTGGTTATAGATTTGAACAAACTCCTTTTAACTCAAATAATTTTTCACCATCTAGATTTGTTACTACATTAGGAGATATCTCTAGCTACTCTTTTGGAGGTGGTTATAGTTTTGGAATTTACAAAGTAGATGTTTCTTATTCTAATACTACTAGAGATTCTTCTTATAACTTTTACCAAGGCTTTGGTGTAAATCCTGCAAACTTGGTGACAGATACAGGGGTTTTTACAGCAACATTTTCTATTGGTATTTAATTTAAAAAGCACTACAAAAAACCAAGACTTTCTATTAACATTTTAATAGGAGGTCTTTTACATTACTTTTCAGTTTTTTCCCTTAATTTTGCACTTTCTAAGATACGATTATGCAAGAGAATAAAATAACCATTCAAGAAACTACAAACGAAACGATTTTAAAATTTAACAGCAATACCATTTTAATTAATGGTGGTAGTTACGAATTTTCTAATATAGACGAAGCAAAAAACTCACCTTTAGCACAACAGCTGTTTTACTTACCTTTTGTAAAAAAAGTATTTATAACTGCTAATTTTATAGCCATTCAACGTTACGATATTGTAGAGTGGGCAGACGTTCAGGAAGAAGTTAGAGAGCAAATAGAAGCCTATATAAATACTAACGAGGTTGTTGTAAAAGAAGAAACCTCTTCCAATAAAAAAGAAGCCATAGAAGTTTATGCAGAGGTAACACCAAACCCTGCTGTTATGAAATTTGGCACCAACAAAGCACTTACACAAACAGATGTTGAGTTTAAAAATATTGATGAAGCAAGTAAATCATCGCCATTAGCGCAAGCGCTTTATAATTTTCCTTTTGTAAAAGAAGTTTTTATTTCAGACAATTACATTTCTATTACAAAATACGAAATGGTAGAATGGAATGAAGTATTTTCTGAAGTAAGAAGTTTTATTCGTGAGTATTTAGTTTCTGGTAAAACCATTATTAAAGAGCTACCTAATGAAACTGCAGTAGAGACTCAAAAAGAAGTTCCTGCAAAAGTTTCATTAGAAGGTATTCCTGCAGAAATCGTTTCTATTCTAGACGAATATATAAAACCAGCAGTTGCAGGTGATGGAGGAAATATTGCGTTTAGAGCTTATGATGAAACCAACAAAGTGGTTAGTGTTATTTTACAAGGCGCTTGTAGTGGTTGCCCTTCTTCTACTGCCACATTAAAAAACGGAATAGAAAACTTATTAAAAGAAATGCTACCAAACAAAGTAAACGAAGTGGTAGCGATTAATGGATAACCTAAAATCCTTTTCATGTCTAAAACTGTAAAGCCATACAAAGATTCTAAACTCGGTAAAAAAGAGCAAGTTGCTAAAATGTTCGATACCATTTCTGGTAATTACGATGGCTTAAACCGTGTAATTTCTCTTGGAATTGATGTAAAATGGCGAAAAAAAGTAGTAAAAATTGTAGGGCAAGATAACCCCAAACAAATTTTAGACATCGCAACAGGAACAGGTGATTTAGCCTTGATGATGGCACATCTTAATCCAGATAGAATTGTTGGTTTAGACATTTCTGCTGGCATGTTAGAAGTTGGAAAACAGAAAATTAAAAAAGCCAATCTTTCTGAAAAAATAGAAATGATTGTTGGCGATTCTGAAAACATGCCTTTTAAAGACCATACTTTTGATGCAATTACCGTTTCTTTTGGTGTTAGAAATTTTGCAAACCTAGACAAAGGCATACAAGAAATTGCTCGTGTACTTAAACCAACTGGGAAATTAGTAATTTTAGAAACTTCTAACCCAACTAAGTTTCCTTTTAAACAAGGGTACAAGTTGTACACAAACTTGTTTTTACCTTTGGTTGGAAAACTTTTTTCTAAAGATAAAGTTGCTTATAAATACCTATCAGAATCTGCAAATACTTTTCCTTTTGGTGAAGCTTTCAACAATATTTTACAAAAAAATGGGTTTAACTACACAAAAGACGAACCTGTAACTTTTGGAGTTGCTACAATTTACACGGCATCTAAATAAATGAGAATACCATTTTTTATACTTTTTGCTAGTTTTATCATAAGTTCTTCGGTTTTTGCGCAAAGAAACAGAGTAGACAACCTGCCTACTTTTGACGAAAGGTTTGTGCATTATGGATTTTACCTTGGACTTAATCAAAATGATTTTAAAGTAAATCTACGCAATAGTGCAATTCCAAATCCTTCTATTAGAGTAGAGCCTTCCGTAGGTTTTAATGTAGGCCTAATTGTTGATTTTAGACTGCATAAAAACATTAATTTACGTTTTGAACCTGGCTTAATAAGCAATACCAAAAACATTTATTTTGGGCATCTTACTAATGAAAGAGATAGTGTTAGAGAAGCTGGTTCTACATTTTTACATGTTCCACTTGTTCTTAAGTTTAGCACAAACAGACTAAAAAACATAAGACCTTACGTTTTAGCTGGTATTTCTTACGACCACAATTTTGCAAGTAACGAAAATAACCAAGATGATAATGCTGCTGGACAGTTTAGAATGCGATCGCAAAACTTTATGTATGAAGTAGGTATAGGTGTAGATTTCTATTTGTATTTCTTTAAATTTTCGCCATCTATAAGAGGAGTTTTTGCAATAAATAATGAAATTAAGTACGATAACGATCCAAATAGCCAGTGGACAGCCCCTATAAACTTTATGGGTACAAGAGGTGTATTTTTAAATTTTGCTTTTGAATAAGCACACCCCTATCCTCTTTTAAATTCGCTTAACAATATGGCAGTTGCGGTTGCAACGTTTAAACTTTCGGTTTTTTTAAAATCTCCAAACCTTGGTATTGTTACTTTGGTTGTAACCAAGTCTTTTATCTTCTTAGAAACACCATTTGCTTCATTTCCCATTATTAGAATGGCCTTTTTTGGTAAGTTTGCTGTATATACAGACATTCCATCCATATCTGCAATATAACTTTCTAAAGTACTAGATTCTATAAAGGCTTCTAGGTCTTGGTAGTAAAGATTAACCCTAGCAAGAGAACCCATTGTTGCTTGTACAACTTTTGGATTATAACAATCTACGGTATCTTTAGAGCATACTATTTGCTTTATGCCAAACCAATCGCACAAACGAATAATGGTACCTAAATTACCTGGATCATTAATGGCATCTAAAACCAGGGTAAAATCTGCATAAGAAACATCTTTCTGGTTTTTTGTTTTAAAAATAGCCAGAACTGTATTTGGGGTTTTAAGATTGCTAATTTTCTTTAAATCATTTGAGCCTATTACAAACTGTTGGCTTGCGTCTACCGAAAATAAATTTTCTTCTGTAGTAAAAAGCGAAACCAACTCTAAAGAAGCATCTAATAATTCTTGTACTACTTTTACGCCTTCAGCAATAAAATATTGGTGCTTCTGTCTATACTTTTTTTGCGATAAACTTGTTATTAATTTTAGCTGATTCTTGCTTAATTTCATTAATTTGTAGATATTAAAAAAAACCCGTTTAAAAGTGCTACTTTTGATTTAATTAGCTTAGCTAAAGTAATGAAAAAAACACCTATTTACATTTTGTTTGCATTCTTTTTACTTGCTTGTAATTCTACAAAGTATGTTGCAGATGGTAAGTTTATGTTAGCAGAAAATAAATTTTTTATAGATAGTGCTAAAACTGGTGCCCCAAATCTTCAGAAATATGTTTTACAAAAGCCAAACGCTAAGTTTTTAGGCTTGCCTATTGGTTTGTATTTATACAATTTAGGAAATCCTAACAAGCCAAAAACACCAAAAAAATGGGGAGAGAAAAACCCAAACTCTTACAACTTTATAAAATCTATTTTTTCTGAAAAACAAAGTATAGCTTATGCAAATGCCTTTATAAATTTAAACAAGTCTTTCTTAGATTATCCAAAGCCAGAGATTCTAAATCTTATTAAAATAAACGGAACTGCAAATAATCTTTTGGCCTATTATAAAACGCAAGGGTATTTTAAATCGTCTATACAAACCATCATAAAAAGAGATTCTTTACAAAAAAAAGCAACGGTTTCGTACTATTTAAATAAAGGAAAACCAACCACGTTAGATACTATAAAAATTAGGATAGAATCTCCAATTTTAGATTCAATTTATAGAAATTCTGGAATGAATTCTCTTCTAAAAACAGGAGATCAGTATAACGACCAAACGTTTAGAAATGAAGCAGAACAAGTTGTAAAACTATTTAAAAATAGTGGAATTTATCATTTTACAGAGGCTGCAATTGGCTTCTATGTAGATTCTACAAGAACCGATTATAAAACAAATGTAGATTACATTATATCTGGCAACAGAATAGATGAAGATGCTAATGGTAATTATATAGACAAGCCATTTAAAGTACATAAAATTAAAAGTGTAAATGTAACTACAGATTACTCTTTCTCTAAAAAAGACAGTAATACAAAAGATACGATTACCTACAATGGTATCAATTATTTTGCATTTAACAAGATAAAATACAATCCAAAATATTTGTCTCAATCATTGTTTTTATTGCCAGGAGACACTTACAAAGACAGTTTAAACAACCTTACAAGAACCCATTTAAAATCGCTTAAAAACTTTAAATCAACCACCATTAAATTTACTCCTGACAAAGAGAATAGTAGTAATTTACACATGGATGTGTTGTTGTCTCCTATAGAAAAATATACCCTTGGTTTTGAAACAGAACTTACCCATTCTAACATCAGAAATATTGGAACCTCTGCAAAGTTTTCGCTAACCAATAGAAACACATTTAAAGGTGCAGAACTTCTAAAGTTATCTGTACTAGGCTCTTGGTTTGATTCGAATGCTGGTCCTGGGTGGGAAATTGGTGCAGATATCTCTTTAGAAATACCACGTTTTTTAGCTCCGTTTGGCCTAAGCAAATTGGTACCAAAAAGAATGTCTCCTAGAACATTAATCTCTTTAGGTACAAGTATTCAAGAAAATATTGGTTTAGATAGGCAAACCTTAACACTACTGGCAGATTTAAGGTGGCAATACAACCAACAGAAAACCATAAACCTAGAGCTATTTAATTTACAATACATACAAAACTTAAATAACGATAGTTATTTTAACATTTTTAATTCAGAATACAGAAACCTAAATCAGGTTGCGCAAACGTACTTTAACGATCCTACTAGAGAATTAAGTATCCCAGAAGAAGTACTAAGTTTTATGGAAACTGTAGCTTCCGATACAGATTTTAGAAATTCCAATCCACAAGAATTCAACACTAATTTAAACATCCTAAACAGGTACAATATTATCACTTCAGATTTCTTAATTCCAACTATAGCTTATACGTACACGTATAATAACCAATCTAATTTTAAAGACAATAATTTTTCCTTCTTTAAAATAAGAGTAGCTAATTCTGGAAGTTTTCTTGGCTTTTTATCTACTTCTGAAAACGAAAATGACAAAACTACCTTTTTTGATATTCCGCTAGCACAGTATTTTAAAACAGACATAGAATACAAGAAGTTTTGGGATATTGGAAACAATAATTCTGTTATTGGTTTTAGAACTTTTGTTGGGGCAATTTTTACCTACAATAATGCAGATATTCCTTTTGTAAAAAGTTACTTTGCTGGTGGTTCTAATGATATTAGAGCATGGCAAACGTATGAGTTAGGTCCTGGAAGCAGAAATACTGGGCTAGAATTTAACGTAGGCAGTTTTAAGTTTTTAACTAGTGCAGAATATCGTTTTGATATTGTAAGTAGATTAAAAGGAGCTCTATTTGTAGATGCAGGCAATATCTGGGATATTTCTGGCTCTCCTTTTGTAGAAGAAGGAGCAAAATTAACCAACTTTTCTTCCTTACAAAATATTGCGGTTGGTTCTGGATTTGGCGCAAGGCTAGATTTTAGCTTTTTAATATTGCGTTTCGATGTAGGTTTTAAAACATACGAACCCTATTTAGAAGGCAACAAATGGTTTAAAAACTACGACTTTCAGAATGCCGTATATAATATAGGTATTAACTATCCATTTTAAATTAATCGTTTTCGTTATTAAAAAGAGAGCAAGAACAAAACAACTACCTTTTTTTTGTTATTTTTGATTTTTAACCTTTTATTAAATTTCAATCAAAGATGAGTCATAATATAAAGCCAGGTGTTGCCACTGGTAAAGAAGTTCAAGAGATTTTTAAACTTGCAAAAGAAAAAGCATTTGCATTACCAGCAGTAAACGTTGTAGGGTCTAACACCATAAACACCGTTTTAGAAACTGCCAAAGAATTAAATTCACCAGTTATTATTCAGTTTTCCAATGGTGGTGCACAATTTAACGCAGGTAAAGGCCTTTCTAACGAAGGACAAAAAGCTGCAATTGCAGGTGGTGTTGCAGGCGCAAAGCACATTCATGAAATGGCAGAAGCATATGGTGTTCCTGTAATTTTACATACAGACCATTGTGCAAAAAAACTATTACCTTGGATAGACGGACTTTTAGACGCATCTGAAAAACACTTTGCAGAAACTGGCAAACCTTTGTACAGTTCGCACATGATAGATTTATCGGAAGAACCAATAGAAGAAAACATAGAGATTTGCAAGCAGTATTTGGCAAGAATGTCTAAAATGGGCATGACATTAGAAATCGAATTAGGTATTACTGGTGGTGAAGAAGATGGTGTAGACAATTCAGATGTAGACGCTTCTAAACTATATACACAACCAGAAGAAGTGGCGTATGCATATGAAGAGTTGTTAAAAGTTTCTCCACAATTTACTATTGCTGCAGCTTTTGGTAATGTGCATGGGGTTTACAAACCAGGAAACGTAAAATTAACGCCAAAAATTCTTAAGAATTCGCAAGAATACATTTCTGAAAAGTATGGTGTGCCACACAATACGATAGACTTTGTTTTTCATGGCGGTTCTGGCTCTACTTTAGAAGAAATTAGAGAATCTATTGGATATGGGGTTATAAAAATGAATATAGATACCGACTTACAGTTTGCATTTACAGAAGGTATTAGAGATTACATGCAAGGCAAAGCAGCGTATCTTGCAACCCAAATTGGAAACCCTGATGGAGAAGATGTACCTAACAAAAAATACTACGATCCAAGAAAATGGTTGCGTTTAGGCGAAGAGACTTTTAAAGCACGTTTAAAACAAGCATTTGCAGATTTAAATAATGTAAATACGCTTTAAAAATTACAGTAAGTAGAAAAAAGTATTTTGATGCATTTCAAAATGCTTTTTTTTATGAAAAGGGATTCTTCTTAAAAAATCTTTTACATTTGTATCCTGTTTCTTAACACAAAAGAAACAAACAAACAACAATTCTAAAAACAACAAACAGATGACTGCTTGGTTTAAGAGAACAGATAAAGGAATTCAAACACCTACAGAGAAAAAGAAAGACACACCAAAAGGGCTTTGGTACAAAACCCCTAGTGGTAAAATTATAGATACAGAAGAATTAAAGAAAAACCTATATGTTAGTCCAGAAGATGGCTATCATGTTAGAATTGGAAGTAAAGAATATTTCGAATTGTTTTTTGACGATAATAAGTTTACAGAACTCAATGAAAAATTAACTTCTAAAGACCCGTTAAAGTTCGAAGACACTAAAAAATATACAGACCGTATTAAGTCTGCCCAAGAAAAAACCAAATTAAAAGATGCCGTAAGAACAGCAGTGGGTAAATCGTTAGGAAAAGACTTGGTAATTGCTGCTATGGATTTTGCATTTATTGGTGGATCTATGGGTTCTGTTGTTGGCGAAAAAATAGCACGTGCTATAGACTACGCCATTAAAAACGAAATTCCATTTTTAATGATTTCTAAATCTGGTGGTGCACGAATGATGGAAGCTTCTTTATCGTTAATGCAGTTGGTAAAGACATCCGCTAAATTAGCGCAGTTGGCAGAAGCAAAAATTCCGTACATCTCGCTATGTACAGATCCTACAACAGGGGGTACAACTGCATCGTATGCAATGCTTGGAGACATCAATATTGCAGAACCAAATGCACTAATAGCCTTTGCAGGTCCTAGAGTGGTAAAAGACACTACAGGTAAAGATTTACCAGAAGGTTTTCAACGTTCGGAGTTTGTACTAGAACACGGTTTCTTAGATGCAATTTACGAGCGTAAAAACCTAAAAAAACAAGTAAACCTGTATATCGATTTAATTCAAAATTTACCTGTACGCTCTTAGCAAATTAGATAGAAAGGTACTGATTTTCATAAATTTATAATTCTGTACATAACTGTAGGATTTTTAAAAATAAGCAGTATATTTGCAGCCTCAATTGAAAGACAATTGAGATACATAAAAATCATTAAAATAATATTGGCATGTACTTAACAAAAGAAGTAAAAGAAGGTATCTTCGAAAAATTTGGTAAAGGAAAGAACGATACTGGTTCTACAGAAGGACAAATTGCGTTATTTACGCACAGAATTAACCACTTAACAGAGCACTTAAAAGTTAACCGTAAAGATTTTAACACAGAGCGTTCTCTTGTTCGTTTGGTAGGTAAACGTAGAAGTTTATTAGACTATTTAAAGAACAAAGATATTTTAAAATATCGTGAGTTAATTAAAGAACTAGGTATTAGAAAATAATTACAAAATAGAAAGAGGCTTCGTGCCTCTTTTATTTTTTTTATATTTACACAATTCTATTACGTCTTGTAATAGAGCCCTTTGAAGAAATCTAACAAACTTCTTCAAATAAAAAATCAAAAGTACTCACAACACTTTTGTATTTCCATTGGAAACACACAACAACCACAACACAACAACAAACATTTTTTAATTAGAATTAAATTTATTTATGATTCCAAAAGTATTTAAAGAGGTCATAGACCTTGGAGATGGAAGAACCATCTCGTTAGAAACCGGTAAACTTGCAAAACAAGCACACGGTTCTGTTGTTGTTCAATCTGGTAAATGCATGCTATTATGTACAGTAGTATCTAATTACCAACAATCAGATGTAGATTTTTTACCATTAACGGTAGATTATCGCGAAAAATTTGCTGCTGCAGGTCGTTATCCTGGAGGCTTCTTTAAAAGAGAGGCAAGACCAAGTGATGGTGAAGTTTTAACCATGCGTTTGGTAGATCGTGTATTACGTCCATTATTCCCAAAAGATTACCACGCAGAAACACAAGTTATGATTCAGTTAATGTCTCATGATGATGATGTTATGCCAGACGCAATGGCTGGATTAGCAGCATCCGCAGCTATTCAGCTTTCCGACATCCCTTTTGAAACTCCGATTTCTGAAGTAAGAGTAGCAAGAGTAGCAGGAGAGTTTATTATTAACCCAACTAGAGCACAATTAGAAGAAGCAGACATAGACATGATGGTTGGTGCTTCTGCAGATTCTGTAATGATGGTAGAAGGCGAAATGGATGAGTGCTCTGAAGAAGAAATGGCAGAAGCTATTAAGGTAGCCCACGAAGCTATAAAAGTACAATGTGCTGCTCAAGTTGCTTTAGCAGAAGCATTCGGAAAAAAAGAAACTCGTGAATATGAGCCAGCTGTAGAAAATGAAGCATTAGAAGCTAAAATTAAAGACTTAGTGTACGACAAAACGTATGCTATTGCAAAAGCAGGTTCTGCCAAGCACGAAAGAAGTGCTGCGTTTAGCGAAATTAAAGAAGAAGTAGTTAACTCTTTCTCTGAAGAAGAACAAGCAGAATTTGGTAAATTAATTGGCAAATATGTTGCAAAAGCACAAAAAACTGCCATTCGCGATTTAACCTTAAACGAAGGATTACGTTTAGACGGACGTAAAACTACAGATATTAGACCTATTTGGTGCGAGGTAGATTATTTACCATCTACACATGGTTCTTCTATCTTTACAAGAGGAGAAACCCAAGCATTAGCAACCGTTACACTAGGTACTTCTAGAGAAGCAAATCAAATAGATATGCCATCTTTTGAAGGAGAAGAAACCTTTTATTTACACTACAACTTTCCTCCTTTTTCTACAGGAGAAGCACGCCCAATTCGTGGAACATCACGTAGAGAAGTTGGTCACGGAAATTTAGCGCAAAGAGCATTAAAAGGTATGATTCCTGAAGATTGCCCATATACAGTAAGAGTGGTAAGTGAAGTATTAGAATCTAATGGTTCTTCTTCTATGGCTACTGTTTGTTCTGGAACTATGGCATTAATGGATGCAGGTGTACAACTAAAAAAACCAGTATCTGGTATTGCTATGGGATTAATATCGGATGGCGAACGTTATGCAGTATTATCAGATATTTTAGGAGATGAAGATCACCTAGGAGATATGGACTTTAAAGTAACAGGTACTGCAGATGGTATTACCGCTTGCCAAATGGATATTAAAATTAAAGGCTTAAGCTACGAGATTTTAGTAAACGCATTAAAACAAGCAAGAGATGGTCGTTTGCACATCCTTTCTAAGTTAACAGATACCATTGCTGCACCTAACGCTGAAGTAAAAGCGCATGCCCCAAAAATGATTACCAGACGTATTCCAAATGATATGATTGGTGCATTTATTGGTCCTGGAGGAAAAAACATTCAAGAATTACAGAAAGAAACCGAAACTACTATTGTAATTAACGAAGATCCTGTAACCGAAGAAGGTATTGTAGAGATTCTAGGTACAAAACCAGAAGGAATGGATGCTGTTATTGCAAAAATAGAATCGATGCTGTTTAAACCAGAAGTTGGTAGTGTTTACGAAGTAAAAGTGATAAAAATGCTAGACTTTGGTGCAGTAGTAGAATATACAGAAGCACCTGGTAACGAAGTATTATTACATGTTAGCGAATTGGCTTGGGAAAGAACAGACAATGTTTCTGATGTGGTTAAACTTGGCGATATTTTAGATGTAAAATACTTTGGTATAGACCCAAGAACTCGAAAAGAGAAAGTGTCTAGAAAAGCTATTTTACCAAAACCAGAAGGTTGGAAACCTAGACCTCCAAGAGACAACGCTAAAGACAATAAAAATAGAGACAACAGAAATAGAGACAATAGAAATCGCGACAATAGACGCGATGACAGAAAACCGAGACAAGAAAGAAAAGACGACTAATCTTTTTTAAGGTACACCAATATAAAAACCTGTTTTCTAATGAAAACAGGTTTTTTTGTTGGTATATCGTTGTATTATTGTTTCACTTTTATAGTATTACCCCATGGCTCTTCTGCCCTCTTTATAGGTTTTTACACCTGCCTTAAGTACGCGTTTCATTTTTCTAGAAGGCTGGTAATTAATATGGTATTTCTTAATATTTCGTTTTGGAGTTAGCGCTTCTTTGGTATCGCTAGCCTTTCCTGAAAACGCCATTTTAAAACGGCCTACCTCGCCTAAATCTACCACTTTACCGTCGGTTAAGAAAAACTCTAATTTCATACCAAGGGCAATAAGTACGGCTTTAACATCTACTTCGTTTAAACTAGATTCTTCACTAATTAATCTGGCAATATAATCTATATCTACAGTACCCGTATGTACGGCTTGCATAATGTATTGCTTTTTCTTGTTTTGAATGGAATTTATTCTTTCTACAATTCTGTAACGTAAAGACATGATTTTTGGTTTTATTTTTTGTATCTTTAAAAATAGCTTTTTTACACTACACAAAGCAGTTTTTTTTCATTATTCTATAATTTTTATAAAACTATACTAGTATTTTTAGTAAGCTATACTAGGCTATTTGATACAATATACTAGGATATTGCTAAACAACATACCAATGTCCGCAAAAAAACTATTGGAAGTTTGCAACAAAACTAAGGGTAGTTTGCAAAAGTTTATACGGATGCGTTTGGGCAAACTAACGTATGTTTTTAGGCAAACCTCTTTATTTGATTTTTTTTTAGTAATTTGTTTGTGCTATGAGAAAGCCACTTTTACCACAAATTAAAATTGTACCAAAAGAACATGCAGGAGAACACTGTTTCTTTTTGTACTTTTCCTATAATGAAACTTTAAAAAATATTGCTAAAACAGCGTTACATGCCAATTGGTCTAGAACCAAAAGAGCTTGGATTCTAAAAAATAATCCAGATAATTTACGAAAGATTTTCAAAGAATATAAGCATATTGCTTGGATAGATACAACGCAAATACCATTTGGTACATCAAAAAGAAGTGTATCTAATCGAATACAAAAATCTACCGTAAAAAAGAATAGAATACCTGTACCTGAAGTTTACATTCAGTTTTTACACAGAAGACGTTATAGCATAAATACCATAAAAACGTACACCTCTTTTTTAAGTCAGTTTTACAATTACATATATCCTAAAAAATTAGAGGCAGCAAATTTAAAAGACATACAAGCTTATCTAAATTATATAATTTGCACAAAAAAAGTTGCAGCAAGTACGCAAAACCAAGCTATTAACGCATTAAAATGTTATTATGAAAACATAGTACAGTGGGATGCTTTTTCCTTTACCATAGAACGACCAATAAAAGAAAAACGTTTGCCTAAAGTTTTAAGTGAACAGGAAGTTTTACGGATGATACAAGTTACACAAAATTTAAAACACAAACTTATAATTTGTATTTTATATGCAGCTGGATTGCGCAAAAGTGAATTGCTAAATTTAAGAAAGGAAGATCTTTTTTTTGATAAAAATATTATATTTGTGAGAGGTGGTAAAGGAAAAAAAGACCGGACTACCGTACTATCTATAAATCTAAAAAAATTGTTGCACTATTATTTTAAAGAATACCACCCAAATTATTGGCTTATAGAAGGTGCAAATAGAAAACAGTATAGCGCCTCTAGCATAGACCGGGTTATAAAATCTGCTGCAAAAAAAGCAAATATAACACGTAATATAACTGCGCATATGTTACGCCATTCTTTTGCTACGCATTTATTAGAACAAGGTTTAGATATAAGATATATACAAGAATTACTAGGACATGGTAGTAGTAAAACAACAGAGATTTATACACATGT
>CAYZDK010000010.1:0-77947 GCA_964477255.1 uncultured Polaribacter sp.
TATTGATGTCAGCTGGAGTGTATGTGTTTCCATTGATAGTTCCACCTCCAGAAACGATAGACCAAGTACCACCAGTTGGATTGCCCACTAGTTGCTTGGTTTCAGCCTCTGTAATAGATGTTGTACTTGTTGTATTTGCTGCGGTTACACAAACAGGAGTTACTGTGAAAGTAACATCATCTGTTGCATCAGAACATGAACCAGTTCCTTGAACCGTATATCTTATAGTTACTTGTGTATTTGTATTTATATCAGCTGGTGTATAAACACCATTATTAATGGAACCACCACCAGAAACTATAGACCAAGTTCCTCCATTTGGAGCACCTGATAAAATCTTTGTTTGATTTTCTGTAATAGAAGCGGTTGCAGTTGTATTATTAGCTGTTATTTGAGCTGGTTGTGTAATTACAACATCTGCACCTAAATCCATAGGGTGTTCATCATTACCCCATCTTACCCATACATCATAAGTTCCTGGGTTCAAGTTGTTATAAGTTACACTTCCTGAATCATCGGCAACTTTTGTTTCATAATTGTTACCACCATCTAAACTAAATTCTATATGTGTTCTTGTTGAAGCGTCAGTAAACGAGAATGTAATAGAACCATCATTTTCACCAAAACAAGTAATATTTGTACTAGAAACTGTTACTTCTGGTAATACCTTTACAGAAAAAGTTACATCATCTTGTAATTCTCCACAAGGACCTGAAGCAGCAACTGTATATCTAATTTTTACTGTTGTATCTCCATTAATATTTGCTGGCGTATATGTGTTACCATTAATTGAACCACCACCAGAAACTATAGACCAAGTTCCACCTGCAGGAGTTGCAGTTAATGTTTTTGTTTCATTTTCAGGAATATTTGCAGTTGTTGTTGTATTGTCAACATCTACATCACAAACAGCTGTCACCGTAAATGTAACATCATCTGAAGTTGCAGCACAAGAACCATCTGCAGCTATGGTATATCTTAAAATTACTTGTGTATCTGAAGTTACGTTTGCTGGCGTATATGTAGTTCCGTTAATTGAACCACCACCAGAAACTACAGACCATATTCCACCTGCAGGAGTTGCAGATAAAGTTTTAGTTTCTTCTTCAGTTATTGAAGTTGTTGCTGTAGTGTTATCAGCAACTAGACAAACAGGAGTTACTGTAAATGTAACATCACTAGTAGAAGCACTACAAGAACCATCTGCAGCTATGGTATAACGAATAGTTACGTCTGTATTGGTATTGATATCAGATGGAGTGTACGTGTTTCCATTGATAGTTCCACCTCCAGAAACTATAGACCAAGTACCACCAGCTGGATTGCCAACTAGTTGTTTGGTTTCGGCTTCTGTGATAGATGCTGAACTTGTTGTATTTGCTGCGGTAACACAAGGTACACATTTTAGAACACCAACAGCATCTATATCAAAATCTGTTGTACTTTGATTTCCCTTGTCAAAAGCAATATATCTGAAGTCAGTTATAGCAGTTACTTGAGTTGTTATAAAACTTGTACTTGTTGTTGATGGTGAATCAGAATTAGGGTATGTTGTGAAACCTGAATTACTAGAAGTAGAAATTGATAAATCTATTTTTGCAGTTCCGCTTTGACCAGAACGTTTCTTCCAAGTTATTTTAAACTGAGTACCCGAAGGAAATGTTTTACCAAAGTCGAGGATTAATTGATCTCCATTACTGTGAATTTCAGCATAATCTCCATCAGGAGCTCCTTCTGCGTCATCTTCCTTGTTAACACCATTTTCACTTTCTACCTCTGCATATGTAGTTAAACATTCTCCTGGAGGAACTGGTGGTATAGTAAAGGTATAATCTGTGAAACACTCGTCATAAGTATTAAAAACTCTAACTATGTAAGTACCTCCATTTACTGATGTATTAGTAATAATGTTCGATGGAAAAGAGTTTGGTAAAGCAGTAGCAGTTACAATTGTAGTTGGGCCGTCGTAAGATGCTGCATTAACAGAACTTATACCATAAAATAAAGCATTATTTGCTGAATTGATTATTATTTCACCATTATTTCCTGTACCTGGTGCTGTAACACTTGTAGTTATAGATGGTTGGTCTGGACAGCAATCTGCTGTAGTATTAGGGTTAAACATTATTTCTGGCTGTAATTGATTATTTACAGGAACCATCCAAAATACATTAGCTGGCTGCAGAGTACCGTTAGTTACCCATGTATTTAAATCATAAGCAGTATAGATATTTCCATCTGCTCCTCTCCAAGAGGAGCTTGAACTAATAGAACGTCCATCTGTCCATTTCCAAATATTATATTGGATCGCTAAGTAGAAATTACTTAATAAATTATTTGGTAGATTACTAGGTGCGTAGTTGGGATGATTTAATACCGCCATTACTCTACTAATTCTATCTCTTATAACAGATTTCGAAAGATTACTATTACTAAAATCTATATCTGTCTGTGGGTCGTTAGTAGTGTAATATATGTCATCTGACTTAGGAGCCTTAGAACCCACAGCCATACAGAAAGATGGGGCATCGTTGTTGTTTAATGTAGATCTAGTTATACCCATAGTCGAACCCTCCGTTACAAGAACTGAAGTTATAGGAGAACAAACATTCGTTCTATTTTCTGTTGGAATATTAACAGGCACTTTTACCTTATTAAATATTTTTTCTTCTACAGAACCAGCAAAATATTCTTCTTTTGATTTGAAATCTACATTGCCTGCGGTTTGAGACAGTAGTTTAGAAGTACCAAAAAAACATAGGGCTATAAGTAAAATTACTGTCTTACTTAGAATTAAGGGTAGTTTTGTTTTCATTATACTTAGAATTAATAATGTTTTACTAGGGATAACTTTATTTTATTCTAATGCATAGATACACATGTACTTATTGGTAAAAACAGCAATTTGTAATGTGCTATCTTATACGAATAATAATCGTGTAAATCGTAATACCGGAAAGATGTTATGTAAACCTTAGGGGTTGACTGAGATCTTAGGGGTGTAATGCATTAATAATTTTCTATTTTAGGGTTTAGGGTTAAAATTCTTTAATTTGGGGGGAAACATATTATTAAACAGAGCTAACTACTTAAGGGGGAATTTAATGTATATTGCTGCACTTCTTATAAACGTTTGAGTTATAAAGGTATATAAAAAATTGAATTAAAAAATAGTTTTATTTGGAATATTTTAAACATTTTATACTTTGTTAGTGTTTATGACGATAAAAAAGTAACTTACTAGTACCATAATTCTTTTTATCACTGACTATTTTTAGGAAAAATACGCCATGATTTACGTCAAAATTAAAATCTAATTCATTCTTACCTATTATTAATTCTTTAGCTTCTCTGTAAATGGTTTTACCAGTTATGTCTGATAATGTTATTAGAGCTTTAGAGTCTTCTTCACTAAATAAAGTTACTTTTACGAGTCCTGATGTAGGGTTTGGATATGCAACAAACGTATTTTCAAAAGTTTCTATTTTATTAACAAGCTGTTCTGTGACAGCTTCTTTAGTAAATTTCACATCTGATAATTTCAAATCTAAATTAGTGCTTTTCGCTTCCACAGGTAAAAAAGTAAAGGTTAATGTAGTTAAATCATCAGGTACAATTTCTGATTCATTACCTACAGAACTAAAAATTTCAAAAGGTACATAATAGGTCTTTTCCTCTTCAGACAAGTCTACCATAACTCTATATTGCTCTTTCCAATCTTTAATGGATGATTTAATTAAACCAAGCTCTATTAATCCTGATCCTTTTGCTTTAAAAGAAACATACTTGTATTCTGAATAATCGTCAGAAAGTGTTCCTGGTAATAAAGATTTATATAAAGTAAGGTAATCATAATCACTATTTGCTTTTAGAACTACATCTCTATTAATGGTATATTCGTTATCCTTGTATTCTCTATTAAAATTATTATAAACAAAGTACTCTTGTATCTGCGTATATCGCTTGTCATAATCTAATCCCCAATTTCCATCCGCGTGATAAAATGCGTCTTGAACATTTTTATTATACTCTATAACTCCATCATATTCGTATCCATCAGCTATATTAACTCTTAGATCTTGTTCTAATTTAGCATAAACAGGGTTGTACCTATGCTTCACATTATTAGCTGTTTCTGAGTAAAGCTCATTCATAGTTAGTTCTGTATGCACACCTGTTTCTGTACTTTTTAATTTTATGATTAGCTCTCCCTTATCTCTATAAATTTTTGATGCATATGTTTTTGGAATGGTTTGTTTTTCAGGTTGTTGTATAGGTATAAACGACTCTAGATTACTTACAATGTCTGTTACTAATTTTTTAGTGTCTTTAGGATTGGTTGTCCAAACTTGAAAATTATACATATCATTGTAAACCTTATAGCCATTAACATACCAATTAGATTGTAAACTGTATTTACCATCATTGTTATTTTTAGATGCTGCAAAAGAAATTGCATGTTCTACTACTCCATTTCTTTGTTTAATAGCCTGCATTAAAAAATTATAATTCCCAATTTTTACAGGAATAATATTTAGTATTTCTGCACCTCTTAGTCTATCACAAGATGCTTTGGTATGATTGTACACTTTATCTGATGTTTTAATTCCTAAAACAACACCTTTGGTTTTACCATCTAAAGAAAAATCAACAGATAATACTTCATCTGCAATTGTATAATCTAATATATCTGTTGGTGAGGTTACATTTGCAATATTTCCAGAAACTAATTCTGTTGGAAACATATCTAGCATAGTTTGTCCTTTGCCTTGGTAAGGTTGTATGGCTTGTAATTTAGCTTTATCATATAAGTTGCTTCTATTTTTTACAAAATTAGTTGCAACCGAATTCTTCTTTCTATTTACGTACACTTTACTAACTGCATCTCCAAGACTTTCACTTTCTATACCACCACTATTACCACTAGTTACTTCTTGAGAAGTGATAGTTATAGGAATATCTATAGTAGTAGTACAATCGTTACTAGTTGCTGTTACAGATACTGTGTACACTCCTGCTGAATGAAATTCTACAATTAACGGATTAACATTTTGGTGCAAGCCAGGGCCACTTAAAGGTCCTGTTCCTGGAAGTGTCCAAGAAAAGTCTGTAAAAGATGAAGCATTATCTATAGTAAATTCTTTTTTTACTGTTCCTGCAACTGAAGGCAAATCTACTACAGTAACTATAGGTTCCAATACTGGTAATACAGTAATCTGCTCTGTATATGTATTTGCACCATATATATTTGTTGCTGTTAAACTAACTGTATAAGTTCCAGGATTTGGATAAACTTTATTATTTACATCCATAGAAGTACTGGTAGCACCATCTCCAAAATCCCAAAGATACGTTATTGGTGCTTCTGGTTGCGGAACTCCTACAATTTGGGTCGTATTTACAAAGTTAAAATCATTAGCAACAAAACATTGTGGATTTACATTAATATCAAATCCAGGTGTAGGTGATACACCTGTAAATGTTGGGCATGTACTAGTTGCTGCAAATTTGTTACAATGAATTATACCTCCATTATGAGTAAATGCTTTTGCAATAACTTGACCATAAATATCTTCCTTATTTGCTACTTTTCTAACATTAGAAAATGGCGCAAAAATAGTTCCATAGATAGTTTCATTACCTTTTATATTCACCTTATTTGAATTGTAAAAATTATACAATATATAAGGACTTTCTGCAGATGTAATGCCATTTTGCTCCCAAGTATTCCAATTAAAATTACCTGGGGCATCAACATTTACAATTAGAATCTTATTTGTAGAAGGTAAATTTTGAAATGTTAATCCATTTACACTATTCAAATCACTACCTGTAATATTTAAATAGTTAACTCCATTATTTAAAAATATTTCTGTTTGCGGTGTTAACGTAGTATTGGTAATAGAGTTTGAATTGTCGTCTTCTAAAACTGCATTATTACTATTAGAAGCCATATTTGTTGAATATGCTCTTAAACTTTGAAAAGCAGTAGCAAAATCTATTAAATTATTTTCGAAAACTGGGTTATTTCCAGAACTTACACCATAAGAAGGAGAATTATTATTCATTTGAATTCTAGAGGATGAATTATAGACTCCGTTTGGCGTAACTCGCATATTTGCTGGTGCATTTAATTCATCAAAATACCAAGATATTGAACCACTACTTCTCCCTATTTTTGTATAATAATTAGGGTTAACAACGGTTAATAATCCAGATGGGTTAGCTCCTCCTGGAGTACAAGTACCTGATGTAGTTTTCGTAACTTCAAAATTATCAATTAAATTACCATACGTTAAATTATTGTATGGCTGACTAGATACTGACTCAAAAACAAAATAAACTGTATGTTCTCCTGCAGGCACAGTGTAAGAGCCTGAATAATTAACCCAAGCATTCTGGTCTGTACTCATAACTTGCTCTGTAGAAGCGGAATTTAATGATACGCCAATCTTTACATTTGCAACATCAATTCCACGTCTTCCTCTATGCCAAATAGACCAATCTAAAACAGAACCTGGTTCTGCACATATCACTTGATAAAGAGATGCTCTTTCATTAGCATTAATTTCTGCTATATAATTACCTTCCTGCGCATTTTTTCCTTGAAATCCAGATTTCCAAATTTCAATTCTATTGTCTGATGCTGTAGTATACCAACCTGGAATTTGACTTTCATTAACAGATGTCCAAGTGTTTGTTGTTGCTCCAACCTCGAAACTGCCATTATTTACTATTGTTGGATCACCACAATTACATTGATCATCGTTTGTGTTTATAACCGTATTTAATGGATAATTAACTTTATTACCTACAAGCAGACCAGTTTTTAAACCATCTGTATTAAAATCTCCACAATCGTCTGTAGCAACATTATAATCTCCTTTTATATTTAAATTTCTACCTACTGCAACACTTCCTCTGGTTTCTGTGGATTTTACATTCATGTTTCTTTCTACAAAAACGTTAAAACCAAGAGCAGGAGCTGTTGGGCTATCATTACAATTAGCTACAGAACTAACTGTAAGATTAACTATAGCTGTTGATGTTTCTCCATCTGCATCTGTTATGGTATAACTAAAACTATCTGGACCAGTAAAATTAGAAGTAGGTGTATATAAAACTGTATCATCTGTAGGATCGTTTAGCGTACCTGCATCGTCTATAGAAACAGTGCCACCATTTGTAGTTGTGCCACTAACTAATGCAATAGAGCCAGTATTAGCACCATCAAAACCAAAAGTATCGTTGTTTAAAACATCTAGTCTGTTATTTATACTATTTTCATTAGCGTTAAAAGTATCTGTATTTGCTGTAGGAACATCATTAACTGTTATTTCAATAGATCCTTTGTTAGAGTTTACGCCTAAGTCATCTTGAACTAAAAAATCTACAGAAGCATCACCCACAAAATTTGTTACTGGAGTAAATAGTAAATTGCCTGTATTATCGACAGTGTAAGTACCTACATTTAGAATTATTAAGGGATTTCCAAAAGACCCCATATTTGACATATCATTAGGATCTATTAACATTACAGTAGTTGGGTCTATGTCTAGACTTGCGTTAGGATCATCTGGATCACTAGAACCAGTTAGTACATTATAATTAAATGTAGAATTAAGTGAAATAACATTTCCTAAATTATCTACAACAACAGGAGGATTATTAACAACAACCGTTTGTGGATCTTGAAAAGTGATTTCACCTAGGAAACTGATGGAATTTTGTCTATTATTACTGTTATTAGAACTACCATTTCTAAATACAACACTATTTATATTTTTGTATTTTACACTTACATTAAACTCCGTATTTGCTACATTAATTCCTGCTGCAAAATCAGCATCACTTTGAAATCTTGTCCAATGACCATTTTGAGATACAACCAAATCTGTTGGTTTAGTGGCACCAGGACCTTCTAAAGTATAAGAATCTGTAACTTGAATTTCAAAATATTCAAATCCATCAACATCTATTGCCTCAATGGTAAATTCTTCTAATCTTGCAAATGTACCAGTATCAGTAGCGTTAACTACAGACCCTGAAAGAACAAAATCTACTTTCCATTCTACATATCCATCTCCTGAACCTGTATTTATTGTTGGTTCAAATCTATCATCTACTCCCAATGATGAATCAATAATGAACGATCCGGCATTTGGCTCTTCTACATTTACCTTGTCTAAAATGGTAATGATAGCATCTATGCCCATACCATCTGATGATAATTCTACATTTTGATAAATATACTTGGCACCTATTTGTTTGTCTGCAGCACCATTTGGAAGTAAAGTTGGTCCTTTAGACATATTAAAAACTGGCTTAGTAGTTGTAAAAAAAAAGTTTGGTGTAAAAATATTCTTATTTAGAGACAAACTATTAATAGTATCATTTACGACATAATTGAAAGAGGCATCTACCGCATGTAGGTTCTTGGTATTACATACTATCAAACAAATGAAAATGATAAAAAAATTGTTTATGTAGCTAAAATTAGAGTGAACAGCTATTCTGTTGGAGTAGTTTTTTTTCATTACCTGCAAAGGATAATCTGAAAGTCGCAAAAAATTAAATTAAAAAACTTAGTTTGGTAACTGTCTTTAACTAAATAGCTAAAAATGTTTTAAGTTCTAATAGAATTTAGGGAGTAATTTTCAAATCAAATAATTCCTCAATATTTAAGTTATACGATTAAGGGGGAATTACTATTAGGGATAGAATTGCTAAAATAATAAAAAAACAAAAAAACCAACTATTTAGTTGGTTTTTTTTATTGTTAAAGCTATTTAAGCCAATTGTTCAGCTATTTTTTTGTATGTACCATTCTCTAATTTTTCTCGGATAGCAGAGAATGCTGTAATGGTTTCATCTATGTCTTCTTGTGTATGAGAGGCAGTTGGAATTAATCGTAAAATAATTAATCCTTTTGGAATAACTGGATAAACTACAATTGAGCAGAATATTCCATGATTTTCTCTTAAATCGTTTACCATTGCCATTGCTTCTGGAATATCTCCTTTAAGATAAACAGGAGTAATACACGTTTGTGTAGTTCCAAGATCGAAACCTGCATTTCTTAAACCAGACTGTAAGGCTTTTGTATTTTCCCAAAGCTTTTCTTTAAGTTCAGGCATTGTACGAATCATATCTAAACGCTTTAAAGCACCTTTTACCATTGCCATTGGCAAAGATTTAGCAAACATTTGCGAACGCAAATTGTATTGTAAGAATTGCATAACATCTTTGTCTCCTGCAAGAAAAGCTCCAATACCAGCCATAGATTTTGCAAAGGTTGCAAAATATACGTCTATATCATCTTGCACACCTTGTTCAAAGCCAGTTCCTCTACCTCCTTCTCCAAGCGTACCAAAACCATGTGCATCGTCTACTAATAGTCTAAATCCATATTCTTCCTTAAAAGAAACTATTTCTTTAAGACGTCCTTGTTCACCTCGCATACCAAAAACACCTTCAGAAATTACTAAAATTCCTCCACCTGTTTTATCTGCTAATCTTCTTGCTCTTTTTATATTTTTTTCGAAACTTTCTATATCGTTATGACGATATACAAATCTTTTCCCAGGATGTAAACGAACACCATCTATAATACATGCGTGTGTATCTGCATCGTATACTATAATATCGTTTTTTGTTACTAAAGCATCTATAGCAGACATTATACCTTGGTAACCAAAATTTAATAGATATGCTTTTTCTTTATTTACAAACTCTGCACATTCCCTTTCTAGTTGTTCGTGATATTTTGTATGACCTGACATCATTCTTGCTCCCATTGGGTATGCCATACCATGTTCTAGTGCAGCTTCTCCATCAATTTTAAGTATTTCTGGATGATTGGCTAACCCTAAATAATCATTTATACTCCACGTTACTACCTTCTTACCATTAAATGACATTCTATTAGATATTGGCCCTTCTAGTTTAGGAAAAACATAGTATCCTTCAGCCTTTTCTGCCCATTTTCCTAAGGGTCCTTTATCTTTTTTTATTCTATCAAATAAATCTGTCGCCATCGCTTTCTTTTAAATTTTTTACGATTGCAAATTAACTGCTTTTTTTGCAGTAAATCAAATTGTAGATTAGTTAGTTAATCTGTAAACCCTTGTTTAGCCATCCAGTCTTGGCTATAAATTTTGTTCATGTAACGAGACCCATGATCTGGAAATATTAAAACAACGACACTATCTTCGTTAAAATAACCATGCTTAGCATATTGTTTTGTAGCTTGAAGAACAGCTCCACAAGTATATCCACAAAAAATACCTTCTTTATTTACTATCTCTTTAGATGCTAATGCTGCATCTTTATCTGAAACTTTTTCATAAATATCTACAACACTAAAATCTGTAGAAGAAGGAATTAAGTTTTTTCCAAGCCCCTCAATTTTATATGGTGCAATTTCATTTGGGTCTAATTTACCAGTTTCATGGTATTTTTTTATTACAGAACCAATTGCGTCTACGCCTAAAATTTTAATATTCGGATTTTTTTCTTTCAAAAACTTTCCAGTTCCAGAAATAGTACCACCTGTTCCACTTGCAACTACCAAATGTGTTATAGTTCCGTTTGTCTGATTCCAAATCTCTGGTCCAGTAGTTTGGTAATGTGCATCTATATTTAAATCATTAAAATATTGATTTATATAAATGCTATTTGGTGTTTTTTTATGTATTTGTTTTGCGACTTCGTAGTACGATCTTGGGTCGTTTGCAGGAACATTTGCAGGGCAAACGTGCACTTTTGCTCCCATTGTTTTAAGTAAATCTATTTTATCTTGAGAAGACTTATCAGAAACTGCTAAAATACAATTATACCCTTTTACCAAACTAATCATTGCAAGACTATAGCCCGTATTTCCAGAAGTAGTTTCTACAATGGTAGCACCTTTTTTTAGTATGCCTTTTTTTTCTGCATTTTCTACAATATGCAAAGCAATTCTATCTTTTTGAGATAATCCAGGGTTTAGTGCTTCTAACTTAGCGAAAAAGGAACCTTTTAGCTTTTCTGTAACACGATTTAATTTAACTAATGGAGTATCTCCTATTAATTCTAAAATGTTATTTGCGTATGAAATTTTTTTGGTCATTAGGTTGTTCTTACATCTACTTTAAAAGAAAATAGCGCACAAAAATACAGTTAGTTATTAAATATTAAAATAATCTACTAAATAAAATAGCTTTAATTACACTTGTTTTCTAAAGCAAGAATAAAAGTATAATCTTGAGCAGTTTCTTTTAAGGCATCAAATCTACCAGAAGCACCACCATGTCCTGAATCCATATTAGTTTTTAATAACAATATATTCGAATCTGTTTTTAACTCTCTTAGTTTTGCAACCCATTTTGCAGGCTCCCAATATTGTACTTGGGAATCATGAAATCCTGTAGTCACTAACATATTAGGATAGTTTTTTGCTTTAACTTGATCGTATGGAGAGTATGATTTTATATAATTATAAAATTCTTTATTGTTTGGATTTCCCCATTCATCATATTCGCCAGTAGTTAATGGTATACTTTCATCTGACATTGTAGAAACTACGTCTACAAAAGGTACAGCTGCTATAATTCCGTTGTATAATTCTGGATTCATATTTATTACAGCTCCCATTAGTAAGCCTCCAGCAGAACCACCCATTGCATAAAGATGTTTAGATGAAGTGTACTTCTTTTCAATTAAATGTTTAGAACAATCTATAAAATCAGTAAAAGTATTTTTTTTGTTTAGCATTTTACCATCATCATACCATTTACGACCCAAATATTGACTACCTCTAATATGAGCAAGTGCATAAACAAAACCTCTATCTAATAAACTTAAACGAGAAGTAGAAAAACTATCTGGAATAGTATACCCATAAGAACCATAAGCATATTGTAACAAAGGAGTTTCTTCATCTAATACCGTGTTTTTATGATACACTAAAGAAATAGGTATTTTTTTACCATCTCTTGCTGTAGCCCAGATACGTTCGCTCTTGTAATTTTCTTTTTTAAAATTTCCTCCTAATACTTCCTGTTCTTTTTTAATGTTTTTAACTTTAGTAAGCATGTTAAAATCTATAACTGAACTTGGAGTAGTAAAAGAACTGTAAGAATACCGAATAATATCTGTATCAAATTCTGGATTTCCATATACATTTGCTGTGTAGGTTTCTTCTGAAAATGGTAAATAGTAATCTTCAGAATTGTCCCACCTTTTAATTCTTACTTTGTTTAATCCATTATTTCTTTCTTCTATAACTAAATAATCTTTAAAAATTGAAAAATCTTCTAACAAAGTATCTTGCCTATGAGCAATAACATCTATCCAATTTTCTTTGTTGGTAGAAGTTACAGGAGTTTTCATTATCTTAAAGTTTGTTGCTTTATCTTTGTTGGTTAAGAAGTAAAAATGCTCTTTATAATGCGCTACATTATATTCTAAATTGGGTTCTCTTTTTTGTATTAATTTAAATTTTCCATTGGGATTATTAGCACTCAAATATCTAGCTTCTGTTGCGTTTGTGCTATACGAACCAATGATAATAAATTCTTTAGATTTAGATTTTGTTACGTAACAACCAAAAGTTTCATCTTTTTCATGATATACTTCTACATCTTGAGAACTTGGGGTTCCTAAAACGTGTTTAAATATTTTTTCGCTTCGTAACGTAACCGGATTTTTCTTGGTGTAAAAAATGGTTTTGTTATCATTTGCCCAAACAGAACTTCCTGTGGTATTATCTATAATATCACTATAAATTTTACCTGTTTCTAAGTTTTTTATCCTTAAAAAATATTGTCTTCTACTAACGGTATCTGTAGCAAAAACAACTAATTTATTGTTAGGTGACACCACTAACCCACCTAATTGATAATAATCATAGCCTTTTGCCATTTCATTAACATCAAAAAGTAATTCTTCTTTTTCTTTTAAACAATCTTTTTTTCTGCTGTAAATTGGATATTGTTTTCCCGCCTTATAACTCGTTATGTAATAATAGCCATTGCTTTTATAAGGAACAGAACTATCGTCTTCTTTAATTCTACTTTTCATTTCATGAAATAGTTTTTCTTGAAATGAAGAAGTAGCTTTCATTACGTCCTCATAATACTTGTTTTCAGCATTTAAGTAATCTATTACTTTTTGTGTTTGTTTGTCTTTTATAGGTGCATTTTTTTGTGCATCTGTTAGTCGCATCCAAAAGTAATTGTCTACTCTTACATCATTATGATTAATTAATTCTTGCGGATTTTTATCTGCAGTTGGTGGTATTAATCCTTTATTATTCATTTAACATCATTTAAGGCGACTGCAAAAATAAAACTTATACTTAGTTGATTATAGCAATTACAATAATTTTATTTGTGCTCAATTTTAGTAAATTTGTCTTTATAAAAAATATAAAATTATGTTTGGAGATATTTCTGGAATGATGAATAAGCTGAAAGAAGCGCAACAAAAAGTAGAAGAAACAAAAAAAAGATTAGATACTGTTTTGGTAGATGAAAAATCTTCTGATGAAAAAATAAGAGTAACTCTAACTGCTAATAGAACTATAAAGTCTATTCAAATAGATGACTCTTTATTAAATGATGCTGAAGAGTTAGAAGATTTTTTAATAATTACTCTAAATAAAGCAATAGAAAAAGCATCTAAAATAAATGAAACAGAAATGGCAACTGCTGCAAAAAGCGGAATGCCAAATATTCCAGGAATGGACATGTTTAAATAATGTTTACTAACCTAGAACAATATATGTTACCCTGTTTAACCAAATCTATATTAGGATTTGATTGTTTGGGTTGTGGTTTACAGAGATCTGTTCTTTATTTACTTCAAGGAGAATTTACATTGGCTTTTAAAATGTACCCTGCAATCTATTCGCTCTTGTTCTTATTTTTCGTTGTTTTGGGTAAACGTTTTATTAATTCTAAAAAAAGAAAAAAACTAATTCAAAATTTAGCTTACTTTAATATATCAGTTATAATGATAAGCTATATTATAAAAAATATAAATTAACCAAAATGAAAAACACAAGCACCACACTCATCTATGTTTTAGCCTCTTTAAGTATTATATGCTGTTGTTTTTTTGGTCTTGGAATTTTGCTTGCTTTACCAGCTTTTTTAATTGCTAATAACAAAACGAAGGTTTTAGAAGCAAACCCAGAAGATTATAGTCCAGAAGAAATTAAAGGAATGAATAATGCCAAAACCTTTGCACTAGTTATGCTTATAATAAATGGTTTATTTTTTATTTACAGTATTTATGATATTGCAACTACAGATTGGGATGAGTTTAGAAGAGAGTTTCAAGATGCCATGGAACAGTTTAAAGCGTAAAACTGCAATTAAATAAGCAAGCCTAAAAAAGAAAACAAAAATACAATGGTGTATACAGAGAGCATTATTATACTAAAAACTCCATAAAATTTATAATGAGATTTTAGTAACTCTAGAGACTTTGTTAAGGTAGCATCGTCTTTAGATTTTAATGCAGATTTTAATTTGCTACTAAATTGAATTAAATAATAATTAGGGAAGAAAAAAAGTATAGCGAAAACGACACAAATTATAATGTAAATCCAACCAAAACTTAATTGTTTTTCTATATCTGATATTTGGGATTTATCGATAAAATTAGAGTAAAAAAAACCAATTAACACTAAAAAGCCAACGCCAATAAAACCTAAAATTGCTAAAAATTTAGCCCATTTAGAAATTTCTTTTAAAAACCCTTTGGCTTCTTTTGTTAATTTTAATTCTTGCAATTCCAGAATTGGTTTATGCTTAATCATCATATTTGTTTTTAATCAAAAATAATTAAAAAGTTTACAAAAAAAAAGCCATTAGTTTTCACTAATGGCTTTTTTAAAATTATCTTTTCAATTTATTTTTAAAACTCTAAAATAGTTTTTTTAATAATTGCTATACATTCTCTAAGCTCCTCTTCAGTCATAACTAAAGGTGGTGCAAATCGTATAATATTTCCATGTGTAGGTTTTGCTAACAACCCATTATCTCTAAGTTTTATACAAATATCCCAAGCAGAAGTACTGTCTTCAGAATCATTAATCACTATTGCATTTAACAACCCTTTACCTCTAACAAGTCTTACCAAATCAGTTGATTTTACTAATTCTGACAATTCTTCTCTGAAAATTTTCCCTAAACGATCTGCATTATCTGCTAAATTTTCTTCTCTTACCACATCTAAAGCTGCCATTGCAACTGCTGCTGCTACTGGATTACCACCAAAAGTTGAACCATGATTTCCTGGACGAATAACATTCATAATAGAATTGTTTGCTAAAACAGCAGATACTGGATAAGCACCACCACTTAAAGCTTTACCCAATACTAAAATATCTGGTTTCACATCTGGTGTTCCTGAACAATTTTTGTTTTCACAAGAACAATTACCACAAGATGCTAATAAACGACCAGTTCTTGCTATACCTGTTTGCACTTCGTCTGCAATGAATAATACATTGTGTGCTTCACAAAGTGCTTTTGCAGCCTTCAAGTAACCTTCAGTAGGTACATAAACACCTGCTTCACCTTGAATTGGCTCTACTAAAAAAGCTGCAACATTAGAATTCTTTTGCAATGCTTCTTCTAACGCTTTTAAGTTATCGTATTCTACTTTAATAAAACCTTTTGTATATGGACCAAAGTTTTCTCTAGCTACTTTATCATTAGAAAACGATATTATAGTTGTGGTTCTTCCATGAAAATTATTTTCGCAAACAATTATTTCTGCTTCATTTTCTTGAATTCCTTTTACCTCATAAGCCCATTTTCTTGCAATTTTTAATGCGGTCTCTACTGCCTCTGCTCCTGTATTCATAGGTAACAGCTTATCAAAACTAAAATACTCTGAAGCGTATTTCTCGTATTTACCAAGCATATCGTTATAAAATGCACGAGAGGTTAAGGTTAAGGTTTTAGATTGACTCGTTAAAGCATCTATAATTTTAGGATGACAATGTCCTTGATTTACTGCAGAGTATGCAGATAAAAAATCAAAATACCTTTTGCCTTCTACATCCCAAACATATACACCTTCTCCTTTACTTAATACTACTGGAAGTGGATGGTAATTATGAGCACCATATTCATTTTCTAATTCAATTGCCTTTTCTGACGTTAAATGTTCTGTAACTGCCATTTTTCTTGTTTTAAATTGATAAAAAAAACATTCCTGTTCTACCTTTATCCTTCTGAAAGTGTCTCAGAAATTCAGCGTGGGAAAGAAATCATCCCTGAAGTTGCACAAAAATAATAAATTAATCTAAATCCTGTTCTAATTTCCTAATTTTGCACACCTAATTTATAGAAATGCCAAGAAGAGAACGCAATAAATTTGTGAAACGTAACCAAATCTTAGAAGTAAGAATAGAAGACTATGCCTTTGGAGGAAAAGGAATTGCAAGAATTACCAATGAAAATGGAAGTTTTGTTGTATTTGTACCAAATACTCTGCCTGGACAACTAGTTAAAGCTCAAATAAAAAAATCTAGCAAAAAATATGCAGAAGCGAAACTTATAGATGTTTTACAAAAATCTGAGGATGAAATAGACGTACCATTTCAAGACATTCCAGGTGCACCATACATTCAGTTGCCAATAGATTTACAGCACAAATACAAAAAAGAAAGCACTCTTACTTTGTTTAAAAAAATTGGTAAAATAGAAAAAATAGAAGATTATTTTGATGAGTTTATCTCCTCTCCTAACGTTTTTCATTACAGAAATAAAATGGAGTATGGTTTTTCTGCTATTGGATATGATAGAATTAATAAAACAGATATAGATGAGTTTACACTTGGTTTTAAAAGACGTGGTGTTTGGTGGATGGGAGATAATCTAAATAGTGACTCAGGCCTTTTTGATGAAGAACTAGAAAATCAACTTAAAAAAATTAGAGTTTATTGTAATAAAACAGGTTTAGCTCCTTGGCATGGCCCCAAAAAAAATGGTTTTTTTAGATACTTAGTAGTAAGAAAGTCTTTTAAAACTGACGAAATACTGTTTAATTTAGTAACAACTTCTAAAGAATTAAATCAGTTTAATTTACCAGGTTTTGCAGATTTTCTTGTTTCACTATTTGGCAAAAGAGTTGCTGGATTGCTTCATACCATTAATGATGAAGTTGGTGATAGAACCATTGCTACTTCTGGAAAAATAAGTTTGGTGTATGGAAAAGAAAAAATTGTAGAAGAACTTCTTGGTTTAGACTTTGAAATAAGTATGAAAAGCTTTTTTCAAACCAATCCAAAATCTGCAGAATTATTGTACAAAAAAGTAGTAGATTATGTTTTAGAAGATAAATCTAAAGTAGACAATACTGTAGTAATGGATTTATTTTGCGGTACTGGAACAATAGGGCAAATTATTGCTTCTAAAAGTAATAATGCAGAAATTATTGGTGTAGATATAGTAGCATCTGCAATAGAAGATGCGAAGAAAAATGCAAAAAGAAATAATATTTCAGGAGTAAAGTTTTTTGCTGCAGATGTAGGCAAGTTTATTCAACAACATCCAGAATATAAGGGCAAAATTAAAACCATAGTTTTAGATCCTGCAAGAGCAGGTATTACCCCAAAAACCTTGCAAAAAATTATTCATTTAAATGCAGATAGAATAATTTACGTTAGCTGTAACCCTGCCACACAAGCAAGAGACACAGAAGTGTTAAATGCTAGTGGATACCAATTAAAGAAAATTAGTTTGGTAGATCAATTCCCACATACTTCTCATATAGAAACTGTAGTATTGTTCGAAAAATAATAATTTATGTATCTCTTGTTCGTTATTCATAAAAATGATTTTATTTTAGCATAAAAAATTTATAATGGAAAAATTAACTGACAAGGAAATTGAAAAAAGATTACTAAAACTTCAAGATTGGGATTTTTATGATGATGCACTGCATACCGATTTTGAGTTTGATAATTTTAAAGACTGCATGTCTGCAATGAATAGAATTGCATTTGAATGTGAAGCTTTAAACCATCATCCAGAATGGACAAACGTGTACAATACATTAGATATAAAACTAACCACACATGATGCTGATGGCGTTACAGAACTAGATTTTAAACTCGCAGAAATAATTAATAAAATTGTAGAAGTAGAAGAATAGCATGAAAAAAAATCTAGTTATCTTACTGCTATCTATTTTGCTTTTTAATTCTTGTGAAAAAGATGATTTCTGTATTTCAAATCCAGTAACTCCACAATTAATAGTACGTTTTTACGATAATGCAGATCCATCTGTGGTAAAACCTGTAAACAATTTTTACGTTTGGGCAGAAGGCAAAGACACTCTTTTTGCGAATGAAAGCATAGACTCTCTAGTAATTCCGTTAAACGCAAACACAAATAGTACTATTTATAACTTTTCTAAAGACAATGTTGTAGATCAATTAACAATTAACTATACAACAAGAAACGAATACGTGTCTCGTTCTTGCGGATTTAGAATAGCATACGAAGACTTAGAATTCTTTACATCTAATTCTTGGATTTTAAATCAATCTCCAGAAACTAGCAACTCTATTGACAACCAAACAGAAGCACATGTTAAAATATTTCATTAATTTAATTTTAATATTTTCTGTAGCTACTTCTCTAGCCCAAGAGCAGAATTTAGATTCTTTGCAAAATAAACCGTTAGATTCTCTTAATTACAAAACTGCTTATGGATTACGTTTAGGACTAGATTTAAGTAGATTTGTTAAACCTTACGTTGCTGTTGGCTATAATTCAGGAATAGAATTTGTTGCAGATTATAGAATTTCTAAAGCCTTTTACATTGCTTTAGAAGCGGGTTTTGAAGATCATACCACACAAGAAGATTACACCACGTCTAACGCTAAAGGTAATTTTTTACGAATTGGTTTTAACTACAATGCTTACAAAAACTGGTTAGATATGAATAACGAAATTTTTGTAGGCTATAGATATGGATTAAGCATGTTCGATCAAACATTAATTAGTTACACACCAAATGTAAATTCAACATACTTTCCAGGAAATTTAATAGATGATGGTGCAGTAAGTAGCCTTTCTACCCATTGGTCAGAATTAATGGTAGGTATTAAAGTTGAGACCTTTTCTAATGTGTTTCTAAGCGCTAGCGTTTCTTTTAGAGTTCTTATGAATACAGACGAACCAGAAAATTTTAAAACACTCTATTCTCCAGGATTTAACAGGCTTTTAGAAAGCGGAACTGGATTTGGACTCAACTACACCATTTCTTATTTAATTCCTTTTAAGAAGAAATAATATTTTTTTATAACTTTAAACCTTAATTTTTTTAACATGAATAGAATACCTAGTGTAGATTTATCCGATTTTTTGTCTGAAGACTCCAATAAAAAAGAAAAATTTATCCATGAAATTGGTAATGCTTACGAAAATATTGGCTTTGTAGCTTTAAAAGGCCATTTTTTAGACGAAAAACTAGTTGATGAATTGTATACAGAAATAAAAAACTTTTTCGATCTTCCTGAGAATATCAAGCAGAAATATGAAATTCCTGGCATTGGAGGTCAAAGAGGTTATGTATCTTTTGGAAAAGAATCTGCAAAAGGTAAAAAAGAAGGTGATTTAAAAGAATTCTGGCATTTTGGACAATATGTAGACAAAGAATCTAAATATGCAAAAGAGTATCCAGATAATGTTTATGTAGAAGAGTTGCCAAATTTTAATGAAGTAGGTAAAAAGGCCTATCAAATGTTAGAGAAAACAGCTAAATATGTGTTACGTTCTCTTGCGCTTCACTTAGGTTTAGAAGAAACTTATTTTGATGATTATATAAAAAATGGAAATAGTATTCTAAGACCAATTCACTACCCTCCTATTAAAACAGAACCAAAAGGAGCAGTTAGAGCTGCTGCGCATGGAGATATAAATCTTATTACTTTATTAATGGGTGCTCAGGGTAAAGGGCTACAAGTTCAAAACCACAAAGGAGAGTGGATTGACGCAATTGCTAAACCAGACGAATTAATGATTAATGTTGGAGACATGTTGTCTAGACATAGCAACAACAAGTTAAAATCTACCATTCATAGAGTTACAAATCCGCCAAAACAATTATGGGGAACTTCAAGATATTCCATTCCGTTTTTTATGCATCCAGTTTCAGACATGAAATTAGATGTCTTAGAAAACTGTATCGATGAAAATAATCCAAAGAAATTTGAAGACATAACTGCAGGAGAGTTTTTAGATGAACGTTTAAAAGAATTAGGATTAAAAAAATAATGGATTTAAAAGACCAATTAAAAAATTTATTTCCAGAACACAAAGAGTCTGAAGAGCCAATTCAAGAAGAAACTAATGTTTGGCTACAAGAAGAGCCTCTAATGTGCAAGTACGAAAAAAGAAAAGGAAAACCTATTACAATTATTGACGGTTATAATGGTGCTACCTCAGATTTTAAAATATTAGCAAAAGAAATAAAAACAAAACTCTCTGTTGGCGGTAGTTTTAAAAATGATAAAATTATTATTCAAGGAGACTTTAGAGATAAAATAATGGCTATGCTAAAAGAAAAAGGTTTTAATGTAAAGCGTGTTGGAGGATGATGAAGCACTTTTTTTAAATTAATTATATGTTATAAATCTAATTATGAAAGATTCTATTTTACACATTACTAATGGAGACTGTACCACAAACTACTTAAAAAAATTAAGCTTTTCAGGCTCTTTTATTACATGGAGAGAAATGTTAAGTGAAGGAAAAACATCTACAGATATTGGAAGTGAATCTTTCTGGAAAACAAGATTTGAATTTTTAAAATCATCCTATAAAATAACCAAAAAGCAGTTTATAGACTATACTTTAAAAGAATATAGAAACCTATGTAATAAGAAATCTAATGATGAAATAGTTTTATGGTTCGAGTATGATTTGTTTTGCCAAATAAACATGATTGCTGTTATAAGTTGGTTAAAGAGATATCGTAAAGGGCATCATATTACACTTGTTAATCCCGGTATTATAAAAGGAACAAAAAAAATGAAAGGTGTTGCAGAACTAACAGAAAAGCAACTATTAGAACATTACAAAAATAGAATTGAATTAACTTTAGATGATATAGAATATGCAGATTATATTTGGCAGTTGTACTGTTCTAACTCTCCTTTACGTTTAAAAACCGCAGTCACTGTTAATCCAGATTCGCCATTTAAATATCTTACCAACGCAATCATAAATCACATAAAAAGATTTCCATCGCTTAAAAATGGCTTAAACTATGAAGAAAATCTATTATTAGAAACTATTCATTCTAATAAGTTTAAAAACAAAAAAGAACTTGTTAGCACTCTTTTAAAAAATGATACAATTTTTGGTTATGGTGATGTTCAGTTTGAAAAAAGAATTGAAGATTTAAAACAATTGGTAAAAATCTTAAACCCAGTTAAATTATCTAACTTAGGTAAAAAAGTACTAGCAAATGAGGTAAATATGTACAAAGATTTACGCTCTGAAGAAGTTTTCCTTGGTGGTGCAAAAAAGTATAGCTTTCTTTACCAAGAAAATCAAAACAAATTATTACAAATCACTAATTCATAAATGAAAATTAAAGACTCCGAATTAATTCTTAATCCTGATGGTAGTATATATCACCTTAATTTAAAGCCAGAAAATATTGCAGACACCATACTGTTTGTTGGAGATCAAAATAGAGTAGAAAAAATCTCAAAACATTTTGATGAAATAGAATTTTCTACACAAAAAAGAGAGTTTAAGACTACTACTGGCTATTATAAAAACAAACGTTTGTCTGTTATTTCTACGGGAATTGGACCAGATAATATAGATATTGTTCTAAATGAATTAGATGCTTTAGTTAATATAGACTTGGTAAATAAAACACCTAAAAAAGAATTAAAATCTTTAAATATTATTAGAGTTGGCACTTCAGGTTCTTTACAAAAAGATATTCCTGTAGATTCTTTTGTGATAAGTAGTCATGGCTTAGATTTAAACGGAATGTTACATTCTTACCAAATAGATTCTATTACGAATCCAACTATAGAAAAAGCTTTTATCAATCATACCAATTGGAATGCAAAAATGGCTGTTCCTCTTATTATCAGTAATAGCTCTGCTTTACAAAAAATTCTTGAATCAGAAGAAACTTTTACAGGTATTACAGCAACTGCTGGAGGTTTTTATGGTCCACAAGGAAGAGTGTTAAGATTGGCAATTCAAGATAAAGCGTTAAATTCTAAAATAGATAGTTTTAGTTTTAATCATCATAGAATTACCAATTTAGAAATGGAAACATCTGCCATTTATGGACTTTCTAAATTATTAGGCCATAACGCCTGTTCTATAAATGCTATAATAGCCAATAGAGCAAACGGTACTTTTAGTAAAAACCCAGGAAAAGTGGTAGAAGATTTAATTGTTTATGTCTTAAACAAACTTGTAGCTTAAATGATTAAATTAAAAATTGGAGGTGTACCTGAACACTTTAATTATCCTTGGTATTTAACCCTGAAAAATAAAGAATACGATAGCTTTAATATTAGCTTACGATGGCAAGATTTTCATGGAGGTACAGGAGAAATGTGCGAAGCACTTAGAAACGGAAATACTGATATTGCAATAATTCTTACTGAAGGCATTATAAAAGATATTGCAAGTGGTAATCCTTCAAAAATTTTACAGACCTATGTAAAATCGCCACTTATTTGGGGAATTCACGTAGCGAAATCTGCGCCTTTTAAATCTATTAATGCACTTAAAAATAAAACAGTTGCTATTAGTAGATATGGTTCAGGTTCTCACCTTATGGCTATTGTAAATGCTTTTAATCAAGGGTGGGATATAAAAAGCTTAAATTATAAAGTTGTAAACGATATTAATGGAGGAATAGACGCGCTTACAAATGGTGAGGCAGATTATTTTATGTGGGAACATTTTACAACAAAACCTTATGTAGATAATGGAATACTTTATAGAGTTGGCAACTGCCCCACTCCTTGGCCGTGTTTTGTAATAGCAGCAAGAAATGAAGTAATCGAAAAACACCCAAATGAATTAAGGAATATATTAGAAGTCATAAATAAAAAAACGCTGCATTTTAAGAGCACTAAAGGTATTGCTAATATATTAGCAAAAAGATATAACCAAAAAATTGAAGACATTAAAGAATGGTTAGAAATAACAAATTGGAACTCAGAAAATAATATTTCAGAAGAATTTATAGAAGGTGTTCAAAATAAAATGATACAGTTTAACGTTATAGACCAGAAGAAAAGTCCAAAAGATTTCATAAAAAATATGTACATTTAGCGCATGAATAGAAAAAAAATTAAAAAATTTATATTTATTGCAATTTGCATCCTAGGTATTATTGGCTTTTCATCATGTAGAAGTACTGCTAAGTCTTGTGGTTTAGCAACTAACACACAAACTACCCAAACGTCATTACAGCAGGTGTAAAAACCTGTTTCTTAATTTCAAATTCAATAAATCCGCTTTTTTTTTAGGCGGATTTTTTTTACCAATCTATTTTATCTTTTCCTATCTTTTCTAAAATTTCATTGGTCTTAGAAAAATGCTTATTCCCAAACCAATAGCCTCTATTGGCACTTAAAGGAGAAGGATGACCAGAGGGTAAAACAAAGTGCTTGTTAGTATCTATTAATTTTTCTTTTTTTTTCGCAAAACCACCCCAAAGTAAAAACACAACATTTTCTTTATGTTTAGAAATTACTTTAATTACTTCATCTGTAAAGATTTCCCATCCTTTTTTTTGGTGACTTCCTGCTTGATTAGCCCTAACAGTAAGAGTTGCATTTAACAATAGAACTCCTTGTTTAGCCCATCTTTCTAGATTGCCACTTTTTGGATAAGGCTTATTTAAGTCGTTAGAAATCTCTTTAAAAATATTAACTAAAGATGGTGGATGTGAAACAGAATCTTGCACAGAAAAACATAAACCATTTGCTTGATTTGGTCCATGATAAGGATCTTGACCAATAATAACCACGTTTACGTTAGAAAAAGAACAGTAATCAAAAGCTGCAAAAATATCTTTTCCTTTTGGATAACAAGTTGCAGTAGCATACTCTTTTTTAACAAAGTTAATTAGTTTAAAAAAGTAGTCTTGTTCAAACTGTTGATTTAACATATTTTTCCAACTATCAGCAATTTTAACTTGCATTGTTTCGTATTTTTGCAATGAATTCAAAGATACTATTTTGATTAAAAATATCTCAGATAAAACGTTACAAGATTTAGAGTTTTCTACGGTTTTACAAAACATAACAGAGCATTGTATCTCTAGTTTAGGCAAACAATTTGTTTTAGGTATTAAACCTTATCAGAGTATTAAAAAATTAAAAAACGAACTACGTTTGGTAGATGAATATCTTTCTTCTTTTGAGAATGATAACCGCATTCCTAATCATGGGTTTGACAATATTATAGAACATATAAAAAGATTGGCAATAGAAAATAGTTATCTAGAAACTGAAGCTTTTTTAAAAATTGCTAATGTATCAGTAATGGTTAACGAACACATTATATTTTTTAAAAAATTCAAAGAAATTTTTCCAACTTTTTACCAACTTACACAACATATAGAATTTACAACTTACATAAATGATCAGATAAAAGATATCATCGAAATTTCTGGCGAAGTAAAAAACAATGCTTCTCCTGCTTTAAAGCAAATAAGAAAAGACATTAATTTTGTGCGTGGCAAAATCGGTGCTAGCTTCAATAGCGCTTTATCTAAAGCTAATAGTGCTGGTTACTTAGATAATATTAAAGAAACTGTCATAGACAATCAAAGAGTTTTAGCAGTTTTAGCGATGTATAGAAAAAGAGTGTCTGGTAGTTTATTAGGCTCTTCTAAATCTGGAAACATTGTTTACATAGCACCTCAAGCAACCTTAGCATATTCAAGAGAATATCAAAATCTTATTTATGACGAAAAACAAGAAGTTATTCGTGTTCTTAGAGTTTTATCTGACACTATAAGACCTATGATTAGCTTAATTAAAGATTATGTTAATTATTTAATACACATAGATTCTATTGGGGCTAAAGCTAAATATGCTAAAGAAATAAATGCAATTCTTCCAAAGATTACAAAAAGTAAAAAAGTTTTTTTTAAGAATGCATACCATCCAATTTTATGGAAAAGCCATAAAGCACAAAACAAACCTGTTGTACCACAAACAATTATGCTTAACGAAAAGCAACAAATAATTGTAATTTCTGGTCCAAATGCTGGCGGTAAAAGTATCACATTAAAAACAATTGGATTATTACAATTAATGGTGCAAAGTGGTATTTTAATACCTGTGGATGAACGAAGTGAAACCCATATTTTCGATACTATTTTAACAGATATTGGAGACAATCAATCTATAGAAAATCAATTGAGTACATACAGTTATCGTTTAAAAAACATGCGTAGTTTCTTAAAAAAATGTAACGATAACACACTTTTTCTAATTGATGAATTTGGTACAGGTTCAGACCCAGAACTTGGTGGTGCTTTAGCAGAAATTTTTTTAGAAGAATTTTATACCAAAAAAGCTTTTGGTATTATAACTACACACTACGCAAATTTAAAAGTACTTGCAAACGAATTAGAAAATGTTACCAATGCCAACATGCAATTTGATGAAAAGTCGCTAGAGCCACTTTATAAACTTTTTATTGGTCAAGCTGGTAGTTCTTTTACTTTTGAGGTTGCACAGAAAAACGGAATTCCATTTAGCTTAATTAATAAAGCTAAAAAGCGAGTAGAAACAGGAAAAGTACGACTTGATAAAACTATTTCCAAATTGCAGAAAGAAAGAAATAGATTGCAAAAAAATGCAGAAAATCTAGAGAAACAAAAAAACGAGGAAATAACTAAATTAGAAAATCTGAAAGATAAAGAATTTCGTATACAAGAAAAACTAGCAGGTTTTCAAGAGCTTTATGATAACAACCAAAAAATGCTTTCTCTAGGAAGAAAAATTAACGAATTTCTAAACAAATACTTTCAGACCAACAATAAAAAAGAACTTAATGCTAATTTTAATAAGTGGGTTGCTGCTGAAAAAACAAAGCATTTTAAGAAAAATCCAGTAAAACCTAAAACAAAGTCAGAAAAACAAAAAGCCAAACAAGTTGAAAAACAAGTACAAGAAGTAATTAAAAAAGTAGAAAAAGAGGTTTTAGAAAAAGTAGTAAAAGTTAGGAAAGAGAAAAAAATTGCTGAAGAAATAAAAGCAAAAGAAAAAGCAAATTACCAATACAAACTTAATGATAGAGTTCGAATTAAAGACTCTAATTCTGTTGGAACTATAGATAGTATTAACAAAAAAAACGTAACGATTAACTATGGTGTTTTTACTACGAAAACAACTGTAGAAAAATTAGAGCTAGTAGAAAAAGCAAAATAATATTGCAAAAAATATTTCAACGGGCATAAATATCATTCCTTAAATAGTATAATTTAATATTCTTTAAACTGAAAATGTAAAGAATACTCTGCTTTATTCTTAAAAATTAGCTCGTTAATTTTCTTATAAATCTAGAAACCTATTCCCTGAAATAAAGACAGTTAAAACAGCAATTTCATACTTTGCTCCTTAGCTATTTTCCCAATTAACGTTAAATACTGTTAAGTTAGTATTAATTTAAAGTTTTTGCTGAAACATTACATTAAAACTGACGTCTCTTTTATATACATGTTTAACTTAATACACTTTAAAATGAAAAAATTAAAATCAATCATCGCAATTTTAGCTATTGCATTAGCTACCACTTTTTCTGCAAATGCAACCGAAAAAGAACCTGAAACTGTAAATTCTAAATTAAGAGCAGAAGTTGTAAAACATTTAGGAGACAAATTACCTTTTGTGGTAAAAGACGATTGCAAAGCAAAAGTTTCTTTTATGCTAAATAACCATAACGAAATTATTGTTATTGATGTAGATACTAAAGTTACTGCTTTTAACACTTATGTTAAAAACAAATTGAACTATAAAAAAATTAAAACTTCTGGTTTAGAAAAGGGAGAAATATATAAAATACCAGTAAAGTTAAACTCAGCAAGATAACAACTGGTTGGTTAGTTGGTGCCCAATATTAGCATTCTGTTAAATTGGGCATTTTTTTTTACTCGTATTTTTCCATTTCTGCATCATAAAAATCTCCAGCTTGCTGAACTAATATATCCATTTCTGCTTTAATATCTTCTTCTTTTTCGTTGGATAAATCTTCTAGCCATTCTACTTCATCGTCTTTTAGATTTATTAAAAACCTAGGAAACTCTGTATGTAAAATAAAAATATCTTCTGGATAATTGCTATTATCTGCTAGTAAAAACTTAGGTAAATTCATTGGATTTTTTTATAAATATTTCTCTTTTAATACGTTTATATGATGGTTTTGATGCCCTGTTAAAATACAACCTATAGCTCTTACAGACATTTTTGCGCCTGAAGCTTTTCCTAGTTTTTTTAAATCGTTATCAGTAAAACTATTAAATAATAAAATTGAATTAAAACGAACCAATTTAAACTCTTCTAAAATGGCTGAAAACTCTTTTTCAGATGCGTTACTAGAAGCTACATATTCATCTTGGTCAAAACCTGGTAAGTCTGCATCATTCTGTCTTGCAAAACATAAAGCTCTAAAGTTAAAAACCCTTTCTGTATCTATGATATGCTGTAAAACCTCTTTTATTGTCCACTTACCTTCAGCATATGAAAAATTGTATTTAGTTTCTGGTAAATCTTTTAAGAAAGCTTCTAATTCTTCAAAAGACTTGTGTAAATTCTCAATTATAGACTTTCCATTATTTTCTAAAGGTTGTATGTACCTTTTGTAATAAGGATCGTATTCATTTTCAGGAATCATATCAAAGGTTTTACTTATGTTTGTTTTACGAAAGTAATCAATTTTATGAGCAAATTATTTATTAATATCAAAGAACTTGTTCAAGTTAGAGAAAAAGGAATTGCTAAGGTAAATGGGGTAGAAATGAAATCGCTACCAACCATAAAAAATGCATTTCTAAAAATAGAAAATGGAATTATAGCTGATTATGGTGAAATGAATACGCTCCTAAATAATTCTGCAAGTGAAATTATAGATTGTTCTGGTAACATAATTCTACCAACTTGGTGTGATTCACACACACATATTGTTTACGCAGGAAATAGAGAACAAGAGTTTGTAGATAGAATTAATGGCCTAACTTATAATGAAATAGCTAACAAAGGTGGTGGAATTCTGAATTCTGCAAAAAAATTAAACGCAACATCTTTTGAAGATTTGTACCAGCAATCTGCAAAACGACTAGAAGAAGTTATACAATTAGGTACTGGTGCAATTGAAATAAAATCTGGTTATGGATTAACTGTCCATGGTGAATTAAAAATGCTACGTGTTATAAAAGAACTTAAAAAGAATTATAACATACCTATTAAAAGTACTTTTCTTGGAGCCCATGCTTTTCCAACAGAATATTCAAAAAATAAAGAAAGCTATATAAACCTAATAATCGATGAAATGTTACCGAAAATATCTGAGGAGAATTTAGCAGATTTTATCGACGTTTTTTGTGAGAAAGATTACTTTTCCTTAAAAAATACGGATAAGATTTTAAATGCGGCAAAAAAGTACAACTTAACTCCAAAGGTACATGTTAATCAATTTAATGCCATTGGTGGAGTTAATTTGGCTGTAAAACATAATGCACTATCTGTTGATCATTTAGAAGTCTTAAATGATGAAGATGTAGCTGTTTTAAAAGATGCAACTACTATGCCTGTAGCACTTCCCTCCTGCTCTTTCTTCTTAGGCATTCCGTACACTGCAGCAAGAAAGTTATTAGATAACAATATTTCTATGGCTTTAGCTACCGATTACAACCCTGGTTCTTCTCCTTCTGGAAATATGAATTTTGTAGTGGCTACTGCATGCATAAAAATGAAAATGACTCCAGAAGAAGCTATTAATGCAGCAACAATAAATGGTGCATATGCAATGAATTTAGAGGATAAAGTAGGAAGCATCACCAAAGGTAAATTTGCTAATTTCATAATAACTAAAGAAATACCTTCTTACAACTACATTCCTTATAATTTCGGAGCAACCTCTATTAAAAGTGTTTATCTAAAAGGGAAAATTCAAAAATGATTAGAAAATTTTGGACTAGACTTTTTTTCTTAATCAAATCTACAAATCAACATGGGGTACATTCTCCATTTGTGTACGATTTAGTAACTAAAGGATTATATAAGAAAGTAACTAAAAATAATAATTTAGTTTATCCTGAAAATGCTTTACAGTGGAGTAAAAAACAGAAAAATATTCTCTTAAAACTTATTACTTACTTTTCTATTGATGCTATTTTAACTTTAAAAAATAATAAAAGTAATAGTTTATATAATTCACACAATAATTTGATTATTATAGATTTAATAAATTTAGAAACAAAATATTTAACAAATACAAATTCAAGTCAAATACTTGTTTTTAGAAACATTTACCAAACCAAAAAAACATACGAAAATTGGAAAAAAATAATTGAATTTAAAGAACTCACTGTTACTATAGATTTATATTTTTTAGGCCTTGCATTTAAACGCCCTAAGCAGCAAAAAGAACATTTTATAATAAGAGTTTAACAAGTATTTTGCATACTATCTTCGTAAATTTGTAAAGTAAAACAAAAAAACATTTTATGAAAATTTACACTAAAACAGGAGATAAAGGAACTACTGCTCTTTTTGGAGGTTCTAGAGTTAAGAAATACAATTTAAGAATAGAGAGTTACGGAACCGTAGATGAGCTAAATTCTTACATTGGTTTAATCAAAGATCAAGAGATAAAGAACTCAATTAAAAATGCTTTACTTAAAATTCAAAACGAGCTTTTTACATTAGGTGCTATGTTAGCAACACCACAAGAAAAAGAGACCCTAAAAAGCGGAAAAGAGAGATTAAATATTCCAAAAGTAAACCAAGATTCCATCCTTTTTCTAGAAAATGAAATAGACAATATGGATAAAGAATTACCACAAATGACACATTTTATTTTACCTGGAGGGCATCAAGCTGTGTCATTCTGTCATATTGCAAGATGTGTATGTAGAAGAGCTGAACGTTTGTGTGTAGAATTGAGTGATCAAGAAGAAATACAAGCTGATATATTAATTTACCTAAACAGACTATCTGACTATCTTTTTACCTTGGCACGAATGTTGTCGAAAAACTTATCAGTAGAGGAAATAAAATGGATTCCTCAGAAATATTAAAAGTTCTTTATTTATAAAATTATATTTCTTAAAAAAGACTTGCGTAATTGCGTAAAAAAATTATTTTTGCACAAAATTAAATTGTAAGAAATGTATTGGACATTAGAATTAGCATCATATTTAGCAGATGCTCCTTGGCCAGCGACTAAAGACGAGTTAATAGATTACGCTATTAGAACTGGAGCTCCTCTAGAGGTAGTAGAAAATCTACAAGACATAGAAGATGAAGGTGACGCATACGATTCTATTATAGAAATCTGGCCAGACTACCCAACTGAAGATGATTATCTTTGGAATGAGGATGAATACTAAAGCAAAATCCTAAATAAATAAAGTCTCTAAATCGAGGCTTTTTTTTTGTTTTAGTATAAACAAAAAACTTCCTGTGAAGTTTTAAAATAGTAAAAATAAAGGGAACAAATTCCCATTAAAATAGCACCACAGATGAGTATTTTAAATTCTGTAATTAAATTATTTGTTGGAGACAAGCAGCAAAAAGATTTAAAAAATTTACAACCAATTGTAGATAAGGTTAGAGCATTCGAAAACGACCTTTCAAAACTTTCTCACGACGAACTACGTCAAAAAACACAGTCTTTCAAAGATAAAATAAAAGAATCTACAAAACAATTAGACCACCAAATTGCTACTTTAGAACAAGAAGCAAAAAATGCAGATATTGATAGACAAGAAGAAATTTTTTCTGAAATTGATAGATTAAAAGACGAAGCGTATAAGATTTCTGAAGATGTTTTGCTAGACATTATGCCAGAAGCCTTTGCTGTAGTTAAAGAAACTGCGAAACGTTTTGTTAATAATAAAGAAATAGAAGTTACAGCTACTCCATTTGATAGAGAGTTATCTGCAAACAGAGAGCATGTAATATTAGAAGAAGATAAAGCATACTGGCAAAACTCCTGGGATGCTGCAGGTAAACCAGTTACTTGGGATATGATTCATTACGATGTACAGTTAATTGGTGGTTCTGTATTGCATCAAGGTAAAATTGCAGAAATGATGACAGGTGAAGGTAAAACATTAGTTTCTACATTACCCGTATATCTTAATGCTTTAACTGGTAAAGGTGTTCACGTAGTTACAGTAAACGACTATTTAGCAAAAAGAGACCGTGCTTGGATGGCTCCTATTTTTGAGTTTCATGGCTTGTCTACAGATTGTATAGACTATCATCAACCAAACTCTGATGCCAGACGTAAAGCTTATAATGCTGATATTACTTACGGAACAAATAATGAATTTGGTTTTGATTATTTAAGAGATAACATGGCTAGTTCTAAAGACGATTTAGTACAAAGAGCCCCAAATTATGCAATTATTGATGAGGTAGACTCTGTTTTAATTGATGACGCAAGAACACCATTAATTATTTCAGGTCCTGTACCACAAGGAGATGTTCATGAGTTTAATGAATTAAAACCATTAGTTTCTGATTTAGTTACTATGCAGAGAAAACATCTTGTTGGTGTATTAGCAGAAGCAAAAAAGCTAATTGCAGAAGGAAACGATAAAGATGGCGGTTTTTTACTTTTAAGAGTTTATAGAGGTTTACCAAAGAACAAAGCATTAATAAAGTTTTTATCGCAAGAGGGTATTAAGCAGATACTTCAAAAAACTGAAAACTTCTACATGCAGGATAATAATAAATTAATGCCTGAAGTAGACCAAGATCTATGGTTTGTTGTAGAAGAAAAAAACAATCAGATAGACCTAACAGATAAAGGAATTGCGCACTTATCTGAAAAAACAAACAACGATACTTTCTTTGTTTTACCTGATATTGGTGTAAAAATTGGTGAAATTGACCAATCTGATTTAAGTCCAGAAGAAAAAGCTTCCAAAAAAGAAGATTTATACAAAGACTTTAGCATAAAAAGCGAACGAATTCACACCATGAATCAACTCTTAAAAGCATATACCGTTTTTGAAAAAGACGTTGAATATGTAGTCATGGATAACAAAGTGATGATTGTTGATGAACAAACAGGACGTATTATGGATGGCCGTCGTTATTCAGACGGATTACATCAAGCAATTGAAGCTAAAGAAAATGTAAAAATTGAAGATGCTACACAAACTTTTGCAACAGTTACACTTCAAAATTACTTTAGAATGTATCGCAAGCTATCTGGTATGACAGGTACTGCAATAACTGAAGCAGGAGAATTCTGGGAAATCTATAAATTAGACGTAGTAGAAATCCCTACAAATAAACCAATTGCTAGAGAAGATAAAGAAGATTTAGTATACAAAACAGCACGAGAAAAATACAATGCAGTAATTGATGATATTGTAAAGTTAGTAGAGCAGAAAAGACCAGTATTAGTAGGTACTACTTCTGTAGAAATTTCAGAATTATTAGGTAGAATGTTACAAATGCGTAAAATTCCTCATAATATTTTAAATGCTAAATTACACAAAAGAGAAGCTGATGTAGTTGCAGAAGCAGGAAAACCTGGCGTAGTAACTATTGCAACAAATATGGCAGGACGTGGAACCGATATTAAATTATCAGATGAAGTTAAAAAAGCTGGTGGTTTGGCAATAATTGGTACAGAAAGACACGATTCTAGACGTGTAGACAGACAGCTTAGAGGTCGTGCTGGAAGACAAGGTGATGTAGGTTCTTCTCAATTCTATGTTGCTCTAGATGATAATTTAATGCGATTGTTTGGCTCAGATAGAATCGCAAAGATGATGGATAGAATGGGACTAAAAGAAGGAGAAGTAATTCAGGCTTCTATGATTACCAAAGCCATTGAAAGAGCACAGAAAAAAGTTGAAGAAAACAACTTTGGAATTCGTAAGAGATTATTAGAGTATGATGATATTATGAATTCGCAACGTGAGTTTGTTTACAAACGAAGAAGAAATGCTTTAGATGGTAAACGCTTACAAATTGATATTGCAAACATGATTTATGATACATGCGAATCAATTATAAACACTAACAAAACAGCTAAAGATTTTCAGAATTTCGAATTCGAACTAATCCGTTTTTCATCGATGACTTCTCCTTTTTCAGAAGAAGAATTCGAGAAGTTATCCGAAAAAGAACTTACAGACAAACTATATGAGATAGTTTCAGAACATTATAAAGGAAAAATAGAACGAAATGCTGTATTGGCATTTCCTGTAATAAAAAATGTATTTGAAAATGAAGGCGATCGTTATGAAAGAATTGTAGTTCCTTTTTCTGATGGTATAAAAACGTTACAAGTTGTTACCAATCTTAAAGAAGCTTATGAGAGTGAAGGTAAATCTCTAATTACAGATTTTGAGAAAAATATCACATTAGCAATAATAGATGAGAACTGGAAAGATCATTTACGTAAAATGGATGACTTAAAACAGTCTGTTCAAAATGCTTCATACGAACAAAAAGATCCATTATTAATTTATAAGTTTGAGGCTTTTGAATTATTTAAAATAACTGTAGATAAAATAAATAAAGAAGTACTTTCTTTCTTATTTAAAGGAGAATTACCAACACAAGGCACTTCTCAAATTTCTGAAGCTCGTCAACAAAAAAGAGAGCGCTTAAATACTAGTAAAGCAGATGTTCAAAACACCACGGAACAAGCAATTGCAAACTCTAGAAGCCAACAGCAGCAAGCAGAACCAGTAGAAACTATTGTTAGAGAGCAACCTAAAATTGGTAGAAATGAAAAGGTTACTATTAAAAATGTAATGAGTGGTCAAGAAAAAACAATTAAATACAAACAGGCTATTCCTCTCATACAAAAAGGAGAATGGGTACTAGTAAATAAATAAAAAAAGGAGTTCTTAACAGAACTCCTTTTTTTATTTAATTTTTTAATTGTGGCAGTGAAAAAGCATCTAAAGCAGATTCTTTTGCCATCATTTCCTCAATTTCATCTGACTTTCTTGGAGCAAAGGCAGAAAGATTTACGGGTCCATTTTCGGTAACCAAAATATCATCTTCTATACGAACAGCTATACCCCACCATTTCTTATCACAGGGGCTTCCTTCAGGAATGTAAACTCCTGGCTCCATAGTTACCACCATATTTTTTTCGAATGTAGTATAGTTTCCTGGATCATGCACATCTAAACCTATATGATGCGAAGTTCCATGAGGCATGTAAGAGTGTTTTTCATCTATTGATTTAATAATTCCTAATTTAAGCAAACCTCTATTAATTACCATTTCTGCAGCAGCTCTTGGCGAACTCATTTTTTCTCCAATAACATATTTGGCAATTCCTGCTTCTTGGCCTTCGTAAACCAAATCGTAAATTGCTTTTTGTTCTGGAGTAAATTTTCCGTTTGCAGGAATTGTTCTAGTAACATCTGCAGTATACCCTCTATATTCTGCACCTAAATCCATTAAAACCAAATCGTTACCAACTTTCATTTTATTGTTTTCTATATAGTGTAAGATACATCCGTTATGACCTGCTCCAACAATAGAAGGATACCCCTCGTCTTCTGCATTATACTTTCTATATACAAACTCATGAATACCTTGAATTTGAGTTTCAGATAATTCAGGTTTCATTGCTTTCATTACTTCTACTTGGCCTATTGCTGAAATTTCAACTGCTTTTTTTAATAACTTTAACTCTTCTTCCGTTTTTACTTCACGCATTGTAGCCATTTGCGACTTTAAAAAATCTACATCAATGTTTGTTTCCGCCTGTAGTTTTATATCTAGCTTTTTCTGTAAATCTGCTATCTCTTTGTCGTTAGATGCTTTTATAAAATCTTGAATAAAATTGTCTTTCTTTAACTGAGAGTATCTTTCTTGTGCATTTTTAATAATGCTTACAATATTATCTCTGTTGGCAGGTGTTGTTTCTTTAATTACACCATAGAAATATTTTTTTAATGGGGATAGAAACACATCTGGATTATAGTCTGTTTTTTGTTTAAAACTTCTCACTAAAGCCAACATGTTTATACGCTCATTTGTGTCTCTGTAATCGTCCTTAAATTTACCATCAATAAAAACTTTATCGAAAGACTTAAAATCAATATTACTTTTAAGAAAGTCTTCTCCGTTAAAAGCCTTATCGAATCCTAGTATCTCTTTAGCACCAGAAACTCCTAATCGTTTCCCGTCCCACTGCTCTCTTGTTTTATTTTTTTCTTGAACGTATAAAATTTCATTATACTTTTCATCGCCTTTTCCGTCTTGATCTTCAGAAAATATAACCAAAACTGCATTAGGTTCTCTGTAGCCAGTTAAATAATAAAAGTTAGGATCTTGATGGTAAACATAATCTACATCATTAGCTCTATTTCTTACAGGATTTGCAAAGAATACAGCTACAGAATTTTCTGGCATTTTAGATCGTAAAATCTCTCTTCTTTCTTTATGAAATTCTTTAGATAAATAATCTGTTGGAGTTTGCGCATTACTAATTATGGTAATAAATAAAAAAAGTGTAAAAAATATGTTGTTAAACCTCATTGTTATTGTTTTTTAATGTTTCAAAAGTAACGTTTTTCAATTTTTAATGAAAAATATTAATGAAAGTTTAGTAAATGAAATTGCTAAATTTTAAATAATTTTGCTGAAAATTAAATTACACCTACAATGAAAAATATAGCACTACATCAAAAACATGTGGATTTAGGAGCAAAGATGGTTCCTTTTGCAGGCTTTAACATGCCTGTTCAATACGAAGGGGTTAATGCAGAACACAATACTGTTAGAAATAGTGTTGGCGTGTTTGATGTAAGCCATATGGGCGAGTTTCTAGTTGAAGGTGAAAATGCACTTGCGTTAATTCAACATGTTACTTCTAATGATGCTTCTAAATTAGAAATTGGAGATGCACAATACTCCTGTTTCCCTAATGAAAATGGAGGAATTGTAGACGATTTAATCTGTTATAGAATTAAAGAAGAACAATATTTATTGGTAGTTAATGCTTCTAATATTGAAAAAGATTGGAATTGGATTTCTAAATATAATGAAGCTTTTGGTGCAACACTAAAAAATATTTCTGATGATTTTTCACTACTAGCTATTCAAGGACCTAAAGCTGTTGAAGCAATGCAAAGGTTAACCTCTATAGATTTAGCAAAAATCCCTTTTTACAAATTTAAAGTTGCAGATTTTGCTGGTGTAGAACATGCAATAATTTCTGCTACAGGTTATACTGGTTCTGGAGGATTTGAAATTTATGTAAAGAATGATTCTATAGAACAAGTTTGGGATAAAGTAATGGAAGCTGGTGCAAATTGGGGTATTAAACCTATAGGATTAGCTGCTAGAGATACTTTACGATTAGAAATGGGGTATTGTTTATATGGCAATGATATTAACGATACTACTTCCCCAATAGAGGCAGGTTTAGGTTGGATTACGAAATTTAATAAAGAAAACTTTATAAATAAAGAAGCATTACTAAACCAAAAAGAAAATGGCGTAACTAGAAAACTGGTTGCTTTTGAAATGACAGAAAAAGGAATTCCTAGACAAGGTTATGAAATAGTAGATGTAGAAGGAAATATTATTGGTAATGTTACTTCTGGAACAATGAGCCCATCTTTAGGTAAAGGAATTGGATTAGGTTATGTTACTAAAGTAAATAGTAAAACAGATAGTGAATTTTTTATACAGGTAAGAAAGAAACGAATACCTGCAAAAGTAGTTCGACTGCCATTTTATAAACAGTAAAAAAAAAAACCACCTAAAAAGGTGGTTTTTTTATAAGTTTTATATTGCTATAGTTTATTTCTATCTTATTTACAATAATATCATTTTTTATTATAGCTGTTTAATTGTACCTTTGCATCGTATTAACCAATAATTAGTTATTATGAAATTTAAACATGTAATATTAGTACTATTTCTAGGGTTTTTTGCCTGTAACCAAAATCCTAACTCAAATGAAACAGCGAAGAATGATGAAACTTCAAGTGGTTGTCCATTAGGATTTGGCAGACTATCCTCTTCTGGAAATGTTGTTAAGAACGAAGGAAACACGAATAGAGATTGGTGGCCAAACCAGTTAGATTTATCTGTCTTAAGGCATAATTCTAACCTTTCAGATCCAATGGGTGTAGATTTCGACTACAAAAAAGAATTTAAAAGTTTAGATTACTTTGCATTAAAAGAAGACATTAAAAAAGTTTTAACAGATTCTAAAGACTGGTGGCCAGCAGATTTTGGCCATTATGGTGGACTTTTCATAAGAATGGCATGGCACAGTGCAGGAACTTACAGGACTGGAGATGGAAGAGGTGGTTCTAGAGCTGGGCAACAACGTTTTGCACCATTAAATAGTTGGCCAGACAACGCAAACTTAGATAAAGCAAGACGTCTATTATGGCCTGTAAAGCAAAAATATGGTAAGAAAATCTCATGGGCAGACCTTATGATTTTAGCTGGGAATGTTGCTTTTGAAGATATGGGGTTTGAAACAATAGGTTTTGCTGGTGGTAGAGAAGATGTTTGGGAACCAGAGAGCAATGTATATTGGGGTGCAGAAACACAAATGTTAGATGATAGTGAGCGTTATGAAGGAGATAGAGAATTAGAAACGCCTTTAGCTGCAGTTCAAATGGGATTAATTTATGTAAATCCAGAGGGTCCTGCAGGAAATCCAGATCCAGTTTTAGCAGCGCATGACATTAGAGAGACATTTGGTAGAATGGGAATGAATGACGAGGAAACTGTTGCTCTGATTGCTGGTGGACATACATTAGGAAAAACACACGGACAAGCAAGTGGAGAGCACTTAGGGAAAAGTCCAGAAGGAGCTTCAATTGAAGAACAAGGCTTTGGATGGAAAAGTAACTACAAGTCAGGTAAAGGTCCTGACGCTATTACTTCTGGATTAGAAGTAATCTGGACAGCTACTCCAACAAAATGGAGTCAAGGATACTTTAAGAGTTTGTTTGAAAACGAATGGGAATTAGTAAAAAGTCCAGGTGGTGCTCATCAATTTCAAGCTGTAAATCCTAAAAAAATGTATCCAGATGCGTTCGATGAAAACAAAACCCACAAACCAACAATGTTGGTAACAGATTTATCCTTAATTAAAGACCCTGTTTATGAAAAAATCTCAAGAAGATTTTATGAAAATCCAGAGGAATTTAACAAAGCATTTGCAAAAGCTTGGTTTAAATTAACTCATAGAGACATGGGGCCAAAGACGACTTATCTGGGGCCAGAGATACCTGAAGAAAATTTCATTTGGCAAGATCCAATTCCAGCTGTTAATCACAGATTAATAAACAAATATGATGCGCAGAATCTTAAAAGACAGATCCTAAACTCTGGTCTATCATCAGAAGCACTTATAACTACAGCATGGGCATCTGCATCAACCTATAGAGATTCCGATAGACGTGGTGGGGCTAATGGGGCTAGAATTCGTCTAGAACCTCAAATTAGTTGGGAATCAAATAATCCAACTCAATTAAAACAGGTAATTGCAAAATATGAAGAATTACAAGCAAGTTTTAACAAACGTTCTAAAAAAGTATCTATCGCAGACTTAATTGTTTTAGGAGGAAATGCAGCCATTGAAGAAGCAGCGAAAAAAGCAGGAATAACTATTGAAATTCCATTTACACCTGGAAGAATGGATGCTTCTCAAGAACAAACCAATATTGAAGGAATGGCTGTTCTTGAGCCTATGGCAGATGGATTTAGAAACTATAAAAAGACAGATTATACTATTACTTCAGAACAGTTGTTGTTAGATAAAGCACAATTACTAAACTTAACGGCACCAGAAATGACTGTATTAATTGGTGGAATGAGAGCTCTTAATGCAAACTATGATGGGTCTGATATGGGTATTCTTACTGACACTCCTGGTGTTTTAGATAACAAATATTTCCAAAACTTACTGAGTATGGATTTTGAATGGAAACCACAATCAGAAGCATGTAATGTATTTGAAGGTTTTGTAAGAGGTACAGACACTAAAAAATGGACTGCTTCACGTGTTGACTTAATCTTTGGTTCTAATTCAGAATTAAGAGCTTTAGCAGAGGTTTATGCTGCAAATAATGCAAAAGAAAAATTTGTAAATGATTTTGTAGCTACTTGGGCTAAAGTTATGGAACTAGACAGATTTGATGTGAAAATGTAAAATTTATATCATCTAAAAAAAGGCGCTTTAAAGCGCCTTTTTTTATTTATGAAATTCTAGAACTTCACCATCATTAGGTATAAAAAAATTTTTTTGACTAATATTTGACTGGAGTAACGCTAACTTTAAGCTAGCTCTATTAACAGAACAATGGTCTAACGCCTCTAAATGAACTGTAATAATTTTAGATTCGTTAGCATATTCAGCTAATTCTAAAGTTTCTTTTTCATCTAATAGAATCAAATTATCTTCATGGCCTGGAATAAATGCACCACCAGAATTTGTAATGATAATTTGAGGTTTGTGTACATTTATAGCTTTCTTAACATCTTCATTAAAAATAGAATCTCCAATGATATAAATTGTAGGTTCATTTTCTGATTGAAATACAAAACCAGAAACTTGCCCCATAAGCTTTTCTACAGAACCTCTTCCGTGTTTTCCTAAAGTTCTATGAACTGTTATCGAATTAAAATTTAATGAATTTTTTATTTCAGAGACATTTTTAAACCCTGATGATTCTATGTTTTCTTTATCTCCAGGTTGACAAAAAACTGGTAAACTTTTAGAAATTAATTTTTTTGCTGCATCATCAAAATGGTCTTTATGCAAATGCGAAACTAGAACAAAATCTATATTTTCTAGTACTTCTTCTTTTGTAAAAGGTAAATTCGTTATAGGATTTTCTGCAATTTCACCATAAGATTCAAAAGAACCTTTATTTCCAAGCATTGGGTCTACTAAAATAGTATTACCAGCATAAAAAATTTTTAAGGTTGCACTTCTTATAAGTTGAATTTGAGCCATAATTATACATTGAACCTAAAGTGCATTACATCTCCATCTTTTACGATATAATCCTTCCCTTCTACTCGCATTTTTCCTGCTTCTTTCACTTTAGCTTCACTACCATAGGCAACATAATCTTCATACGAAATAGTTTCTGCCCTAATAAATCCTTTTTCAAAATCTGTGTGAATGACACCTGCTGCTTGTGGTGCAGTTGCACCAATAAAAACTGTCCATGCACGTACCTCTTTTTCACCAGCTGTGAAATAAGTTTGCAAATTTAATAGTTTGTATGCTGAACGTATTAATCTAGAAACGCCTGCTTCTTCTAAGCCAATATCTTCTAAGAACATTTGTCTTTCCTCATAATCTTCTAATTCTGTAATGTCTGCTTCTGTTCCTACAGCTAACACAATTACTTCTGCATTTTCGTTTGCTACAGCTTCTTTTACTTTATCAACATAAGCATTTCCAGAAACTGCAGAATTTTCATCTACATTACAAACGTATAGTACTGGTTTTGCAGTGATAAATTGTAGCGGTTTTACAAACTCCTCTTCTTTTTCGCTAAATTCTATTGATCTTACAGAACGACCTTCTAACAAGGTTGCTTCTACCTTAAGCAAAACTTCAAGTTCTACTTGTGCTTCTTTTTGCCCTGTTTTAGCAGTTCGTTTTACTCTTTCTAATCTTTTCTGTACAGTTTCAAGATCTTTTAATTGAAGCTCAATATCTATCGTTTCTTTATCTCTTATTGGATCTACAGAACCATCTACATGCACAATATTATCGTTATCAAAACAACGTAAAACATGTAAAATAGCGTCAGTCTCTCTAATGTTAGCTAAAAACTGATTTCCTAAACCTTCTCCTTTACTTGCACCTTTTACTAAACCAGCAATATCTACGATTTCTACTGTTGCAGGAATTACTTTTTCTGGATTAACCAATTCTTCTAACTTTTCTAATCTATGATCTGGAACATTAACCACACCTAAATTTGGCTCTATAGTACAAAAAGGAAAGTTTGCACTTTGCGCTTTTGCATTAGATAAACAATTAAATAAAGTTGATTTTCCTACATTTGGTAAGCCTACAATACCTGCTTTCATGTTATGGTTTTCTTAAAAATTAAGGTTGCAAATATAATACTTTGTTAAATGCTTTAGCCAAATTATTTTACATAAGATTTTTCAACTATGTTTAAATTCTAAATATTTTTTTATGAGGTTAAAAAATACCCTTCTCTTAATTTTATTAGTTGTTTCAAATCAACTTTATTCTCAAGTAGTTAAAGGAAAAGTAATAGATTATATTACTGAGAAAGGTATTGCAAATGTTGCAATTAAAACCAATTTAAATACGGGAACAACTACAAATGAAAATGGTTATTTTACAATAGATATTACAAACTTAAATTTTTTAAATATATCGTTTTTAGGTTATGAAACTAAAACTGTCTCTATTGACGATTTGAAACAAAGAAATTTCATAATTACTCTTTATGAAACAACCACTAAACTAGATGAAATTCAAATAAATACTAAGGATTATTCTCTAAATGAAATAATAGAGAAATCATTATACACAATGAAAACTCATAAAGTTGACTCAAGTTTTAGAAGTAATTTTTATCAAAGAGATTTTTCAAAATTTAATATTGATATTCTTGAATTGGAATTGAAAAAAAACTCACTATTAACTAAAAAAGAACGTAAAAAAGCTATTTCTGAATTTGAGAAATTTGCAAATGAAATAAGAAATAAACCCCCTGAAAACACTAAGGAATTTTATGGCTCCATAAACTTCAATAGAATTTTCTTAAAAAAGAAAAATGAATATATGCATTTAGGAGTTATAGACACTGTTATTGGGTTTAAAAAAACTTTCTCTAATAATGTATTAGATTTTAAAGAAATGCAAAAAAAGGCTCAAGCATTAATTCTAAAAAATTTAGGTGTAAGCAAAACATATAAAGTAAAAACTGGTTTGTTTAAAGTTGAAGATAGTTTAAGCCTAAAACAATACGAAAAAGAATTAGCTAAAAAAGATTCTTTCAATCCAGTTTCCAGAATATGGAATAGCATGACAATAGTCAATAAAATGAAGGTTTTTGATAATGATAATGAAGCTAACTTCCTTAGTTCAAAATATTACAAACATCAGTTATTAGGACAATCTACATTTAATAATGAAGAAGTTTTTGTTATTTATTTTTCTCCAAAAAAATCGAAATCGAAATTTGAAGGAAAGTTATTTATTGATAAAACTGACTTCTTCGTTAGCAAAATAATTTACAATTATGCTAAAGGAAAAAGAGGAGAACACTTAAACTTGAGGTTTTTACTCGGAGTTAAGTTTTCTGAGAATATAAAAGAAGGTATAGTTCATTATGAAAAAATAAATGGAAAATTTTACGTTAAATATTTCAAAGAAACTATTGGAAGAGATATCTACGCAAATAGACCTTTTAAATTTATTGAAAACTCTGAAGAGGAAAATAAGCTTAAACTTAACTTTAAAACTAAATTTACCGCTTATGAAACTACAGAATCTCTTATAAACAAAATGACAATCAAAGGAAAGTTTTATTCTAAAAAGATGAAGAAAAAAGACTATTCTAAAAAAGTGGATTTTATAAACGCAGAAGAATACGAAACTAAGAGTTGGAAAAATAGATTTCTTGTAATTGACTATTTGAGAAAATTACAATAAAAAAAGGCTGTTTAAAAAACAGCCTTTTTTATGTAAATTAAATTACTTTTATAAGGATGCAGCATATTCTACTAAATCTACTAATTTAGCAGAATATCCCATTTCGTTATCATACCAAGAAACAACTTTTACAAAGTTATCGTTTAAAGCTATACCTGCATTAGCGTCAAAAATTGAAGTTCTTGTATCACCAACAAAATCTTGAGATACTACAAGTTCTTCTGTATACCCTAAAACGCCATTCATTTCATCACTTTCTGATGCTTCTTTCATAGCAGCTTTAATGTCTTCGTAAGAAGCTGATTTGTTTAATTTTACGGTTAAATCTACCACAGAAACATCCATGGTTGGGACTCTAAAAGCCATTCCAGTTAATTTTCCATTTAATTCAGGAATTACCTTACCAACAGCTTTCGCTGCTCCAGTAGAAGAAGGAATAATGTTGTGTATTGCAGCTCTACCACCTCTCCAATCTTTCATAGATGGACCATCTACAGTTTTTTGCGTTGCTGTTGTAGCATGCACAGTTGTCATAAGACCTTCTGTAATGCCAAAATTATCATTTAATACTTTTGCAACTGGTGCTAAACAGTTTGTTGTACAAGATGCATTAGAAAAAATAGTATCTGTAGATTTTAATAATGTATTGTTCACTCCCATTACAAACATAGGTGCATCTGATGAAGGTGCAGAAATTGCAACTTTCTTAGCGCCACCTATTATGTGTTTGTTAGCCATTTCTAATGATTTAAAAATACCAGTACACTCTAAAACATATTCTGCTTCAACTTCATTCCACTTTAAATCTTCAGGATTACGCTCTGCAGTTATTCTAATTGCATTTCCATTTACAACTAACTTCCCGTCTTTTACGTCAACATCACCTTGAAACTGTCCATGCACTGAATCGTATTTTAGCATGTAAGCTAAATAATCTACATCTAACAAATCGTTTATTGCAACAACTTGAACGTTTTTTCTTGCAACAGCTTGTCTAAATGCTAGCCTACCAATTCTTCCAAATCCATTTATTCCTATTTTTATCATAAGTATGTTTTTATGTGGTCAGAATGTCTGACACACGAATTAATTCTTTATTTATTTTAGATTGTCCTTTAATTGCCTTCTCTAAAGGCGTTAATGCTATTTTATCGTTAAGCAAACCAACCATCTTATTAGATTGCCCATCTAATAAACTTTCTACAGCCTTTACTCCCATTCTACTTGCTAAAACTCGATCAAAACAAGAAGGTGAACCACCTCTTTGCATATGCCCTACAACTGAAACACGAACTTCATATTCTGGAAGATTTTCATCTACATAATCCTTAAGTTCAAATACATTTTTCCCTGTTTTGTCTCCTTCAGCAACAATAACTATACTGGAAGTTTTTCCTGATCTTTTACTCTTTTTGAGGGATTCTAATAATCTTTCTAAACCTAAATCTTCTTCTGGAATTAAAATTTCTTCTGCACCAGCGCCAACGCCAACATTGAGAGCTATATGTCCTACATCTCTTCCCATCACCTCAATAAAAAACAAACGATTATGAGAATGTGCAGTATCTCTAATTTTATCTATAACTTCTACAGCAGTGTTTAATGCAGTATCGTAACCTAAAGTATGACTGGTTCCTTCAATATCATTATCTATAGTTCCTGGAATTCCCATAACTGGAAAATTATATTCTTTATTGAAAACCAAAGCTCCAGTAAATGAACCATCTCCTCCTATTACAACAAGGGCATCAATTTCTTGTTCTACTAAATTTTTATAAGCTTTTTCTCTTCCTTCAGGTGTTCTAAATTCTTTAGATCTTGCAGATTTTAAAAACGTACCTCCTTTATCTATAATTCCTTTAACGCTTCTAGCATCTAAATCTATAAAATCACCTTCTATCATTCCTTGGTAACCTTGATATATACCAACACAACCAATGTGATAAAAAGCGCAGGTTCTAACAACAGATCTTATAGCTGCATTCATGCCAGGAGAATCTCCTCCTGAAGTCATGACTCCTATTTTCTTTATTTTTTTCATTTTATTTAGCTCAAATTTACTGCTTTAAAATTTTATTTTTAAAAAAAAGTACGAAATCGATATAGCAATATTTCTATTTAAATATCTAAAAATAAGATATATTAATGAAAATTTATAAACAGAAATTAGTTTGAAGATTTAAAATTAATTAAGTCTTTGTGCCTAGAAAGGGTAAGACTATCTTTTCGTTTCTTTTTTATATTTTTCTCTTTATTAGTTACCCCAATTTTATCTAAAAGCTCGCGTAAAGTGTTAAAATTTACTTGATAAGACAATCCTACACCTTGAGTATATCCTTCTTCTTGTTGCGAATATTGAATTTCATTTTGGCGATTAAAAATAACTCCCCTAAAAGAACCTTGCTCATTTAGAAGCACTTCTACTTTTACTTCTCCAACAACACTAGACTGTGTTTGTGCGCCAACAGGAACACCAACTTTACCGTTTATAATAATTCTATCGCTAACCTGTGTACTGACAGACACATCTACTTGATTGTCTAAGTTTAATCTATCTACATTTCCTGTATCACCTGCTTGGTAATCTAAGCCAACTTGAAACTTACTGTCTGCAGTATTTAATAAATTAGAAAAAGCAGCAGCAATTGCACTAGAAGCAGTATTAGATATTGTATTGTTCCCTAAGTTTGTATTATCTGGATTTCTAAACGAATTAAAGGCTAAAAGACTTATAAATTGTGTTGTTTTTTCATTTACATTATTATCATTCAATACAAACTCTAATTCACTTGCAATGGTAGGATCTACATTTGTTAATTGTATGTCTAAATCTTGCTTAGAGTTAAATAAATCGCCAGTAATTCTGGTTACTAAATCTATTTCTTCTCTTCTGTTAGAATTGTAGTTTTCTAAAAGAACACCAGGGTTTGCTTTCGCTTTATAAACAGCAGTAACATCTAAATTGGCTTTATAAGGATCTCCATTCCAAGAAATTGTACCTCCTTTTTGAATTATAAAAGGCTTGTTAATAATACCTCCATATTTAAAGTCATAAACACCTTGTTTTATTGCATAATCTCCAAACATATTAAAGGTTCCTCTTGTGTCTATTTCTATTCGTAAATTTCCGTTACCTCTTCCAGAGAGCTGACTACCATTATCTTCATCAATTACAACTTGCGCTTTAGCATCGTCTGTTACTTCTAAATCTATATATAAGGATAGCCCTTTAATTGCTTCTTTGGCAATTTGTTCTTGTCTATCATTAATGTTTAATTCGTCTGATTTAAAATGTATTAATTGGTAATTATCTACCGTTTCTATGTCTTTAAGAGGAACTACAAAGGTTGTATTATCATTAGTCTTCGCATTTACATTAATGTCTAACTGATCTGTTAAACCAGTTATACTTGCAGAACCATCCATAAATGCAGTACCAAAATAAAGGGCTTCTTCTGAGTTTTTAGTATCTAGCACTAAAAGATTATCTGTATTTATTTGAAGGTCTAAAAACCACTGCTCAAAATTTCTATGGGTTATATTACCAGATAAAGTTCCAGAAGATTTGTATTTAATATCTTCTAGGGCAATATCTTCTAACAAAAAGGATTGTTGTAATAATGAAATAGTAGACTCCCCTTTAAAATCATAATCAATATTAAGATAAGGAAACTTTAAACCTGCTTCTCTTAAGGTTAAACTACCCTCCATATCTGGATTTCGTAAAAATCCTTTTAAATTAAATGCCCCTGTAACACTACCTCTTAATCTAGATACAACATCCTGACCTAGAGGACTAAATGCTTCTAATCGATAATCTTCTAAAGAAACTTCTAAATCTATTAATGGTCTATTTTTAGAAAAATCTATAAAACCTTGTGCTTCTATACTTTTTACAAGCTCGTTTTTAATTGAAAAATCTACTGCATAATTTTCTAAGGAGTTTTGGCCTTCAATATTAATTTCCATGTCTCCTTGTTTAAAGTTATTAATTTCGAAATCGTTAATAACTAGTGCTGCTTCTGGCTTATAGTTGTTGTTTTTTTGTTCAAAATCTAATTTTCCAGAAACCATTCCTTTTAATTGCAAACTATCTATCTCTGGCATAAAGCTCTCTAATTTCACCTTGGTAAAGTCTACTAAAAAAGATTTCTCTGAAGTGCCTTTTAATCTTCCTTGAAATTCTATTTTCTGTTCCCCAGAAACTAATCTAAACTTACTGAAATCAAAATCGTTGTCTGCTAATTTAAAGGTTACTTTATCTGTATTTTCTTTATCTGGATTAATATTCCAAACGTTATTTTTAAAAATAAATGTAGAATTTTCGAAACCTAAAACCGATTTACTTTCTTCATTTATGGTGTAGAAAAAGTCTAGATTGTATTTTTCGTTTTGTGTTTGCCCACCTTTAAACTCCGATTTAAAAAATAGAGTATCGTTTTGCGTTCTGTTTAGCAAGTTTAGTTTAGAAACTTTATAGTACTCTGTGTTTAGCTCTTCTGCTGTTAGGTGAGTGTTATAAAGAGGGTTCTGATTGTCAGTTCTTAAAACTAAATCTTTTGCTTGATTGCCATAGGCAATAATGTTTGGTGAAGAAAAGTTTAATCGAAATTGATTATTAGTAGATCTAATTCTACCTCGCAATTTTGTATTATCATCTATACTTATTTGTGGAAAAAAGACATTAACAATTTGATTAAAAATGGTAAAATTAAAGTCTATATATTGATTTGGTGTAACTTGATACGGTTGGTAATTGGTATAAATACTACCCAAAGCATTTTGCGCAACTTTTGGCAACTCAGAAAAAGTAAACTTACCGCTTAAAGAACCATTTGCAATATCTTTAGAGCTTACTTTTACTGTTTTTATACTATCTTTTAAAGAAGAAGTAACATCAAACTTATCAAAACTATACTCGTTTTTTTCATTTGTATAAAAAACATTTTTAAAAGAGGCATTTCCAACAATATCATCTAAAGTATTTCCTTCTATATCTAATTTTATTTCACCACTTAAAATAGCAATACTATCTCTTGTAAAAAGGTTGGTTTCTTTAAGGTTAAGATTCTCTATTGTAGAACTAAAATCAAACTTATTTACTTCAGATGATAAGTCTGCTAAACCATTAAATTTCATAGTGAAATTTCTATCATCTACACGAAGATCTCCATCAAATTTATTGTTTTGATATTGACCGTTAGCAACAATATTTTCGTAATCGTAACTTTTAAAGTGGAATCTATTAATCTTCCCAATAAAAGTAGTGTTGATGTTTTCTAGCTTAAACCCTTTCCCAACAACATCTCCTTTTAACGTTACAGGACCAAAAAGCGGGTCATTAAAAAACACTCCCATATTAAAGTCATTCAGTGTAATTTCTCCTATATATTCTGCATAATCTATATCATCTATATTTGAAAAAAGTAAATCTGATGCAGCATAGCCAATTTCCGATTCTATTTCTAAAGCTGCTTGTAATTGTTGTGGCGTAACTTTAATTTTTCCTGATAGATTAAATAAACCAAGTTTTGCAAATTCTGAGGGTACGTTTTTTCCTAGAACATTTGGTAAAATTCTAAGTAATTTTGGTTGGGTGGCAGACAGTTTATTAATATCACCATCAAAAACAAAACCATTTTGTGTGTTTATTGAATTAACAAAACCAAAATCGCCATTAATATAAATTCCAGAATTTGAAGATAGGTTTAAATTTTTTAGCTCGAAATTATTTAATGTTCCTTCTAAGTTTCCTTTAAAATCTAAAATATAGTTGGGACTTAGTTCGTTGTAAAATTTTCTAATATCATTGGTTGCAATTTTACTTGCATTAAAATTTGCATTTATTAGTACTTTGCTATTAAAATCTGCTAAATCTTCTCTATTATACGAAAAAAGAATATCTGCTCTTAAGTCTGTATCTTTTGTTTTAAGAATAGTATTCTTAAAGTGCATGGAGTTAAGTGTATAGCTAAAGTCTGTTGTTAAATTAGAAATTTGTAAATCAAACCTATCTTTAAAATACAAACCTCTAATTTTTGTAGAGAATTTAGGTCCTTCTATTCGTAAATCTTGTAGGTTGCCCCCTGCTTTAAAAACTTCGTAATTTATAGAATCTTTTTTGTTTGCATCTGTAACTCGATAATGCAAGTCGTTTATATAAATGTTGTTGCTTTTTAGTAGAAAAGGATTTTGTAAGGAATCTCTAGGTTTACCATCATCAAAAGAACTAAGAAAAACTCCCATATTATCTTCTTGTTCTCCCTTATAAGTTTTCATGTAAAAATCTACGCCATCTAAAGAAATATCTCCTAAATTAAACTTATTGTCTAAAATTTGCTTAGCATTATTTAGAGAAGTAGAAAGTCTGTTTACATAAATTAAGGTGTCTAAGTGATGGTCTTTAATTCGAATACCTTTTAATCTAACAGATCCTAAATAAGAGAAATCTACTTTGGCAATCGAGATATTTGTACTAAAATCTTTGTTTAATCTTTCTGTAGCTAATTTACCAAGTGAGGTTTGTACAAAAGGTACAGAAAGGATCATACTAATTACTAATAAAATTAGAAATAGGTACAGAAAAAACGTTACTATTTTTCTACTTTTTATGGAAATTGATGTACTTTTTTTAAACAATGATCTACTAGTTATAAAGCTTAATTTAATCAATTATTACAAAGTAAATGTAATTTTAACAAAGAATTAAATTTCTAAACTTAAAATCTGCTGTATTAGAAAATATATTTAATTTTGTGTACCATTATGAATAAGCCAATTTACATTTTAGGAATAGAGTCTTCTTGCGATGATACAAGTGCATCTATTTTAAGAAATACAGATGTTTTAAGTAATGTTGTAGCTAACCAAGAAGTACATTCTAAATATGGAGGAGTAGTTCCTGAATTGGCTTCTAGAGCGCATCAACAAAATATAGTTCCTGTGGTTCAACAAGCAATAGAACAGGCAGGAATTACCAAAAACGATTTAAGTGCAATTGCGTTTACCAGAGGTCCAGGACTTATGGGTTCTTTATTAGTGGGTACCTCTTTTGCTAAATCGTTAGCACTTGGATTAAATATTCCGCTTATTGATGTAAACCACATGCAAGCTCATATTTTAGCGCATTTTATTAATGATGAAAAAGCAAAAAAACCTCCTTTTCCTTTTGTTTGTTTAACCATAAGTGGTGGACATACGCAAATAGTTAAAGTAAGCGATTATTTTACAATGGAAATTTTAGGAGAGACTATAGATGATGCTGTTGGAGAAGCGTTTGATAAATCTGCTAAAATCTTAGGACTCCCCTATCCTGGAGGTCCAATGATAGACAAATACGCAAAATCTGGAAACCCAAAAGCATTTTATTTTACCAAACCAAAAGTTGGTGATTTAGATTTTAGCTTTAGTGGTTTAAAAACTGCTGTATTGTATTTTGTGCAAAAAAAACAACGAGAAAACCCTAATTTTGTTAAAGAAAATTTAGAAGACATTTGTGCTTCAATTCAGTATACTATTGTTTCTATTTTAATGGACAAACTTAAAAACGCTGTAAAACAAACTGGAATTAAACATATTGCAATTGCTGGTGGAGTTTCTGCAAATTCTGAAATTAGAAAAAGGCTAGAGAATGCAGAAAAACACTTTGGATGGACAACCTACCTTCCTAAGTTTGAATATACTACAGATAATGCAGCAATGATAGGAATTACAGGGTATTTAAAATATCTAAAAAAACAATATTCTGATGTTTCTATAACTGCGAAAGCAAGATTAAATGTTAGTGAGTAATGCGAAAGCTAAAATTTATACTTAATTTTTTTATTGGTTATTTTTTATTTTGGATTTTTTATTTTCTTGTTGCAAGAATCATATTTCTACTATTCTACTTAGAAAACACCAAAGAACTTGGTTTACTAGAAAGTATTAAGAGTTTATTTTACGGTCTACGATTAGATGCCTCTATTACAGGTTATATTACTATTATTCCTATGTTTTTAGTGTTACTAAAAGCTTTTACAGCTAAACAATTCTTAAGAGCTATTCTAAACCTATATACAAAAATTGTTTTAGCCATTGTAACCTTTATGTTTTTGCTAGATGTAGGGCTTTATAGTGCTTGGGGTTTTCGTATTGATGCATCTATACTTCCTTATCTAAATAAGCCTGAGTTAATGATTGCTACAGCATCTAACACACAAATAGCTGGTGGTATTGCAAGCTTTTTATTTCTTTCTTTTTTTTATTTTACACTAGATAAAAAAACAAATCTAAAAAGGTTTAAAAGAATAAAAACAAGAAGTATTTCACATGCTCTTTTTTCGCTTTTTCTTATTGGTTTTTTAATCATACCTATAAGAGGTGGTTTACAGTTATACCCTGTAAATCAAAGTAATGTATACTTTTCTAATAATATGTTTGCAAATCATGCTGCAATAAATTACGCTTGGAACTTTTTTAACACATTTAAAAGAAAAACAGATAAAGTTAATCCATACAAAACACTAGACACGATTACTGAAAAAAAGTTACTTACTACAAACAGAAATTCATTATTACAAAGAAATATTGATAGTATTCTTGTTGTAGACAAACCAAATATAATTCTTATAATTTGGGAGAGTTTGCCAGCTAAAATTGTAGGTGTTTTGGGTGGTGAAAAAAACGTAACTCCTAATTTAAATCGTTTCGCTAAAGAAGGACTATTATTTACTAATTTTTATTCTAATGGCGATAGAACAGACAAGGCAATTCCTGCAATTTTAAGTGGTTATTATCCTCCTCCTTACGAGCGTATCATGAGAAATCCTGGTAAAACAAGAAGTTTACCTATGTTAACCAAAGAAATGCATAAGATAGGATACAATACTTCTTTTTATTATGGTGGTGATTTAAACTTTGGAAACATGAATACGTATTTGAGAAATGCAGAAATTCAAGATATACATGATGGTGATGAGTTTGATTCTAAAGATTGGAATTCAAAATGGGGCGTTTATGATGACGTATTTATGAATCGTTTTGCTGAAGATCTAAAACAAAAAAATAAAAACCCATTTTTTAAAATTGCGTTAACATTATCTAGCCACGAACCTTTTGAAGTGAAAGGAAAATATAAATTTGGAAAAGATACTGAAGAAAACTTATTTAGAAGCTCGCATTTTTACACAGATAAAGTTATTGGCGATTTTATAACATTTGCCAAACAACAAGATTGGTATAAAAACACCTTAATTGTTATTATGAGTGATCATGGACATAGTTTACCAAAACATGATGGTCCATTTTTTGCTCCAAAAAAATTTCATATACCTATGGTTTGGTTAGGTGGTGCAGTAAATCCTAATATAAGAGAAATAAATACTTTTTCTAGTCAAGTAGATTTTAGTTTTACACTTTTAGACTTATTAGGAGGTAATAATGACGATTTTAAATTTGGTAAAAATATCTTTAACTCTAGCACTAAACAATATGCGCATTACATCTTTAGCAAGGGCTTTGGAACCTTAACCAAAAATGGAACTTTTATATACGATTATGTAGGTAAGAAACCAATTATGGCTTCAGGTCTTAATACTATGGAATTAGATTCGCTTGGAAAAGCAATTACACAAAACGCTTTTCAAGACTTTATAGATAGATAGCTATACTCCAAATTGACTTAGATGATGGTCTAAATGCTTGTAAAACATATTGTTCCATTCTATAGATGTCAACTTCCCAAAAGAATGCGACTCTTTGCCTTCAAAATGAGCTGCTCCTAATTCTTGTGTTTTCTTTATATAATCGATAAGTCGTTTTTGTTCTACTTGAAAATTTTTTTCATCAGGAATAAGAAATTGTGGAGCTGTTTTTGAGTTTTTAGGATACTTTTTCTCTGAAACAACACCTTTTTTAACAAACGTTTTTAATACAAAACGTAAAAACTTAGAAGGTCTAGGGTGTTTATTGGTAAACACCATTTCATAAGTTACACTACAATGTGCTAGCATTTGGTCAGAAGACATTTTACCCCACAAAGGCTTAGAATCAGATGTAAGTGTGGTAATTCTATTAATAACTTCTTGCGTTACTTCTTTACTAAAAATATTTTTCATGGTTGCTGATATAGGTATTAATGTAAAATTTTAAAAACTAGTTCTTTTAGAATATCTGCTTGGTTTAAATTTGCACCAACACCTTTAGATTTTAAATCTGCATCTCGTAAAAATGCAATAACTTGTGCAACTTTTCGCATCGGATAATTTCTGCCAGCAATAAAATACTCATCCACAAAATAAGGGTGAATTTTTAATGAAGAAGCTACAGACTTTTTAGACTTATCTTTTAAACCATGAAAATGAAGTAACTGTGTAAAAAAACTATGCAACAAAGAAACTGTCATTATTGTAGGGTTATTCTTTGGATTCTGTGCAAAATAATTAATTATTCTATTGGCTTTTACAATATCTTTATTTCCAATTGCTTTTCTTAGCTCAAAATTGTTGAAATCTTTAGAAATACCAATATTATCTTCTATATGCTTGTCATTAATAACGGTTTCTTTAGGCAAGATGGATGTTAATTTTTTTAATTCATTAGCAATTTTGCCTAAATCTGTTCCTAAGAATTCTACTAACATCAAAGATGCTTTAGGTTCTATATGGTAATTTCTAGATCGAAGTTCATTTGCAATCCAGTCAGAAACTTGATTTTCATACAACTTCTTGCTTTCAAAAATCACTCCTTTTTCTTTTATGATTTTGTAGAGTTTTTTTCGTTTATCAAGTTTTTTGTATTTGTAATTTAAAACTAAAACTGTAGTTGGCTGTGGATTACTTGCATAAGATTCTAGTTTATCTATAGTTCTACTTAAATCTTGTGCCTCTTTCACAATAATAACTTGTTTTTCAGACATCATTGGATATCTTTTGGCAGCAGAAACAATTTCATCTACACTAACATCTCTGCCGTACATAATTTGTTGGTTAAACCCTTTTTCTGACTCTGACAATACATTTTCTTCTATTTGGCTAGAAATCCAATCGATATAATAAGGTTCTTCTCCCATTAAAAAATAAATTGGTTTGGTATTACCTTTTTTTATATCCGAAAAAATAGATCTAATTTCACTCATTATTTTATATTTGATTGATGATTAATCTCAATCTACCATCTGTAAAGTTTAGACTCAAAAATAGTGAAAATAAGACGCTAATTTTTGACATTCTAAGAAAAAAAAATGTTGTTTTAACTCCAGAAGAATGGGTTCGTCAACATTATATTCATTATTTAATTAAGGAAAAAGAATATCCAAAATCTTTAATTGCAGTAGAAAAACAGCTAGTAATAAATAATTTAGTAAAAAGAACTGATATTTTAGTGTTTAACAGAAATGGTAATCCTGAAATTATTGTAGAATGTAAAGCACCACTAGTACCAATTAATCAACAAACTTTTGATCAAATAGCAAGGTATAATCTACAATTAAACGCAACGTATTTGGTTGTTACAAACGGAATGCATCACTTTTATTGTAAAATGGACACAAAAAATAAAACGTATATATTTTTAAGAGAAATACCCAACTATAATAGTTAGTATTTTTTTAGATTTTACAGGGCTATATCGTAAATTCGTAATGTGAAAATAGCAGTTGTAATTTTAAATTGGAATGGTGTTTCTTTATTGAAACAATTTTTACCAAATGTATTAGAAAACAGTAAAGAACACGCTACAGTGTATCTTGCTGATAATAATTCTACAGATAATTCTATTGCATATGTAAAAACCCATTATCCTAGTGTAAAAATTATTAAAAACAAAACTAATGGTGGCTATGCAAAAGGATATAATGATGCTTTGCAAAGTATAGAGGCAGATATTTATTGTTTATTAAATTCAGATATAGAAGTAACAAAAAACTGGTTACTACCAATAATTAACGAATATCAAAATAATCCACTAACAGCTATAATTCAACCAAAAATTTTAGACTATAAAATCAAAAGTAAATTCGAATATGCAGGTGCAGCAGGTGGTTTTTTAGATGCATTTGGTTACCCATATTGCAGAGGTAGAATTTTTAATACTATAGAAGAAGATACTAACCAATACAATAATGATACTATTTTTTGGGCTTCTGGTGCATGTTTTTTTATAAAATCTACTGTTTTTAAAGAGCTTCAAGGTTTTGATGAAGAATTTTTTGCGCATCAAGAAGAAATAGACTTGTGTTGGAGAGCAAATAACAAAGGCTATCTTTCTAAATATGTAAATAGCTCTGTTGTATATCATGTTGGTGGCGCTACACTTAACACTCAAAACCCAAAAAAAACCTATTTAAACTACAGAAATAACTTACTGACCATTCTGAAAAATATACCCACAGAGAAACTGTTTCTAGTTATTTTTACACGACTTATTTTAGATGGTTTTGCTGGCATTAAGTTTTTAATAGAATTTAAACCAAAGCATACCTTCGCAATTTTAAAAGCACATTTGGCTTTTTATGGTAAGATTAGAAAATTTATAAAAAAACGTCAAGTAAAAAGTTTTAACACCCAATATTATAAACATAAAAGTATTGTTTGGCAATATTTTATAAAGGGTAAAAAAACTTTTTCTGAGTTACAGTAAATCAAATAATTTCTATACTTCCTTTGCCTTCTCTCACAACTTCTGGGTAATAATCTGTTACATCTATTATAGTTGATGCATAGTTGTCTCCATATCCGCCATCAATAACAATATCTACGTGTTTTTGCCACTTTTCGAAAATTAATTCTGGATCTGTTGTATATTCTAAAACATCATCATCATCACGTATAGAAGTAGAAACTATTGGGTTTCCTAAAACTTCTACCAACTTTCTAATTATGTTGTTATCTGGAATTCGAATTCCTACTGTTTTTCTTTTTTTAAAAGGCCTAGGTAAGTTATTACTTCCTGGAAGAATAAATGTGTACGCACCTGGTAATGCTCTTTTTAGTAATTTAAAAGTAGGCGAATCTATCTGTTTCACATAGTCAGACAGATTGCTTAAATCGCTACAAATAAAAGAGAAGTTTGCCTTTTCTAGTTTTACTCCTTTTAGTTTTGCGATTTTTTCTAGTGCTTTTACATTAGTTATATCACAACCTAAACCATAGACTGTATCTGTTGGATATATCACTAAACCTCCTTTTTTTAAAACTTTTACAACCTTATCTATTTCCTTTAAATTGGGATTTTCATTGTAAATTTTCACAAATTCTGCCATAATTTAAAAGTATAAAAAAAAACCCAACCAAATGGTTGGGCTATATAATTATTATGGGAAGTAACTGTTATGTTTTATCTACCAATCTAAAACCTTCTCCATGAATGTTTAAAATTTCTACATTCTCATCTTCCTTTAGATACTTTCTTAATTTCGCAATGTATACATCCATACTTCTAGATGTAAAATAGTTGTCATCTCTCCAAATCTTTGTTAATGCTAATTCACGCGGCATTAAATCGTTTTTATGGATGGCTAATAAGCGCAATAATTTGCTTTCTTTTGGAGACAACTTAGTTGGTTCACCATCTTCACCGATAGAAAGATGACGCAATTTTGAGTTAAAGAAAAAAGATCCAATATTGAATTCAAACTGTTCAGATTCTGTTGTTTTATCGGATTCTTTTCGTTGTAAAATTGCTTTAATTTTATGAAGCAGTACCTCTGAATCAAAAGGTTTGTTTAAATAGTCGTCTGCACCTACAGAATATCCTTTTAATACGTCTTCTTTTAAAGTTTTAGCGGTTAAAAAGATAATAGGCACTTCTTTATTTGTACTTCTAATGTCTTGTGCTAAAGAAAAACCATCTTTTCTAGGCATCATAACATCTAAAATACACAAGTCATAATCATTATTTTTAAACATGATTAATCCTTCTATTCCATCTTTTGCGTGTGTAACATTATATTCGTTTAAGACTAAATAGTCTTTTAAAACTGTTCCAAAATTTGGATCGTCTTCTACTAATAAGATTTTTTTACTTCCCATTTTTATGTTTTTAAATTAACGGTAATTTTACTGTAAATGTGCTTCCAACACCTTTTTCACTTTCAACAAAAACTGTTCCATGATGTTTTTCTATAATTTCTTTAGCATAGGCTAAACCTAAACCATGCCCTTTTACATTATGTATGTTTCCTTTTTGTTCTCTATAGAACTTATCAAAAATCATTTTTTGAACGTTTTTAGACATTCCAATACCTTCGTCTTTTATTCGTACTATAAAAAATTTACTGGTGCTTTCTGTAAAAACGTCTATTTTAGGTGCATTCTCAGAATACTTTATTCCGTTTTCTAAAATATTTACAAAAACATTTGTTAAATGAAACGGATTCCCAGACAACTCTGTTGTTATAGCCTGAAAATGCGTGTTAATACTTCCTTTTCTATCTCTAATTAAAAGGCTTACATGATTAATTGCATCTTCTAATACTTCTTGAACATCTATGGTTTCTTTACTTATTTCTAGTTGATTTTTTTCTAGTTTAGAAATACGTAATACATTTTCTACTTGTGTATGCATTCGTTTATTTTCATCACGAATCATTTTTATATAACGAGTAACTTTTTCCTGATCGCCAATAATCTTAGGGTTCTTTATAGAATCTAAAGCAAGATTTATTGTTGCGATAGGCGTTTTAAACTCGTGTGTCATATTATTAATAAAATCTGTTTTTATTTCAGATATTTTTTTCTGTTTTATTAATTGGTACAAAGAACTAGAAAATGCTATAATTATGATAAAAATAAAAAATAAAGACAGCAATAAAATACCAGATATACCAGAAAGAATGTGTGTATTCTTGGATGGAAATGTTACGTGTAACAAATATTCTGGATTATCATTTACGTCATAAAATAAAGGATATTTGTAGCTATCTTTTTGATTAATAGTGTAATACCCAGATTTTAATTTCGTTGCTAAACCATCGTTACTATAAACACCATATTTGAAATCTAAATTGATATTTCGTTTTCTAAGTTCGTCTTTTATTGTTTCTTTTAATTCTCTATTGTTTACCCTCTGGTTTATTGGGTTTTTATCTTTTAACTCTTGATAAATTTTGGCAATTTGTGGTTGCTCTAAATATCTAAATCTACCTATTTCTGAGTATCTTTTTTCGTCTTGTGCTTTAAAAAGATTGTCTGGACCTTTAATAAAGGTTGTTTGAAAAAAATCTTTTTTCCCTGATACTCTTGTATAAATAACCTTTTCATCATCTAAAAAATCTAAGGGAATTTCAAAATTCTCTTCTAAAATTGTTGTTCCAAATGTTATTTTTCTATTGTTAGTAGTATCAATTTGTTGAAATAAGTAGTTTTTTAACTGCGCGTTATCTGCTAACGCTTTGTTTTGCATAAAGTTATCTAGATAATTACTAAGCTTTTGCTCTTCTTTTTCATTTATTCTTTCTGTTACACTACCTAAAGACTTTATTACATCGTTTTTAAACTGTTCTTTTTTACTTTCTACAGCATTATTAATCCAATAAAGCTGCACTGTAATGATACCTATTAACGAGATACTCATTAATATTACAATGAGGATAAACATTCTCTTGCCCATACAATCAAATTTAAGCTATATAAATATTGGATTTAACGTTTTTAACGTAGATTAACAAAATTAGTTAATATTTAAGTATAATTTAACATTTTTATTAAATTATTTAAAATTTACAATGGTTTTAATGTTAAAATATTATGAATTTTTCTAACTTGTTGTTTCGTTTCCATTAAGTCATAATTTCTAATGATATAATTAGATTGTAAAAGTTTTTTATCTTCTGCCCATTGGTTTTTCATTCGGTTTCTTACCTCCTTTTCAGAAACGTTATCTCGCTGCATAACCCTTTGTAATCTTGTAGTTTCATCAGTATACACTGTAATGATATAATCACAAAAATCTGCATTTCCAGACTCAAAAAGAATTGCTGCTTCATAAACTATGTAGCTCTTTTTCTGATTATTTTTAATAAACTCTTGTAAATGGTCTCTTACAGCAGGATGCACAATATTGTTTAATTGCTGTAATTTTTGTTTGTCTGAGAAAACTACTGTAGAGAGGTATGCTCTATTTAATTTACCTGAAGTATAGGCGTTTTCTCCAAATAATTGTATTAGTTTTTTTTTAATAGTTTTAGAAGTATGCATTAGCTTTTTTGCTTCAAAATCTGCTACAAAAACAGCAACATTTTCTTGTTTAGCAAAAAAGTTTGCTATGGTTGATTTACCACTACCTATACCTCCTGTTAGTCCTACTATCATCTTATTTTTGTATTAAAAAATCTATTTTATGCGGGGATATTTTATAACTTTTAATAAAATCTGGACTTTGAATAACTTCTGGTAAAAGATAATCTAATGCATTATCTTTTGTTATTTGGTAATCTGCTACAACTCTAAACGAGGCTGGTGTTACTTCTGCAAACTTGGATAAAGCCACTACAAAAGATAACTCAATATTATCCGACAACTTTGTAAGTGTAATATCATCTGGTAGATTAATTATTGATAATGGCACCAACACTTTCCCCTCTGTAAATTTATCTACTTCACCTTGTACAGATACTGTTTTTGTATTTACATTTAGATTTTCTATGGTACTTGGTAAACTAATTTCTACTTCTTTGGTAAAACTGGTTTTTATATCGTTTAAGGTTATTGGATTTAATGCAATGTACTCTAAAGCATCTAAATCTGTTTTGTTTGCGGAAACTAAAACAGAATCTGGGATGATTTTTAGATCATTGAGTAGGTCATATCCTTTATGAAAGTTTAATGTAAAATTAGTCTTTATTGGTACTTTTTTAGATTGCAAAACACCCATTTTTACAAATATTGTATCTTTACTAACCTCTAAAAGTTCTACATCGGAAATTAACGTATTTTGCAATTCTTGTTTAATTTTTTTTACTAAAACGTAGTGTGTATCCTTATTTTTTAAAATGTGATTCGATGCACTAAGTGCTAATTTATTTTTGCCAAACTTAGACCTTAATAATTTAAAACCTGTTCCTTTTACTGTAAACTGAATTTGATAATTATCTATATCTTCTAATATCTTATCTTGAGGAATGTCTGTAAATTTAATTTGATACTTAAACGATGTGGTATACTCTTTTGAAAATGTAATTAATAACCAAATTAAAAAAGAAGCCAATAAAAAACCTATAAACGTTTTTGGTATGTTTTTAATTATCATACTATATTAAATGTATCATTAATGGGTTGTAGGTAACAAAAAATGAGCTTTTGAAAGATACAAAAGCCCATTAATATATAGAAATTTTATTGAATTACTTTTTATCTTTAGACAAATATTTGTTACTTAAATCCATAGAAATAGCTGAACGCTCAAACTTTATTTTTCCAGCACCAGTTTCTATGGTTACCGTATTGTCTTTGTCATTTAGTTCTAAAATCTTACCGTGAATTCCACTGGTAGTTACAACTTTAGCTCCTTTTTTTATTTCTTGCTGAAATGCTTTCTCTTTCTTTTGTTTTTTCATTTGTGGTCTTAACATAAAAAAGTAAAGCACTAAAATCATTGCTAAGAATGGTAACATTCCTGTTAACGAACTTGCATCTGTTTGTAATAATATCATTTGTATAAAATTAAGCCTTTGGAGTAACGTTTCCTTTTAGAGTAAGAATTTCTCTTCCAGTTTTTGTGTTAGTTATTAATGTAATGTTTTTTTGTTGTCTGTTAGGTTTGCCTGTGGTATTAAATTTCACTTTAATTTCTTCTGTATTACCTGGTTTTATTGGTTCTTTTGGCCACGCAGGAACTGTACATCCACAAGTAACTTTTGCATCTATAATTACTAAATCTGTTTCTCCAGAATTAGTTACTTTAAAAGTTGTTTCAACGATTTCACCCTCGTTTACAGTACCAAAATCATGAACGCTTCTATCAAAAGCAATAGTTGCTGCACCATTTTCTATAGCAGAATCTCTATTTTTTGCGTTTTCTAAGTTCTCTTTATTTATTTTTGCTGATGCATTACTATTATTACATGCCGTAAATCCAGCTAATACAACTGTTAAGGATAAAATTTTTACGTAATTTCTCATTTTTTATGTTTTTGTAAAGAGTAAAAATACTAATTAAATCTTTTTTATCAAGAACTTATAAAAGTCCTCTTCCTATTTTAACAATTTTTTTATTTTCTAAATAGTCTTTAGAAATTTTATCTAATACACCATTAATAAAAAAACTGCTTTTGGCAGTAGAATAATCTTTGGCAATTTCTATGTATTCGTTTATTGTTACCCGAACTGGAATCGAAGGAAAATTAATAAACTCTACGATAGCCATTTTAATTAAAATCATATCTATTTCCGCAATACGATCTAATTCCCAATTTGGTGTTTTTTCTATAATATCATTTTCGTACTTGTTTGCAGTAAGAACTACTTTTTTAAACAATTCTGAAACAAAGTTTTCATCATCATCATCTTTATACAAACTTACTAAAACAAAAGGCTTGTTCGCTTTCATTTTATTAATAGTTTTTAATATCCAAGTATTTACAAATGGCATATCATCTACCCATGAAATCATTTTATCTTCGAAATAATCTGCTAATTTTTCATTGGGTGCAATTATCTCTTTAAAAAAATCTGCAACAAAAGCTTTTTCTTTTTTAAAAGATACTTCTTCTGCATTTAAATAGTCGTTATATAAATCGCTTTTTATGAGTAAATCATATACTATATTTACATATTCATTATCTAATTCCCAGTTATTTAATTTATTTAAATTTATATAGCTTTCTAAACCAATGCTATCTGCTATTGCATTTATTATAGGATTGTTTATAAACTTTGTGTTTGGATTTAAATCTTGCTCTGTTGCTAGAATTTTTTTCTTCGATAAAGATATTTTCTTTTCTGCTAACTTTTTTACTTCTACTAGTAATTGAAGGTTTAAAACATAAAGGTCATGCATTTTTAAAATACTATGTTTTAAAAACTTCTCTTCTTTTACAAGATCATCGTTATGAGTTTGCTGCATTGCATAGACAGATTGCATTACTTTAACTCTAATATGTCTTCTATTTATCATGAATAAGAACTTAAATTTTTTGCCATTTGCTTTGCAAAAGTAGTATTATTTTAAATTATTAGAGATGGTTTTTTAGTTCTTTTTTAAGAAATAATTTTCTTAATAAACTTGTATCTTCGCCACTTACAAAAACTTTATTTTTTTTGAAAGCACTACGATATCTAAATAAGTATTTTATTAAATATAAATGGCGTATTCTAATTGGGTTACTTATTACGATTTTAGCGAAATTATTAGCCTTACAGGTTCCTAGAATAATTGGGCAATCTTTTAATATCGTAGAAGAATATTTAGCAGATAAATCCATACCATTAGAAACAGTAAAATCAGAATTACTTTATAACGTATTAATTATTATTGGTGTAGCATTGTTAGGTGGTTTTTTTACATTTTTAATGCGCCAAACAATAATAGTAACATCTAGACTTGTAGAGTTTGATCTTAAAAATGAGATTTACGAACAGTACCAACGTTTGTCTCTAAATTTTTACAAACAAAATAGAACAGGCGATTTAATGAATAGAATTAGTGAAGATGTTTCTAAAGTAAGAATGTATGTTGGCCCTGCAATTATGTATACCATGAATATGTTGGTTTTATTTATTGTTGGGTTTACACAAATGGTTCAAATAGACGCTACTCTTACATCGTATACCTTAATTCCTTTTCCGCTTTTATCTATATCTATATTTATTTTAAGTAAGGTAATTCACAAAAGAAGTACCATTGTTCAGCAATACTTGTCTAAACTAACCACTTTTAACCAAGAATTTTTTAGTGGTATAAACGTTGTAAAATCATACGGAATAGAAAAAAAGATAATTACAGATTTTGACGAGATAGCTAATCAAAACAAAGAAAAAAACATAGAGCTACAGAAAGCAAACGCTATGTTTTTCCCTCTAATGATATTCCTTATAGGAATTAGTAATTTAATTGTAATTTATATTGGTGGGCTAAAATATATTAATGGCGAAATTCAATCTGGTGTTATAATCGAATTTATACTATACGTTAATATTCTAACTTGGCCTGTAGCTGTTGTAGGTTGGGTAACATCTATGGTGCAACAAGCAGAAGCATCACAAGCAAGAATTAATGAATTTTTAGACGAAGAACCAGAAATTACAAATACAAATACCCAAAACCACAAAATAGACGGTAAAGTAACCTTTAAAAATGTTTCCTTTACGTATGATGATACAGGTATAACAGCTTTAAAAAATGTCAATTTTACAGTAAACTCTGGAGAAACAATAGCTATTCTAGGAAAAACAGGATCTGGAAAATCTACTATTGTAGAATTAATTTCTAGACTTTATGATGTTACTGAAGGTGAAATATTTATAGATAATACACCAATTAAACAAGTTAATTTAAATGTATTACGTAAAGAAATGGGTGTTGTACCTCAAGATCCATTCTTATTTTCAGATACTATAGAAAACAATATTAAATTTGGTAAAGAAGAGGCTACAAAAGAAGAAGTTATAGAAGCCGCAAAAAATGCTGACGTTCATAAAAATATTGTTGATTTTCCTGAAGAATATAAAACCATTCTAGGAGAAAGAGGGGTAACACTTTCTGGTGGACAAAAACAACGTATATCTATTGCCAGAGCAATTATTAAAGAACCTAGAATTTTAATTTTTGATGATTGTTTGTCTGCTGTAGACACAGAAACAGAAGAAAAAATCCTGTCTAACTTACAAAAAGTATCAAAGGCAAAAACCACTTTCATTATTAGTCATCGTGTATCTTCTGCAAAAAATGCTGATAAAATAATTGTTTTAAACGATGGCGAAATTGTGCAGAAAGGGACTCATAATCAACTTATAACAAAAAAAGGATACTACAAAGACCTTTATGAACAGCAACTTTTAGAGAAAGAAATTTAATGTTTCGTATTGGTAAGTAAAATATTTTATTAGATTTGTTGCTATGTTTAATAAAAATTGATTGTACCAAAATGGCTGAGAGAGTTGAACAAGAAGAGATTTTTTCTCAAGTGTTAAGAGCAGGAAGAAGAACTTACTTTTTTGATGTAAGAGCAACCAAAGCAAATGATTATTACTTAACCATTACAGAGAGTAAAAAATTTACTCACGATGATGGATCATTTCACTATCAAAAACACAAAATTTATCTTTACAAAGAAGATTTTTCTGATTTTAAAGAGATGTTAACAAAAGCTACAGATTTTATTATTGATGAAAAAGGAGATGAAGTAATTAGCGAAAGACATCAAAAAGATTACAAAAAAGAAGAAACTATAGAAAATAAATCTACGGAGAATTTCACAGATGTATCATTTGATGATATTTAACCGTTGGTTTTCTTTATTATTTTAATTCAAATTTAATTTACACCAAAAAAGCTGCAAACATTGTTTGTGGCTTTTTTACTTTTCTAAAACAGATTTCATTGTTTTAGATTTAGAAACCGTTTCTAACCATTCATCTTCTGCATTACTATCTTTTGTTATTCCTCCTCCTACATAAATTATGGCGCTTTTATCTGTAACCTGCATACATCTTAAATTTACATAAATTGTAGTGCTTTTATTTTTTGAGTTAATTTCTCCTAGAAACCCTGAATAAAATTCTCTATTATAGTTTTCGTTCTTTACAATAAAGTCTTTTGATAAATCTCTAGGTAAACCACAAATAGCTGGAGTTGGATGCAAGGCTTCAATAATGGTCTTTAAATTGGTGTTTTCTGTTATGTTTCCAGTAATTTTAGTTTGCAAATGAAATAAATTCCCAGCCTTAATGGTCTGTAAATCGTGTGTTTTTAAGCCAACTACCTTGTTTTTTAAATTCTGTACAATAAAATCTGTAACCATTTTTTGCTCTTCATATTCTTTAGATGTCCATGAAGCTTTTTGTTTGTGTAAAGCAGACTTTGTACCCGCTAAAGACATGGTAGTAAATTGATTGTTGGCAACATGTAATAAAGTCTCTGGAGTTGCACCTAACCATAAACCAACTTTTGGGTGATACCAAACATACACAAAAGCAGTTTTATATTTACTTAATAAACGTTTAAAAACAGTAACAAAATTTTCTTTTTTAAAGGGTACACTTTCTTTTCTAGAAACTACAATTTTTTTTACCCTTTCTTTTTTTATGGTATTAATTGCTTTATTGACTAAAGCAATATGTTTTTGTTTTTCAAAAGGCATAAATACCTTTTTCTCAGAATTAAATAGGTTTTTATCCGTAGTTTTCCCAAGTTCTTCTTCCAAGAATTCACCTTCCTTTTTAGAGAAAAAAATGGTGTTATTAACATTTAAAAAAGGCGCAAATACAAATCCATCTTCCTTAAAATCATTAGAGAAAATTAGTGAAGATGAGTGCATAAATAAACCTGATAAAATATCTGAATTACCATGTCTAAATACAACAAAAGGTTTCTGTGTAGTAAAATGCAGTTGTACTTTATCTAAAATATTCAATTGTATTTTATTTCTTAGTTAAAACAATATTTGTCATCTTGGCAACAGAAATGATATTTTCATCTTCATCTACAATGGTTACTTCCCAAAGATGTGTAGTTTTTCCTTTATGAATATTTTTTGCAGTTGCATATACTGTACCTTCCCTTTTACTTTTAATATGATTAATAGAAAGTTGAATGCCATTTACAAATTGATTTTTGTTATCTATAAAAAAATTAGATGCTGCACTACCTACTGTTTCTGCTAAAGCTGCAGTAGCTCCTCCATGAAGAATTCCTAATGGTTGATGCACTTTAGGAGTCACTGGCATCTTAGCCGTTAAAAAATCGTCTCCAACATCTACATACTCAATATCTAAAACTTCCATTAAGGTATGTTTATTTCTAGAATTGAATTTTTCAAGTAGTATGTCTTTCTTCATTTGTTTGCTATTATTAAGTAAAAATACGTATAAAAAATCTTATTTTTGCACAAATAAAAACAATCCCTTTATGTACAAAATAAGAGTGATTCTAGACACTAAAGAAGATGTTATCAGAACAATCTTAGTGGATGAAAAAATCAACTTAGAAGATTTACATTTTTATATAGCAAAAGCATTTGGTTTCGAAGGTAAAGAAATGGCATCTTTTTACAGAACTGATGAAGAATGGAACCAAGGAGAAGAAATTCCGCTTTTTAATATGGCAGAAGCTGGAGAAGCTATTTCCATGCGATCTTGTACTTTAAATCAAACACTTACCAAAGAAAATGAGAAGCTAATTTATGTTTACGACTTTCTAAATATGTGGACATTCTATGTAGATGTTGTTGAAATTAGTGAAGAAAAAAGGGAAGATTTACCACAAACTATATTATCTGTTGGCGAAATTCCTAACGAAGCTCCAGAAAAAAACTTTGTTGCAGAAGAAGACGAAAGTTCAGAATCTGATATTTTTGATGAATTTGATAGTTTAGACGATTTCGATTTTAATAATTATTAAAAGCCTTGTTCATTTAAACTAAATTTTACAACTTCATTTTTAATTTTAAGTAACAAAATTGTAGCTTAGTCGTCTTACATAGTATAACTGACTAAAACAATACTTTTTTGGAAACAATCCTATCACTAAAAAACTTAAACAAAAAGTTTGGCAACGTTCATGCTGTAAATAACCTTTCTTTTGATATTAAAAAAGGAAACGTATACGGTATACTTGGGCCAAATGGAAGTGGAAAATCAACTACTTTAGGTATTATTCTAAATGTAGTAAATAAAACTTCTGGAGAATTTTCATGGTTCAATGGAAACTTATCTACACACGAGGCCTTGAAAAAAGTTGGTGCTATTATAGAGCGCCCTAACTTTTACCCTTACATGACAGCTTTTCAAAATTTAAGTTTAATTTGTAAAATTAAAGGAACAGCCACAGATAAAATAGATGAAAAATTAAAAATCGTTAACCTTTACGATAGAAAAAACAGCAAATTTAGAACCTACTCTTTAGGTATGAAACAACGGTTAGCTATTGCTTCTGCCCTACTAAACGATCCTGAAATTCTAATTTTAGATGAGCCTACTAATGGTTTAGATCCGCAAGGAATTCACGAAATAAGACAAATAATTAAAAAAATTGCTGCAAATGGAACAACGATATTGTTGGCTTCGCACTTGTTAGACGAAGTAGAAAAAGTATGTAGTCATGTTGTCGTTATAAGAAATGGAATAAAATTATATAGCGGACGTGTAGACGAAATGACGGCTTCTAATGGTCTTTTCGAATTAAAAATAGACACCAATGAAGATCAGTTAATTCAGCTTCTAGAAAATCATGAAAATATTGCAAAAGTTTCTAAAGATTTCGATTTAATTACTGCAACCTTAACTAAAGAAATGTCTGCTACAGCGTTTAACAAATTTTTATTTGATAAAGGCTTTGTACTCTCTCACTTAGTTAAGCGTAAACCTAGTTTAGAACAGCAATTTTTAGATTTAACCAGCAAAAATAACCAACCAAAAAAAATAAGTCATGTTTAGACTATTAACTATAGAATTTCACAAATTAAAATACAACAAAGCTAGTAAGGTTTTGTCTATAATATATTTTGGATTATTAACCTCTATTGCACTTATAGCTGCAATAAAATTTGAGTTTGGTAACTTTAAATTGCACCTTGCAGATGCTGGAATTTTCAACTTTCCTTACATCTGGCATTTTAATACCTATATTGCTGCAATTTTAAAATTCTTTCTATTACTAGTTATTGTATCTATGATGTCTAATGAATATAGCTACAAAACATTAAAGCAAAATTTAATAGACGGTTTAAGTAAAAGGGAGTTTATTTTATCTAAATTTTATACAGTAATAGCTTTCGCTTTAATATCTACTGTTTTTGTGTTTTTTGTTTCATTAATCTTAGGTTTTATTTATTCAGACTACAATGAATTTGCAATTATTATATCTGATTTAGAGTACTTACTTGCTTTTTTTATAAAGCTAGTTGGCTTTTTCTCTTTTGGCTTATTTTTAGGCATTTTAGTAAAACGTTCTGCTTTTGCAGTTGGTGCTATGTTTGTATGGTTAATTGCAGAAAGTATGTTTAAAGGCTACTTGTTCTGGCAGTTTAAAGACATAGAAAATACTAGCGAAAAAGTAAATTCTATTATGCAGTTTTTACCTTTAGAAGCCATGTCTAATTTAATTAAAGAACCATTTTCTAGATTAGGAGCAGTTAGATCTGCTGCAAATACAATGGGGGAAACTTTTACCAAAAGTTATGCTGTTGAATTTCCTACTATTCTAATAGTATCTTTTTGGACCTTTATTTTTATATATTTTTCCTATAGATTAGTGTTAAAAAGAGATTTATAACAAATACTATTACCATCATAAAACCTTTGCTTTTGCAGAGGTTTTTTTTTGAGGTATACTTTTCATTTTTTAACAAATCTACTAGAGCAGTAATTAAAAAAATACTTTATAAATTTAGTATTTTTGTGAAAAACAAAATAAAGCTTCAATGGACATAAACTTCAACAAAAACGAAGATCACAATAGATTACTAGCATCCGATTTAAGAAGAAAACTAGCAAAAGTTTACTTAGGTGGAGGACAAAAAAGAATTGATAGCCACCATGCAAAAGGAAAATTAACTGCTAGAGAACGTATTGATTATCTATTAGATAACAATTCTAAATCTATTGAAGTTGGTGCATTTGCTGGAGAAGACATGTATAAAGAACATGGTGGGTGTCCTTCAGGAGGAGTGGTTGTTAAAATTGGTTACATTAAAGGAAAACAATGTATTGTCGTTGCTAACGATGCTACAGTAAAAGCAGGAGCATGGTTTCCTATCACGGGTAAGAAAAACCTAAGAGCGCAAGAAATTGCCATAGAAAATAAATTGCCAATTATTTATCTAGTAGACTCTGCAGGTGTTTATCTACCTATGCAGGATGAAATTTTTCCAGATAAAGAGCATTTTGGAAGAATTTTTAGAAATAATGCAGTAATGAGTAGCATGGGCATTACACAAATTGCTGCTGTTATGGGTAGTTGTGTAGCTGGTGGAGCATATTTACCTATTATGAGTGATGAAGCGCTTATTGTAGATAAAACAGGAAGTATTTTTCTTGCAGGGAGTTACCTTGTTAAAGCTGCTATTGGAGAAGAGATAGATAATGAAACCTTAGGTGGTGCTACAACCCATTGTGAAGTTTCTGGCGTTACAGACTACAAAGCAAAAGATGATAAAGACGCGTTAGATACCATTAAAAATATTGTAGATAAAATTGGCGATTTTGATAAAGCTGGTTTTAATAGAACAACTCCTGCAGAACCAAAAGAAAATCAAGACGATATCTTCGGAATTTTGCCAAAAGAAAGAAATGCACAATACGATATGCTAGAAATTATTAAACGTTTGGTAGATAATTCTGAATTTGAAGAATATAAAAAAGGCTATGGCAAAACCATTATAACGGGTTACGCTAGAATTGATGGTTGGGCTGTTGGTATCGTTGCAAATCAAAGAACTTTAGTAAAAACAAAAGGCGCTAAAACAAAGCCTACAGAAATGCAGTTTGGTGGGGTAATTTATAACGACTCTGCAGATAAAGCCACTCGTTTTATTGCAAATTGTAATCAGAAAAAAATTCCACTAGTTTTTTTACAAGATGTTACCGGATTTATGGTAGGTAGTAAATCAGAACATGGTGGAATTATTAAAGACGGCGCCAAAATGGTAAACGCAGTTAGTAATTCTGTAGTACCAAAATTTACGGTTGTAATTGGCAATTCTTATGGAGCTGGAAACTATGCCATGTGTGGTAAAGCTTATGATCCTAGATTAATTGTTGCATGGCCAAGTGCAGAATTAGCGGTAATGAGTGGAAATTCTGCTGCTAAAGTATTACTTCAAATAGAAACTGCTTCGCTTAAGAAAAAAGGAGAAAAAATAACTCCAGAGAAAGAAGCGGAATTATTCGACAAAATAAAATCTCGTTACGACAAACAAATTTCACCATACTATGCAGCTGCAAGAATTTGGACAGATGCTGTAATCAATCCACTAGATACTAGAACTTGGATTTCTATGGGAATAGAGGCTGCAAACCACGCTCCTATTGAAAAACCCTTTAATTTAGGAGTATTACAAGTATAACTTCTATTTTAATAATGATTTTTATCACTTTTACAACTAAAGTAAAGGTGTATTTTTGTACCCTAAAATAAACTTATGAGCAAATCTATTTTTGTTACAACAACCGATTCTAATAGTGGTAAATCTCTAGTTTCTTTAGGTTTACTTCGTTTAATGTTAACAAAGTCTAACAAAGTAGGCTATTTTAGACCAATCATAAACACTAAAGGTCCAAATGACTTAGATGAGCATACAAACACTGCAATATCTTTCTTTAATCTAAACATGGCCTATGAAGAAAGTTACGTATATACACAACAAGAAATAGTAGCATTGTTAAGTAATGGTAAAGAAGAAGAAATCATTCAAACAATTATTAGTCGTTATAAAGCACTTGAAAAAAAATTCGATTATTTACTTATAGAAGGAACTGATTTTTCTGGAGAAGGAGGCTTTACGGAAGCAGATGTTAATGTAATGATTTCTAACAATCTTGATGCACCTGTTATCATTGTTGGTGCAGGTAATGGAAGAAAGAAAAAAGAATTTTTAAACACATTACAAATTACGTATAACAAGTTTGTAGAAAAAGATGTGGCTGTTGTAGGCATAATAGCTAACAAAACAGAAGCAGATGAAGTAGATTTCATAAAAAATAAACTTAAAAAAGTAGTACCAAAAGAGGTTCATGTGGATATCATTCCAAAGAACAATTTTTTAGCAAATCCAACAGTGAGAGAGGTTGTACTATCGTTAAAAGGCAAAATTTTATTTGGTAGTCATTTTATAGACAATTCCATAGGCTCTTTTACTACTGGCGCAATGCAACTACGCAACTATTTAACTAGGATTAAAGATAATTCTTTAATAATAACTCCTGGAGATAGAGCAGATATCATATTAGGAGCTTTGCAAGCAAATGCATCTAGTAATTATCCAAAAGTTGCGGGAATTATTTTAACAGGAGGTTTAATTCCAGAAAATTCAATAATTAAATTAATAGAGGGTGTGCAATCTACAGTTCCTATTATTTCAGTAGAAGAAAATACATTTGATGTTTCAAATAAAATTGGTGCGGTTAAACCTAAAATTTATGCGAACAACAATCGTAAAATACTATTAGCACTAGACACATTTGATAACTATGTTGATGTTGCTACGCTATCTAAAATATTAACCACTTACCAGTCAGATCGTCTAACACCTAGTATGTTTCAGTACAATTTGTTACAAAAAGCCAAAAGTAATCGAAAACATATTGTATTACCAGAAGGAAATGATGAACGAATAATTAGAGCAACTGCAAGACTACAACTATTAAACATTGTAGATTTAACTTTACTTGGAGATAAAGCAGAGATACAACGAAAAGCAAACCAATTTGGAATACAAATTGATTTGTCTAAAATAAATATTATTAACCCAGAAAACACCTCCTTAAAACAATCATTTGCAGAAACTCTTTACCAAGCTAGAAAGCACAAGGGAATGACAGAAACAACTGCACAAGATTTAACCAATGATGTCTCTTATTTTGGAACATTAATGATATTAAATGGCTTAGCAGATGGTATGGTTTCTGGAGCTGTGCATACCACAATGCACACCATAAAACCTGCCTTACAACTTATTAAAACCAAACCAGGGGTTTCTGTAGTTTCTTCTGTATTTTTTATGTGTTTGCCAGATCGTGTTTCTGTGATGGGAGATTGCGCGGTAAATCCTAACCCTAATGCAAATCAATTGGCTGAAATAGCAATTTCTTCTGCAAATTCGGCTTTGGCTTTTGGAATAGAACCAAAAGTAGCAATGCTTTCTTATTCATCAGGAGCTTCAGGTAAAGGAGAAGAAGTGGAAAAAGTTAGAACTGCAACAACAATAGTTTCTGAAAAAAATCCAGATTTAAAAATTGAAGGACCAATACAGTATGATGCAGCTGTAGATTCTTCTGTTGCGAAAACAAAAATGCCAAATTCTGTTGTTGCAGGACAAGCTTCTGTATTAATATTCCCAGATTTAAATACAGGAAACAATACCTACAAAGCAATACAAAGAGAAACAGGAGCATTAGCTATTGGCCCAATGTTACAAGGTTTAAATAAACCAGTTAATGATTTAAGCAGAGGTTGTACTGTAGAAGATATTTTTAACACTGTTTTATTAACTGCTATACAAGCTAACCAAGAATAAACATGAAAATATTAGTTATCAATTCTGGATCTTCGTCTTTAAAATACCAGTTATTTTTAATGCCAGAAGGCAAACCTATCTGTAGTGGTATTGTAGAAAAAATTGGTAGAGAAGATGCTATTTTTACGCACAAAATAAATTCTAAAAAATCAAGCGAAGTACTTTCGGTCTTAGACCATGAAAAAGGTCTAAGCTTGGTTTTAGATACTCTAGTAGATAAAGAAATAGGAATTTTAGACGCTATCTCTGAGATAAATGCAGTGGGCCATCGTGTTGTACATGGTGGAAGCAGGTTTAGCAATCCTACAATTATTACAAAAGAAGTTAAGCAACAAATAAAAGATTTATTTTCGTTAGCTCCTTTACACAACCCTGCAAACTTAAAAGGAATTGAAGTTGCAGAAATGAAAATTCCAAATGCAAAACAGATTGCAATTTTTGATACTGCTTTTCATCAAACCATGCCAAAAGTTGCCTACCAATATGCAATACCAAAAAAGTATTTAGAAGAAAACCGAATTAGAGCATATGGCTTTCATGGTACTAGCCACAAGTATGTTTCTGAAAAAGCAATAGAATATTTAGGAAATAAAAAGAATTCTAAATTAATTACCATTCATTTAGGTAATGGCTGCAGCATGTCTGCAATTAAAAATGGGCAAAGTATAGAAAACTCTTTAGGTTTAGGACCAATGAATGGTTTGGTTATGGGAACAAGATCTGGAGATATAGACCAATCTGTACTTTTGTTTATGCAAAGACAGCTTGGTATGTCTGTAGATGAAGTTAATGATGTAGTTCAAAAAGAATCTGGCTTAAAAGGGTTAACAGGCTATTCTGATTTACGAGAAATATCTGAACTCGCAAAACAAGGAGATAAAGATTGTATGCATGCCTTAAAATTAGCAGCATATAGAATAAAGAAATATATTGGTGCTTATTGCGCAATTTTAAATGGTATTGATGCAATAATTTTTACAGCAGGAATTGGAGAGAATTCACCATTAATGAGAAGATTATCCTGCGAAAATTTAGACTATTTGGGTATAGAACTAGATGAGAAAAAAAACAATTTATTAGCTAATAAAATCAACGAAATACAAACTAATTCGTCTAGAGTAAAAATATTAGTAATTCCAACTAATGAAGAAGTAGAAATTGCAAAACAAACTTTTGCTATACTTCAAGAACGATAAAATTGTAAAAAACATCTGTGTTTTTTACTTTTGTGAAATATATAAAAAGTATTATGGGTAGAGCATTTGAGTTTAGAAAAGCAAGGAAAATGAAACGTTGGTCTGCAATGGCTAAAACGTTTACCAGAATTGGAAAGGATATTGTAATGGCAGTAAAAGAAGGCGGTCCTAATCCAGAAACAAACTCAAGACTTAGAGCTGTAATCCAGAATGCTAAGGCTGCAAATATGCCTAAAGACAACATAGAACGTGCCATTAAAAAAGCTTCTGATAAAAATACAGAAAACTATAAAGAGGTCTTATTTGAAGGCTATGCACCTCATGGAATAGCGGTTTTAATAGAAACTGCAACAGACAATAACAATAGAACTGTAGCAAATGTTAGAGCAGCGTTTAATAAATGTGATGGAAATTTAGGCGTTTCAGGCTCTGTAGTTTTTATGTTTGATCATACTTGTAATTTTACGCTTAAAAAAGAAGATATTTCGGATTTAGAGGAGCTAGAACTAGAATTAATAGACTTTGAAGTAGAAGAAGTTTTTGATGATGAAGAAGGCGTTATAATCTATGCACCTTTTGAACAATTTGGTTCATTACAATCGTATTTTGAAGAAAATAATATAGAAATTTTATCTTCTGGCTTCGAAAGAATTCCTACTACAACAACTTCTTTATCAGAAGAACAACAAGCAGATGTTGAAAAACTATTAGAAAAATTAGAAGATGATGATGACGTGCAAAATGTCTATCATTCCATGCAATCGTAAATAAAAATCCCAAACTAAAAGTTTGGGATTTTTTTATGTTTTTAGAAACGATTATCGCCATCTAAAATATCTCCTATACCGCCAAGAATTGAGCCTTCTCCTCTACTCTTTCCTCCACCTTGAGGTGCCATTGCTAAAACTCTGCCAGCTAATCTACTAAATGGTAACGACTGTACATAAACAGTACCAGGACCTCTTAAGGTTGCAAAAAATAATCCTTCACCACCAAAAATGGTGTTTCTTATACCACCTACAAATTCAATATCATAATCTACATCTTGAGTAAATCCAACAATACATCCAGTATCTACTTTTAATACTTCGCCGGGTTGTAGAACTTTTTTTGCCATTGTACCTCCTGCATGAATAAAGCCAAGACCATCTCCTTCCATTTTTTGCATAATAAATCCTTCCCCTCCAAAAAGACCACGTCCAATTTTACGAGAAAACTCTATCCCTATACTTACTCCTTTTGCAGCACACAAAAAAGCATCTTTTTGGCAAATAAATTTACCACCAAACTGGGTTAAATCTATAGGCACTATTTTACCGGGATATGGAGAAGCAAAAGAAATTTGTTTTTTACCTACGCCGCTATTTGTAAAGACAGTCATAAACAAACTTTCTCCTGTTAGAACTCTTTTACCAGCAGACAGCAACTTTCCTAATATTCCTTTATCTTGATTAGAGCCGTCACCAAAAATGGTGTTCATCGTAATCTGATCGTCCATCATCATAAAAGTACCTGCTTCTGCAACTACTCCTTCTTGTGGATCTAACTCAATTTCTACGTATTGCATTTCCTCTCCAAAAATGCGATAATCTATTTCGTGTGCGTTCATGATTAATTAAATTAAATATTATTGTGGTATTTAATAAGTATGTTATTAAGATAGAAAGTTACGAAAAGTTGGAGGTATTTTTTTAAATAAAAAAAGTCGTGATAAAGAATCACGACTAATTGAATAATTGTAATTTGTAATATCTATCCCCCAATTTTTACTACAGTATCATGCAATTATCTGGACAAATATAAAAATGAAAATTTAAAAAACAAACATAATATTAAAATAAATGTCTCATTAGGTGTGTTTTATTTATAAATTCACAAAATATATATGATATTTTTGGATAAAGTATATTTATAAAGGTAAATTAAAAAAGATATTTTCAGCTTTCTATTTTACTTTTAAACTCCATTGAAAGGTAAAGTTTGAAACTTCAATTCCTTCTCCATTATGTCCTTTTGCATGTAAATAAATAATCTGAGGATTACCAGTTGTTGTGGTTTCTTTAATTGCATCTTTTACAATAAAACCATCATTGCAAGTAAAAATAATAGTACCCGTTGCTTTTTTTAAAAAGTTAGCTTCTTGATGAGTTACTAACATAGATACATTTTTTTTAGATTTTTTTATTTCATTCATTACTAAGACACCTGTACTTAACTCTGCAGCCATGCCTTGCGCAGCCCAAAACATACTTTTAAATGGATTTTGGTTAATCCATCTATGCTTTATTTTTACTAAACATTTAGAATCTGTTAACTCTTTTACCCGCATTCCAGAAATCCAGCCAAGAGGTAATTTGAATAATAAAAATATATTAATTCTAGATGGTGTAATATGCATAAAAAGAAGAAAAAAAAGTTTAACTATGTTTACAAATATAAGCTATTGAAACATATAATACTGCTGTGTGCATCTAGCTAAACTTTGTTTTTTTTCGAAATCAAAACCAATTGTTAATAAGTGAGAGCCAACATTGAAGTTTTGAGTTTGATTAAAGTTAATTCCGAATCCATAAGAAGCGTAAAAATTACCTGACTTAAGTCCCACTAAAGGTGCAAAAGTATTTGGGGTAAAAATTTGATCGTTTAAGAAATTGTATGTGAAGCCAGCCCATAAATATCCGTTTCCAGATCTCTTTCTTACTTTTAAGTTTACATCTGTTCTAGATCTAGAATCCGACTCAAAATACTCTACTAAAATTGAAGGTTCAATCTCTAAATCTCCAAAAGATTTTCCAATTACAAAAGAGCTATAAAAAGAATATCTTCTCAATACAATAGGTTCTCCATTAGAGAAAAATCGTTCTTCTTTATTTAAAATATTTGATATAATTAAACTTGCACTATAGCCATTAAAACGATACAAAAAACTTATATCAAAATTAGAAGATGTAAAGTTTCTTTCATTTCCTAAACCTGCATCTAACCCTTCAAAACTAGATGTATCTATATTAAAAAGTATTAAACTATAAGTTAATCCAAAAGATAGAAAACTTTCATTTATTTCACTTAAAATTAAATGACTTGCTAAAGTAGTCTTTAATCCTTGTTGGGACGTATTTCCATTTGCATCTTTAAACAATACCAAACCACCTCCAAAACGATCTGCCAATCTAGACTCTATAGATAGCAATTGTGTATTTGGAGCATTCTTTATCCCTAACCATTGCGTAAGTCCATTCATGCGTACTCTAAAACTACTACCAATACCTACATAAGCTGGAGTAATCATAAACGGATTTTCTCCCATATAGTTTATATATTGGGGTAAATTAATTTCTTGTGAGTTTGCTTTCCAAACAAAGAAAATAAAGTAAATACAAATAAATAATCTTTTCATATGCTACCTATACAATGTAAAATGCCCTATTAAACGTCTTTGTCTTACTCTCTGATTAACATATTGATTGTAAATTACTGTATACCAATAATCTCCGGAAGGCAATGGTTTACCGTTATAAAATCCGTCCCAACCAATATTTATTCCTTTAAATGTTTTTAAAAGCCTGTTATATCTATCAAATATTTGTACCTCAATATTATGGTACTCTTCTACATTTTCAGGATACCAAAAATCTTTATCACCATTTCCGTTAGGAGTAAAAAACTTGGGAATTATAATATCAATATATTCTCCTTCAACTTGCTTAGAAACAATACATCCTTTTGCATCTTTTACTTGAATAGTATACATATCCGTTTGCCTAATTTCAAAAATGAAATTTGTAGAAAATTCGCTACCGTTTATACTGTAAGTATATGGGTACTGCCCACCTACAACTTCAGCTATCAATTTATTTTTTTGGGTTTTATCAATGTTTAACTGTAGTTTAGTGGTGTTTTCGATTTGTATGGTTTTTGTTACTGAACAACCATTTGCATGAACAGCTGTTACTGTGTTTAATCCAGATGGTGCGTTTGTAATAAATCCATTTTTCTGAACAATTTGTGTATTAAAATAATAGGTTACTTCCTCTTCATATTTTTCATCTACAAGTGCGTAAATGATGTTACCACTCTCACAACTATACTCAGTCTCTAAACTTAAGTCGATATTTATTGGCTCTTTTAGACTAAAATTTAAATATGTTTCACACCCCTTACTATCAATTATGTATAATCCATAAGTATTTCCTCCTTCTAAATTGAAATAACGCATTTTATTTTCTTGAAATTCTTGTCCATTTAGACTTGTTTTGTATGGAGCTGTTCCACCTTCAACCTTTATGGTAACATTACCTAAATTACCATTTGTACAATCATGATCTTGTATTTCAATTACAGAAGCTTTTAAAAGATCTGGCTCTGTGATTACAATTGTTTCTGTTACTTCACAACCATTGTCATCCGTAATTGCAACCGAATAACTTCCTGCTGCCAATCCTGTTGCTGTAGCTGTCGTTTGTCCATCA
>CAYZDK010000011.1:0-75205 GCA_964477255.1 uncultured Polaribacter sp.
GAATAAATTAACGTTTCTTAAAAGTTACAAAACTATAATCGTAATTATTTTTTTCATCTGCTTTACAATCTTCTCTAGCAACTTCTTTCCAAACTTCAGTATTTATATTTGGGAAAAAAGCATCTGCTTCGAATTCTTGATGCACAAAAGTAATATCTAATTGGTCTGCTATATTATTTTCTAAAGATTGTTTATAAATTTTAGCTCCACCAATGATAAAGGCTTTCTCTTCATCTGCTACCTTTGCGATTGCTTCATCTAAACTATGCACGATAGTACAGCCCTCTATTTGGTAATTTGTATTTCGTGTAATAATAATAGATTTTCTATTTGGTAATGGTTTACCAATAGACTCGAAAGTTTTTCTACCCATAATAATGGTATGACCAGAAGTAATCTTTTTAAATCGCTTTAAATCTGCAGGTAAATGCCAAATTAAGTCGTTGTCTTTACCAAGAGCATTATTTTTAGAAATTGCAGCAATAATAGATATCATTTTTCGACTATTTTTTTACAAAAATAATGCAAATGAATGGAGATTTGACGTTTTTGATTCTAAATCGAAAAAAAACCAAGAAAACGAATACGATTTCGAAGTAAATCTATTGAATATCAGCAGTTAGTAAATATTACATATAATTAAATTTTCTATAGTTTCTATACGCATTCATTTAAAAAAAAATGCTTTTTTAAACGTTTAATTACAAAACTCGTAAAACTTAAAAATTCTTTTTAAAAAGTATTTGATGTATGTATGTGCTTCTATACATTTACTTCAATAATTTTAATTATGAATTATGGCAATCAAAAAACAATTTTTAAAAAGTAAACCTGTTTGTAAAGTAACTTTTACTGTACCAGCAGAAGAAGCTAAAAATGTTGCAGTTGTTGGAAACTTTAACGAGTGGAATACAGAAGCTACACCATTAAAGAAATTAAAAAACGGATCGTTTAAAGGTACTGTAGATTTAGATGCAGGGTCTTCTTACGAATTTAGATATGTAATAGATGGCAACTATGTAAATGAGAACGAAGCAGATGATTTTGCTTGGAACGATTTTGCTGGTGCAGAAAATAGTGTTTTGGTATTATAGGTGTAATACTGGCTATGTAAAAAGAAAAAGGTGTATGGTGTTAAAAAAGCTTTCTAGAAATAGAAAGCTTTTTATTTAATCTATACTTTTAACCCATTCTTTAATATAATAATTAAGATCTATAGTTTCTGTAACCTCTTCGTCTAAAGAATGGTAAAGATTGTCTATCAATGTTTTAATTGCTTTTAAAACACGTTCGTCTTTTATTTCTGATACTTTATCGTAAATATCTTCTTTTATGGTATCTAAAGAGGTTTGCATTTTCTTACTTTTTTATCAAAATTAATTAATTCGCTGCAATGCTATATACAGAAGGTATTTAAATTTTAGTTAAATTAAATTGCTACTGCTCCTTTAATATGTGGATGCGGATTGTAATCTACTAAAGTAAAATCTTCAAAAGTGAAATCGTCTATATTTTGTATTTCTGGATTAATTTTCATTTTCGGAAGTGGTCTAATATCTCTAGATAATTGTAACTCTAGTTGTTCTACATGGTTATTGTAAATATGTGCATCTCCAAAAGTGTGTACAAAATCTCCTGCTTCAAACCCACTAACTTGTGCAACCATCATCGTTAACAATGCATAAGAAGCAATATTAAAAGGTACCCCTAGAAAAATATCTGCACTTCTTTGGTAAAGTTGACATGATAATTTACCATCTGCCACGTAAAATTGAAAAAAAGCATGGCAAGGAGGCAGTGCTGCTTTTCCATTGGCAACATTATCTGCAAAAGATTTAGAGGTATCTGGTAACACACTTGGATTCCATGCAGAAACTAACATTCTTCTAGAATTAGGGTTGGATTTTAAATGCTCTATTACAATCTTTAATTGATCTATTTCTTCACTATTCCAATTTCGCCATTGGTGACCATAAACAGGTCCTAAATCTCCTTTTTCATCTGCCCATTCATTCCAAATACGAACACCATTGTTTTGCAGGTATTTAATATTTGTGTCTCCTTTAATAAACCAAAGCAACTCATAGATTATAGATTTTAAGTGTAATTTTTTGGTAGTTACCATAGGAAAACCTTCACTTAAATCAAAACGCATTTGATAACCAAAAACACTTTTAGTTCCTGTACCTGTTCTGTCTCCTTTTTCATTTCCGTTTTCTAAAACGTGTTTCACTAAATCATGGTATTGCTTCATAATGTTGTTGATTTTGTGTAAAAATAGAAAATAGAAATACTTTAGAAAAGGGCGTTTTTGTAGTATGAAAAAGAAGTTATCAACTTTTTTTAATAAGTATATTTTCTAAAATAAAAATTATTATAAACCGCATATCTGAAGCATAATTTTAAAAACAAAGCCAAATAATTTTGTAATTTTAATGTATGAAAATGTCTGGGAATCAAAAAGTAAGATTAAAAAGTAATAGACTTTTATTGCGTCCTTTTAAGGAAACTGATATTGGTTCGGTTTTTCAAGGACTATCTAACCCTGATATTATAAAATATTATGGTGTTAGTTACGATAGTTTAGAAGCTACGAATGAACAAATGAATTGGTTTAAAAACTTAGAAATAGAAGAAACTGGTATATGGTTTGCCATTTGTTCTTCTAATAATAAAACTTTTTATGGTGCTGGAGGTTTAAACAATATAAGCAAAGAACACAAAAAGGCAGAAATTGGATTTTGGTTGCTTACAGACTTTTGGCGAAAAGGAATAATGACAGAGGCTTTGCCGCTAATTTGCAACTATGGTTTTACACATTTAGACCTTCACAGGATTGAAGGTTTTGTAGAATCTGAAAATATAAACTGTAAAAAAACATTAACAAAACTTGGCTTTTTACACGAAGGAACAATGAGAGATTGTGAAATAAAAAATGAAGCTTTTATTAGCTTAGACATATACTCTAAACTAAAGTCAAATTAATAATACAGAGAGAATAGAGTTATTTTTTAACTAAAAATAAAGAAATCGATTTTTAATATACTTTGAGAAAACAAAAGTCTTTAATGCAAATTCGTTACAAAAGAAAAATAGTAAATGCTAATATTATTGGAGGACTAATTTGGCTGGTAGCTTTATTAGTATCATTCTTGTTAGATTCTCTATATAACCTTTCGATTCTCTTTTATGTGTTAATGAGTGTTCTTTACTTTACTATTTCATTATACCAAATGAAACATCAATACTTAACTATAGAAAACGGAATAATTAAACAAAATTGGCCTTTTGGTAAAAAAATTGAATTAGAACAAATTCAAAAAATTAGACATTTTTCTGGTGAATACGTCTTAAAAAGCAAAGACAAAACTTTAAAAATTGATATTTATAAGATTGCGCCAAAATCTCTTCAAAATTTAAAAACCGAACTAAAAAAGTTAAATGTAGTTTGGGTTTGATATAATTAACCAATAATCATTCCTGCAATAGTTGCAGACATTAAAGAAGCAAGCGTACCACCTATTAGTGCTTTCATTCCAAATTCTGATAACGTTTTTCTTTGTCCTGGTGCAAGCGAACCTATACCTCCAATTTGTATTCCTATAGAGGCAAAATTTGCAAAACCACATAACATATACGTAGCCATAATAATAGACTTATTAAAAGTTAAGTGGGTAGCACTAGCCATATCTTTTAACTCTGCTAGTTGGATATAGCCTATAAATTCACTAGCTGCTAATTTTATACCTAATAGTTGGCCCATTAAAGCCATATCTTCTGTAGCAACACCTATTAACCACATTAGTGGTGCAAAAATATATCCTAAAATTGCTTCTAAAGAAAAACTTGCATAAACTGTATTATTTGCCATCCAATCATTTAGGTTAGTAATATCTCCTACCCAACCTAAAATACCATTTATCATTGCAATTATTGCTACAAAAACCAAAAGCATAGCACCTACATTAACTGCTAATTTTAAACCTTCTGTTGTTCCGTTTGCAATAGCATCTAATATGTTAGAGCCTATTTTTTCTTGAGAAACACGAACGTCTTTATTTACCTCTTTTGTTTGCGGATAAAGCATTTTAGAAATAACAATCGCTCCAGGAGCTGCCATTACAGACGCTGCTAACAAATGTTTCGCAAACACCAACTCTAATTCTTTATCTCCTGCTCCTAAAAACCCAATATAGGCTGCAAGTACTGCACCTGCAACTGTAGCCATACCTCCTATCATTACTAATAAGATTTCTGACTTATTCATTTTCTCTAAATAAGCCTTTATTAAAAGCGGGGCTTCTGTTTGTCCTAAAAAAATATTTCCTGCAACAGAAAGACTTTCCATTCCTGAAATACCTAAAAACTTAGACAATCCGATTGCTAATAATTTAACTATCCATTGGATAATTCCTAAGTAAAATAATAAAGAAGTTAATGCCGAGAAAAAGATGATTGTTGGCAATACTTGAAATGCAAATATGTATCCAAAAGTATCCATATCTCCAACCATTCCTGAAAACAAAAACTCACTCCCTGCCTTTGTAAATTCAAGTATTTGTATAAAGATTCCACCTACAAACTCAAAAATAGATTGTATAAATTTCACTTTTAGCACCCCTATTGCAATTAGCAATTGAAGAGAAATTCCTATTCCAATTTTTTTCCAATTTATAGCTTTTCTATTTGAACTAAATAAAAATGCTAAAACCAATAAAGAAAACATTCCTAAAATACCTCGCCAAAGGCTATCTATGGAAAACCCTTTACTTGGAACAATGGTATTGGAGTTATCTGTGGTTTCTATTACTCTTAAACTATCTTTATTTTTGCTTGAAAAAGTATATAAAGCATCATTTTCCGACAAAATAAGTGTATCTCCTGAAACTTCTACTATATTGTAGTAGCGTATGGTATCTGTTGGTACATTATAGCGAAACGTAAGTAAATTATTTTGCAATGTATACGTCCCAGATGCATTTAAATCTTTTGCTGATAAAGAGTAGGTAAAAGTTGAATCTGTTAAGGTAAACGTGTCCGATTCTACTATTTCAAACAATGGGGTTTTATTTGTATCTGTTATGGAAGTAAACTTCCAATCTTGCTGAAGTTCTTGGCCAGCAATAGTTAACGCAAAAAAAGCGATTAATAATGTAAAAAATTGTTTCATTTGGTTGCTTGCTTTTTAAGAGCGCTTGCTTATTTCGTCTCTTATTTTTGCTGCAGTTTCATAATTTTCGTTGGCAACTGCTTTATCTAGCTCTTTATGAAGCTTGTTTAAACTAAAGGTAGAATAATCATTTTCTGGCTCTGCAATTAAATCCTCTATATCTAACTCGGCAAGATTAGACTCTCCTTTTTGTTCTATATCTTTTTGTTCTTCTACTTTTAGAAAAATACCTGCTTTATCTAAAATATTTTCATAGGTATAAATAGGTGCATTAAAACGCACAGCAATTGCTATTGCATCTGAAGTTCTTGTATCTACAACCTCTTCTTTACCATTACCTTCACAAATTAAACTAGAAAAGAAAACACCATCTACCAATTTATGAATAATAACTTCTTTTACTTTAACGGAAAAGGTATCTGCAAAGGTTTTAAATAAATCGTGCGTTAAAGGTCTTGGGGGTTTAATTTCGGTTTCTAAAGCAATTGCGATAGATTGTGCCTCAAAAGCACCAATAATTATTGGTAAAGTTCTATTTCCTTCAACTTCGCTCAACACCAATGCATAAGCTCCACTTTGGGTTTGACTGTAGGATATTCCTTTTATATTTAGTTTAATTAAACTCATAAAACAGATTAACTTTTCCTGTGGTTTTTTTACTATTTGTAGTAAATTTTAAAGGCCACAATTTAAGAAAAATATACTAGTAGAGAAGTTAAAAATACATGTTTTTAGAAAACAAAAAACCTATCAGTTTTTGATTCTGATAGGTTTATTTTTTAATTTGATATAATCTTTAGGCTTGTTTAAAAGCTTTTAATTTTTCAATTAATTGCGGAACAACTTCAAAAGCGTCACCTACAACGCCATAATCAGCTGCTTTAAAAAATGGTGCTTCTGGATCTGTATTAATAACTACTTTTACTTTAGATGCATTAATTCCTGCTAAATGCTGAATTGCACCAGAAATTCCTATAGCAATATAAAGATTAGAGGCAACTGGTTTACCAGTTTGGCCAACATGCTCTCCATGTGGTCTCCATCCTAAGTCAGATACTGGCTTAGAACATGCTGTTGCTGCACCTAAAACGTCTGCTAACTCTTCTATCATTCCCCAATTTTCTGGTCCTTTTAAGCCTCTACCAGCAGATACAACTGTTTCTGCGTCTGCAATAGTTACTTTTCCTGTTACTCTGTCTACTTTCTCTGAATTCACTCCAGACTCTCCAACAGTAACATCCATTTGCTCTAAGGTACCATCTACAGAAATTTCATGAACTCCAAAAGAATTTTTTGCAACACTAATAACCTTATTATCGGTTGTTAATTCTGTGTTTGAAAATGCTTTGTTAGAGAACGCTTTTCTTTTAACTGTTATTGGAGTTATATTAGAAGGTAATGCTACAACATTAGACGCATATGCTGCATCTAACTTAACAGAAACAAGTGGAGCTAAATAAATACTATCTGTACTTGAATCTAATACAACAATGTTAGCCCCTTCTTTTTCTGACACTTGTTTAATTACATCTGCATAATTGTTTGCATTAAATTTGTGTAAAGCATCATTATTTATTGTTATTACTTTAGAAGCCCCGTAATTATATAATTCCTCGTTATTTTCTGCATTAATAGTTACAACTGTAACATTTGTTCCTAACTTTTCTGCTAATTTATTTCCATAAGAAACAACTTCGAAAGCATTCTTTTTTAACTTACCTAAAGTTGCACTTGCATATACTAAAACTGACATATTTTTTATTTTTTTTACTTATGTGAATACTTAAAGTAGATTCTTAAATAACTTTTGCCTCGTTGTGCAACAAGTCTATTAATTCGTCTATATTCTCTGCATCTACTAATTTAACAGGTCCTTTTGGTGCTGGTTTTTCAAAAGAATTAACTGTAGAAGCCGCTGCAACACCAGAAGAGTCTACTACTTTTAATGGTTTTTTTCTAGCCATCATAATTCCTCTCATGTTAGGAATACGTAAGTCTTTCTCTTCTACTAAACCTTTTTGCCCTCCAATTACCGCTGGTAAACTTGAAGACAAGGTTTCATTACCACCATCTATCTCTCTAATAGCTGTAATGTTTGTACCGTCAATTTCTAATCCAACACAACTGTTGATAAAATTAAAATCTAAAAGAGAAGCTAACATTCCTGGTACCATTTGCCCATTATAATCAGCAGATTCTTTTCCTGCTAAAACCAAATCATAACCACCTTCTTTTACAACTTTAGCCAACTCTTTAGCTACTTGTAATCCATCAACTGGATTTGCATTAATTCTAATAGCATCGTCTGCTCCAATAGCAAGAGCCTTACGTAATGTTGGTTCTGTAGAAGCTTCACCAACATTAACAACGGTAACAGTTGCACCTTGTTTTTCTTTAAACCACATTGCTCTTGTTAAACAAAATTCGTCATATGGATTAATCACAAACTGAACACCATTCGTATCAAACTTTGTGTCATTATCGGTAAAATTAATTTTAGATGTGGTATCAGGCACATGACTAATACAAACCAATATTTTCATAAGTGTTATTTTTAAATTATTTTGTTACGAAATTACGGCTTTTTTTGAAAAAAATACTATGCATGCATAGTATTTTTTTCAAATTTTAACACTTTACGAAATCGATTGAGTTTTTTGTTGAGAAAAAAGCAATAGTTTCTAAATACCATTCTTAAAAATTGATAAATATTTCCTTATTTTTGCCATTCGTATAAATACTAATACACTAAATTTTAACATGAAAACAGTTCAATTTAGAGAAGCTATTTGTGAAGCAATGAGTGAAGAAATGCGCAGAGATGAAAGCATTTATTTAATGGGTGAGGAAGTAGCGGAATACAATGGTGCATACAAAGCAAGTAAAGGGATGCTTGATGAATTTGGACCAAAAAGAGTAATTGATACACCTATTGCAGAGCTTGGTTTTGCTGGTATTGCAATTGGTTCTGCGATGAACGGAAATAGACCTATTGTAGAATTCATGACGTTCAATTTTTCTTTAGTAGGAATAGACCAAATTATAAATAACGCAGCTAAAATAAGACAAATGTCTGGAGGTCAATTTAATTGTCCTATCGTTTTTAGAGGCCCAACTGCGTCTGCAGGGCAGTTAGGTGCTACGCACTCACAAGCTTTTGAAAGCTGGTATGCGAACACACCTGGATTAAAAGTTATTGTTCCTTCTAACCCTCATGATGCAAAAGGATTGCTTAAAGCAGCAATTAGAGATGATGATCCAGTAATTTTCATGGAATCTGAACAGATGTATGGTGACAAGATGGAAATACCTGAAGGAGAATATATTATTCCAATTGGTGTTGCAGACATTAAAAGAGAAGGTTCTGATGTAACAATTGTTTCTTTTGGAAAAATAATAAAAGAAGCGTATAAGGCTGCAGAAGAGTTAGAAAAAGAAAATATTTCTGTAGAAATTATAGACCTAAGAACTGTAAGACCTATGGATCATGCAGCAATTATAGCTTCTGTAAAGAAAACAAATAGATTGGTAATTTTAGAAGAAGCATGGCCTTTTGGTAGTGTTGCTTCAGAAATAACATACAGAATACAAAATGAAGCATTTGATTATTTAGATGCTCCCATAAAAAGACTAACTACTGCAGATACTCCTGCACCTTACTCTCCTACACTTTTAGAAGCATGGTTACCAAATGCATCTCAGGTAGTAAAAGCAGTAAAAGAGGTAATGTATTTGTAAATATTTTCTGTTTTTTTAAACCTTTTAAAAGACTCGTTTTTCGAGTCTTTTATTTTAAATTAATCCTAACTTTTTCACAAAATAAACTATATAAATACCTATTTTTGCTGCCTGAAAAAATTTAAAAGAAAAACAATGATAAAACCTGGCGAAACTACTTTCGATGTTTTAATCGAAATTCCTAAAGGAAGTAGAAATAAATACGAGTACGATTTTGATTTAAATAAAATACGTTTTGATAGAATGTTGTTTTCATCGATGATGTATCCAGCTGACTATGGCTTTGTTCCAGAAACGTTAGCTTTAGATGGTGATCCTCTTGATGTTTTAGTATTAGGACACGAACCTACGTTTCCAATGTGTGTTATGGAAGTAAAACCAATTGGTGTTTTTCATATGGCAGACGAAAAAGGTCCTGATGAAAAAGTAATTTGCGTACCTGTATCTGACCCTATTTGGAGCAACAAAAAAGATATCTTCGATTTAAATCCTCATCGATTAAAAGAAATAGAACACTTCTTTCAAGTCTATAAAGACTTAGAAAAGAAAAAAGTAGACGTTGGTGGTTGGGGAGATCAAGCTGAAGCTGAAAAAATCTTTAAAGATTGTGTAGACAGATATCAAAATAGTGAACATAAAAAAGAAGGTAAGTTTAGAATTTAATTTACTTCATAAAAAAATATAAACCTCTTTAAATAATGAATTTAAAGAGGTTTTTTATTTCTACCTATTTTAATTACATTTACGAACATTATAAACTAACTTTTAATATAAATTTTATGGAATCATACATGATTTATGTACCTATTGCTTTTGCAATTATTGGTATACTCTTTATGCTAGCTAAAATGTCTTGGGTAAAAAAACAAGCAGCTGGTAATGAAAAAATGGTAGAAATATCTAAAGCCATCAAAGAGGGAGCTCTTGCTTTTTTAGGAGCTGAATACAGACTACTTTTAATTTTTGTTGTTATAGCAGCAATAGCACTAGGTATCATTTCTATGTTAGTAGACACAACGCATTGGATGATAATTATTGCCTTCATCATTGGAGCTTTTGCCTCTGCACTTGCAGGAAATATTGGTATGCGCATCGCAACTGAAGCAAATGCTAGAACAGCAGAAGCTGCTAAAACCAGTTTGCCACAAGCGCTAAAAGTTTCTTTTGGAGGAGGAACAGTAATGGGGTTAGGTGTTGCCAGTTTAGCAGTATTAGGTTTAAGTTTATTTTTCTTCTTGTTTCTAAAAATGTTTGTTACTGGTGCTGGTGATTTCTACACAGAAATGACAATAGCTTTAGAGGCTCTAGCAGGGTTTTCTTTAGGGGCTGAATCTATTGCTTTGTTTGCAAGAGTTGGTGGAGGAATCTATACAAAAGCAGCAGATGTAGGAGCGGATTTAGTTGGTAAAGTTGAAGCAGGAATTCCTGAAGATGATCCAAGGAACCCAGCAACAATTGCAGATAATGTAGGAGATAATGTAGGGGATGTTGCAGGTATGGGTGCAGATTTATTTGGCTCTTATGTAGCTACAGTTTTAGCTGCTATGGTTCTTGGTAATTACTTGATTAGAGATATGTCTGCAAACGGTCAGTTTACGGATTCTTTTAACAACATGGGGCCTATTTTATTGCCATTAGTTATTGCAGGAGTAGGAGTTATTGCATCTATTCTAGGAACATTCTTAGTAAGCATAAAAGACAATACCGCTAAAGAATCTCAAGTTCAAAAAGCATTAGATACAGGTAACTGGGTTTCTATAGGTATTACTTTGGTTGCTTCTTGGTTTTTAATTCGTTGGATGTTACCAGAAACACTTCAAATGAACTTTTTTGGAGAAGGAATAGTAGACATCCCTTCAAGACACGTTTTTTATGCAGCTACCATAGGTTTGGCAGTTGGTGCTTTAATATCAACAGTAACAGCATATTACACGAGTTTAGGTAAAAAACCAGTATTAGATATTGTTAAAAACAGTTCTACTGGTGCTGCAACTAATATTATTGCAGGATTAGCAGTGGGAATGAAATCTACATTTTTATCTGTAATCTTGTTTGCAGCAGCAATTTACGGATCGTATGCTTTAGCAGGATTTTACGGTGTTGCACTAGCAGCATCAGCAATGATGGCTACAACTGCAATGCAATTAGCGATTGATGCTTTTGGACCTATTGCAGATAATGCTGGTGGTGTAGCAGAAATGAGTGAATTAGAAGATCACGTTCGCGAACGTACTGATATATTAGATTCTGTTGGTAACACAACAGCTGCAGTTGGAAAAGGATTTGCAATTGCTTCTGCCGCTTTAACAGCTTTAGCTCTTTTTGCTGCTTATGTTACTTTTACAGGTATTGACGGAATAAACATTTTTAAAGCAGATGTATTAGCAATGTTATTTGTAGGAGGTATGATTCCTGTAATTTTCTCTGCTTTAGCTATGGAATCTGTAGGTAAAGCTGCTATGGAAATGGTAGAAGAAGTAAGAAGACAGTTTAGAGAAATTCCAGGAATTATGGAAGGAACTGGTACTCCTGAATATGGAAAATGTGTAGATATTTCTACAAAAGCTGCCTTAAAAGAAATGATTTTACCAGGCTTAATCACTATAATTACTCCAATATTAATTGGTTTATTCTTTGGTGCTGAACCTTTAGGAGGTTATATGGCAGGAGTTTGTGTTTCTGGTGTAATGTGGGCAATTTTTCAAAACAATGCAGGTGGCGCATGGGATAATGCTAAAAAGTCTTTTGAAGCGGGTGTAGAAATTAACGGTGAAATGCAATATAAAGGTTCAGATGCACACAAAGCTGCTGTAACTGGAGATACTGTTGGAGATCCTTTTAAAGATACTTCTGGGCCTTCTATGAACATCTTAATTAAACTTACATGTTTAGTTGGGTTGGTTATTGCTCCAATTTTAGGAGGACATAGTGAAGAAATGGCTACGAATGAAGTTAAGGAAGAAATTAAAGTTGAACTTGTTGCTTCTAATTCAAATGAAATGGCTAAAGCTACCATTATAACAACATATACAGATAAAAATGGTGAAGAACAGAAAAAGAAAGAGGTTATTGAAGGAACATTAGAAGAAGTAGAAGAAAAAGTTAATGCTCTGAAAGGCGAAGGTGTACATGGAAAGCATCACTATAAAATTGACAAAACCAAGGGAGAAACTGGCAAAATGGTAATGATTGAAAAAGTCGTAAAGTCTGAATAATAGAACACTATTTTTATACCAAAAAAGCACCTGAAAAAGGTGCTTTTTTTAGTTAGTAACTTCTATTTTTTACAATTTTTGGCGTTTTATTCTCTACTCTTTTTTTAAATATTTTAGAAAACCCAGAAAATAGATTTTTATATCTAGCTATTTTTAGAGAGAGGTAACTAAAACGCAATAGTTTTCCGAACTCGTTTTGCAATTGGTTCTGATACATCTTAAACATATCTTCAGAAAAATCCCCTTTCTCTATACTCTTTGCTATAATGTTAGCAGCTAATATTCCAGACATCATTCCTGTTCCAACACCTTCTTTATAGAATGCATTAGCTAAACCTGCAGCATCCCCTGTTAATAGAAAATGGTTTCCGTAAACTTTTTTTGTTCCAAAATGAAATGGTATTGTCCATCCACGCCAAGATCCTACACGTTCAGCTTTTGTAAACCTTGGATAAACCTTTGGATGATTTTGTAAAATGGCTTCCACTTCGTCAATTAAGTTTATATTATGCTTTTGCAATTTATCGGTTCTACCTCCTAAACTAACATTAGTTTGTCCGTTTGCTAAAGGAAAAATATAAAAAAAGAGAGGCATGTTTTTATATAGCAATCTAACCTCAGCTTCATTGTTTATCGGTAAGTTATCTACGTCATCAAAATAAGCACTCACAAATGTTGAAGTTTTATTTCTGGATACTTTTTTGTCACTCAATCTTCTTGCAACTATAGACTGTGCTCCATCTGCGCCTACAATTATTTTTGATAAGATTTGCGTACCACTTTTTAATTGAAGTAAAATACCATTATCTAATTGCGTACACTTTTTAACACTATCACCAAAGATGGTAGTTGTATATTTTTTAGATAATTGATTAACTAGGAAATGATCAAAATCAATTCGTTTTGCATACGAAATAATAGCACCTCTATCTTCAGATTCCTTAAATGAAATTTTCACATCATCTCTTATATGAAGATTTATTTTTTTGGAATGAAGAAAGCGTTCGTCAGAAAAAAACTGCTCTAAAAGATTCAGTTTTTTTAATGATTTATAGGCATATAAAATAAGTCCATCTCCACAAGTTTTATCACGTGGAAAAACTGATTTATCAATAATTGTATGGGAAATTCCTAATTGAGACAAACGCAAAGATGTTGCAGCACCTGAAGGTCCTGCCCCAACAATGCAAACATTTGTTTTAATTACGCCTTCCATACCAACAAATCTAACTTTTTAAAATAAAAAAAGGCAACCAAAAGGTTACCTTTTTAAAAATATTGCTAAAGTAATTTACCTTCTTCTTGAGCTTTGTATATACAATACACCACCTGCTTGAATAAATTCTTTTTCTAATGCTGGTAGTTTTTCATTTACTAAATTCTCTAATGTGTTTACTTGACTTTGATAACCTTCTTCAGCTAAATTAAATTGCTCTTTTTGTGCACCAGTTACGTCTACTTGAGCAGATCTGGTTGCATATCCTGCAAATCCTAAACGACTTTGTACCGAATTCTTAGCTCCAAAACCACCAATGATTACTTTACTAACCGCATCAACCTGCTTTTTAAGATTTTGTATCTTCGTTTCTAAAGCACTAGTCTGAACAGGTAAACTTGTTAATGAACCCTTCATACTAGAAAGTTTACTATTTATTTGCGATATTTTACTACGAGCAGCAGTTACTTGTGCAGCCAAATCAGCTACTTTTTTAGCAAATGCAAAATTAGCCTCATAATTTGGTGTTCCTAGTGCATTTGGTAATGATTTTACCACGAAAGATTTAGGTTCTACCAACCTTGTGTATACCCCATTTTCATTCTTATCAATGGCTACTTTATAGGTTCCTGGAGGAACTTTTGTACCTCTTGCAGATAAATAACTTAAATTCCAGCTAATGGTATTATAGCCTGCTCTTAATGGAGTAGTAAGTTTTCTCATGATATTATTTGCATTATCATAAACTGTAAAAACTAGCTGTGGTTTAACCTCAGTTCTTTCTGCCCTTAAGTCTTCTTCTGAAGGGTAGTCTATTTCACTACCTTCTTTTAACGCTTTTTTATAAGCTCCAACTCTTTTTTGTTTTAAAGTTTTATATCCGTTTTTAATATAATACTCAAATTTAGCTTCAGGTCTAGGATTGTTAGCTCTGTAAGTTACTGCTCCTTGATAGCTTAAGTTTCTAGCAGGAAAATACAATAAAGCATCGTTTATGTCAAAAAGATGTGCCTCTTTACTGTGTACTTCTTTACTTAATTGGCGTAAAGCAGAATAATTATCTAATATATAAAAACCACGTCCAAATGTTGCTACCACTAAATCGTTCTCTCTTTCTTGGATGGTTAAATCTTTAACCTGAATGGTTGGAATACCGTTCTTTAATTGCACCCAATTCTCACCACCATCTATGGTAGTCCAAACTCCCCACTCTGTTCCTATAAACAATATATTTGGATCTTTTGGATCTTCTTGAATAACATATACTGTACCTGATGGCAAGTTAGAAGCGATAGACGTCCAAGTTTTTCCTTTGTCTGTACTTTTAATTAAATACGGGGTAAAATCACTACTATTTTTTCTTCCATCAAAACAAGCATACACAACATTTTCGTCATGTCTAGATGGTAAAACATAGTTAACAAAAGTCATATCTGGAACACCCGGAAAAGTGTCATATTTTGTCCAAGAAGCACCATCATCTTCTGTTTTCCAAATTAATCCATCATCCGTTCCAACATACAAAAACCCTTGTTTGAATTTAGATTCTTGAAGTGAAAATATGTTTCCAAATTTAGAAGTTGATAAGTTTTTAGCTACGGCTTCTGGTGGCCAAATTTTACCCATCATTGGTAGTGTATTTTGGTCTATACCTCTAGTTAAATCGGCACTAATTTTTTTCCAAGTACCACCCATATCTGTGCTTTTTAGCACATAATTACCACCAACATATAATGTTTTGGAATCGAAATTACTTATTAAATAAGGCGTATTCCAGTTCCAATTATATTCTTCATCTTCCGTTGGCTGTGGTTTAATAGAAATACTATTACCCGTTGTACGATCGTAACGTTGAAGGCCACAATATTGCGATTCACAGTAATGAATATCTGGATTATTTGGGTCTGGTATTGATAAATATCCATCTCCACCAATAGTATGTACCCAATCTTCATTTACCATATATCTTTTATTGGTCTGAGAAGGACCATACCAAGAACCATTGTCTTGTGCACCACCATAGATATTATAAAAGGGATAATCGTTATCTGTTCTTACATGATAATACTGTGTTAATGGTAAGTTAGACTTAAATTGCCATGTTTTAGCACTATCATAAGACTCATATACACCACCATCACAACCCATTAGGTAATGATTAGTGTCTTTAGGATCTATCCATAAAGCATGGTTGTCTACGTGCTTGTCTTGGCCTTCTATGTTTTCCCAAGTTTTTCCGCCATCTTTAGATCTTCCTGCTCTTGTATCCATCAATATAACAACATCAGCATCTATTGGGTCTACATAAATTTCATTATAATATTGAGGACTACCTGCAACTTTATTACTTCGTTTTTCCCAGCTTTCTCCTTTATCGTTAGATCTGTAGAAACCTCCTCTACTTCCTGGTAATTCAATAACTGCATAAATCATGTCTGGATTTGATGGAGCTAAGGCTAAACCAATTCTTCCTACATCTCCTCTTGGCAGTCCTTTTTTTAATTTAGTCCAAGTTTCTCCTGCATCTTCTGATTTGTAAATGGCAGATTCTGGTCCTCCATCTATTTTAGAATATACTCTTCTTTCTCTTTGGTGAGAAGCTGCGTACAAAATATCTGGATTTCTTGGATCCATTTCCATATCAGAGACACCTGTATAAGGTCCAATTTCTAAAACTCTTTTCCAGCTTTTACCACCATCTACGGTTTTGTACAAACCTCTTTCTCCTCCAGGACCCCAAACTTGACCTTGGGCTGCAACATAAACTACATTACTATTTCTTGGATCTATCATTATTTTACCAATTTGAGAACTTGTTTTTAAGCCCATATTAGTAAATGTTTTACCACCATCTGTAGTTTTATAAACTCCATCTCCATAAGCTAAGTTACGCTGTGAATTATTTTCTCCAGTACCTACCCAAACAACGTTAGAATTGTTTGGATCCATAGCCAAACAACCAATAGAAAATACTTTTTGGTTGTCGAAAATTGGTGTAAACGTTGTTCCGTGGTTTTCTGTTTTCCATAACCCTCCAGCAGCTGCTCCAACATAATACTCTGATGGATTTTCTGGATTTACAGCAAGATCAGAAATTCTTCCAGAATATGCTGCTGGCCCTACACTTCTAAATTTAAACATACTTAGCATTTGCTGATTTAGTTTAAATTCTTGTTTCGTATTTTTTGATTTTCTACTTTTTCGTTGTGATTGCGTTTCTATGGAGAACGCTAAAAAGAAAATGACGCTCAAGGATAATGCTAACCATGTTCTAGTGTGTTTTTGGTTCATGTTTTACGATTATTTGTTTAAGGCCTTTAAATTACTCTTTTTTTAAACCAAATTTTAATTTTTGCCCTGTAATTTTCTGACTTACCATAGCTATACCCAAATCTGGTAATTGTAATACTCTAGGATACCCCCCTGTAACTTGGCAATCTCGCATAAGGATAATTAATTTGCCTGAAGGCGTTAATTGAACAGTACCTGGCAGTACAGAAGAAGTTATTATTGGTGGCAATGTATTACTTATGCGTTCTTCTAATTGATAGCCCATTCTGCTATTGTTGTTAGAAATAGAAAATGTATGACTGAATAAATTTTCTTTTTGATTATTGGTTAACCTCTCAAATTCTGGCCCTACAAAGCAATCTATCTTCTGTTGTTCAAAAAAAGTCTTGTTGGTTTTTATAGATGTATTTACAATTTTAAATTTTTCTTCAAAAGGTTTAAAAGGAATTTTGTCTTTTTTATGAAGTTTGTCTTGCAACGTTATATTTTTAAAAAAGCTTCTACTTTTCATAACGACCTCTGATTGGATTCCACCTTTTACTGCAAGATAAGTTCTGTAACCAAACTTTCTTTTTTCAAAAGATAGCACATCAGACTTTTGAATAACAATTGGTGTATTTTGCGGTATTGATTTATTGTTTATTTTGGGAGAGAAATTGCCTCCAGAAATACAAATAATTGTTGGCTCTAAGAATTCTAAAATAGTTTTTCCAAATGTAATTTCTATTACTGCATCATTTATATTATTTTGTAAAATGTGATTTGCTAAACTAGATGCATACTTATCCATTGCACCAGATATAGGTACTCCATATTTGCCATATCCAATTCTTCCAAGATCTTGAATGGTTGAAAATAAGCCTGGTGATATAACCTTAATCATCTATTGAATCTTTAGAAATGGAATACTCTCTTTGTCTACATTTATTTTTAATTTCATAAAAACAGTCTAAAGAAATAGCATAAAACTGAATTTTATCTCCTGATTTTGCAAAACATGGATTTTCTAACGTAGGATTAAAAAAAGAGATTGGAGTTCTACCAATAATATTCCAACCACCTGCAGAATCAGATGGATAAACACCTGTTTGTTTGCCTCCTATCGCTACAGAGCCTTTGGCAATTTGCAATCTTGGTGATGACTTTCTTTGCACGAATAAACTTTCATTTAAACCACCCAAATAAAGAAATCCTGGTAAAAAACCGATAAAATGTACTAAGTAAGGAACCTCTGTATGTTTGGTAATTATTTCCTTAATAGTTAGATTTTTTTTATTAGCTATTTTCTCTAAATCGATACCAAAAGAAACATCGTAACAAACAGGTATTTTCCAAATAAAGTTTCGCTCTTTTATAATCTGAGACTTGCTTTTGTATGCAGCTTCAATTTGCGAAATAATATTTTTAAAACTTAATGGAGAATCTTTAAAAACGATAGTGAGTGAGTGATAACCAACAATCATGTCTTGGTATTGACTTGAAAAAACCCCTTGTAACTTTTGCTTTAGAATGCTAATTTCTTGTAACGTTTCTGGTGAAATTTCTGCTGGCCATTCTATCAATACAGATTTTGGCCCAAATGGTTTATAGGTAAGTGGTTTTATCAATGGTGACTCCTTTAAATTCTAGTTCTTTATGTAATTCTTGCACAAGATTAACAGCGTTTTTTGTATCGCTATGAATACAAAAGGTTTCTGCTTTGATATGTATTTTCTCTCCTAAAATCGTAGTGACTAATTGCTTATCTACCATTAAAAACACTTGTTGTATAACTTTATGCAGTTCTGTTATTACAGCGTTTTTATTATTTCTAGAAACTAGAGATAAATCTAGATTGTATCTCCTATCTGCAAAAGCCTCGTATTTTATACTTACACGATTTTCATAGGCTACTTTTTCAATTTTAGAACCAAAAGGAACATACAAATAACATTTATTATGTAGATACGGTTTTGTAATTTCTATAAAAATATTTGCCAAGTATTCATCTTTAGCAATGGCATTATACAAAGCTCCATGAGGCTTTATGTGATGTAAATTAACAGCTTTCTTATCTAGAATATTACAAAATAAATCTAATTGCGACCGAAGACTATCTGCTAATTCAACTTTTGATAAATTAAGGAAGGTTCTACCAAATTTTTTTTTATCAGGAAAAGATGGATGTGCACCAATATACACCTTGTTTTCTATGGCAAGTTGCACTGCTTTATCTATTGTATTACTATTTCCATAATGACCTCCACATGCAATGTTACAAGAAGAAATGAAGGGCATTAGTAAATGCTCATTCTGCATTCCCTCTCCTACATCACAATTCAAATCAATAGTCATATTAGAAATAATTTAAAACACTTAAAATTACCTTTATGCCCAAAAATAAAGTAAAACCAACCACAATACAACCAAAAATATTTTGGGCTTTTGAATTTACAAACTCTCCTAAAACATCTTTCTTATTCATCATCCATAATAAAATAATAGCAATTACTGGAAGCAAAATTCCGTTAGCTATTTGTGCGAATTTTATAATTTCTATTGGTTTTAAACCTATTGAAGAAAAAAGAACACCAACTGACAAAACCACTATCCAGACCAATCTAAAATTCTTAGATTTTAAATTTCCATCTAAATTTAAACACCCTTTTACCACATAAGCAGCTGCTAATGGTGCTGTAATTGCAGATGTAATTCCTGCTGCAAATAAGCCTAAAGCAAGAAAATACTTTGCAAAAGCTCCATATAAAGGCACAAGAGCTTCTGCTAAATCTACAGCATTTGATACGGTTGAGGCATCCACTCCTGCTGCTGCAATAATGATCGCTATAGACACTAATCCTCCTAAAAAAATAGAAATTACGGTATCTTTTTTTGCAAAGTGTAAATCGTCCTTGTCTTTCCATTTTTCTTTTACCAAAGAAGCATGTAAAAAAAGATTATAAGGCACAACTGTTGTACCTATTAAAGCCAAAATGGTTAAGAAATTTGTTTCTGTAATCTTTGGTACAAATAATCCTTTTAAAATTTCAAAAATAGTTGGCTTTGTAATAAAAGCTGTAAACACAAAAGATATACTCATAATGATTACAAGGAAAATCAATACTTTTTCTATCAACTTGTATTTACCAATGTACAACAAAACAAAAGCAATAAAGCCTATAAATAGACTCCATATATTTATTTTGAAATCTCCTAAAGAAAAGCTTACATCCCCGAAAATTGCCTCTAAACCTAATCTTCCTCCACTTATATTTCCTGCTTCATAAGCAGCATTTCCTAAAACTATAGCAATTAAAATTAAACCAACAATTAGTTGTTTTAAAATAGGATGTTGTAACTGCTCTCTTATCAAAGCTGACAGGCCTTTCTGAGAAACAACACCTAATCTAGCTGCCATTTCTTGAAGAAGAATAGTTATTACAATAGACAAAAGCATTGCCCATAGCAAACTAAACCCAAAATTAATACCTGCAATGGTACACATAGTTATGGTTCCTGGCCCAATAAATGCAGCTGCAATTAAAGTTCCTGGACCAATATGTTTAAAAAAATTTTTCAACATGATTAAAAATCTGCTTTTAAAGATACTTTTTAAAAACAAAAAAACACCTCTAATGAGGTGTTCTTCTTAAATTATTATTATAACAGGAGTGTTATTATCCTAAATAAGTCATTAATATTTTACTTCTTGAAGTATGTTTTAATCTACGAATTGCTTTCTCTTTAATTTGACGTACACGTTCTCTTGTTAAATCGAAAGTTTCTCCTATTTCTTCTAAAGTCATTGGTTGGTGTTCTCCTAAACCAAAATATAATTTAACAACGTCTGCTTCTCTTGGTGTTAACGTTTCTAACGCTCTATTAATTTCAATCTTAAGAGAGTCGTGTAATAAAGTTTTGTCAGGATTTGGAGATTCTCCAGAGTTTAAAACATCGTATAAATTAGAATCTTCTCCTTCAATTAAAGGCGCATCCATAGAAACATGACGTCCAGAGTTTTTCATAGACTCTTTTACGTCATTTACAGTCATATCTAATTTTTTCGCTATTTCTTCTGCACTTGGAGGGCGTTCGTTTTCTTGCTCTAAGAAAGCGTACATTTTATTAATCTTGTTAATAGAACCAATCTTATTTAGTGGTAAACGTACAATTCTAGATTGTTCTGCTAATGCTTGTAAGATAGATTGACGAATCCACCAAACCGCATAAGAGATAAATTTAAAACCTCTTGTTTCATCAAAACGTTTGGCTGCTTTAATTAAACCTAAATTACCTTCGTTAATTAAATCTGGTAATGTTAATCCTTGGTTTTGGTATTGCTTTGCAACAGAAACCACAAAACGTAAGTTTGCTTTGGTAAGTTTTTCTAAAGCTCTTTGGTCACCAGCTTTTATAAGCTGTGCTAACTCTACTTCTTCGTCTGCTGTTATTAAGTCTACTTTTCCAATTTCTTGTAAGTACTTGTCTAAGGATGCAGTTTCTCTATTGGTAACCTGCTTTGTAATTTTAAGTTGTCTCATCTAATTTTTTGTAAAGAATTAAAGGTTAGAAATCCCTTCTGTTCATTGTACGTAAAAATGTAAGTTTTTGTTACAAAACATTACGAAAATTTAAAAATAAATTTACAAATACCTGATATAAAGACTTTTAAATTTTAAAATAATCCGTTAATTTGAGCATCTATCCTGTCTATGATATAGCCTAAATCTTCTTGATTTTTTACAAAATCTAAGTTATCTACATCTATAACAAGTAATTTTCCTTTGGTGTAAGTAGATATCCAAGCTTCATAACGCTCGTTTAATCTACTTAAATAATCGATGCTGATAGAGTTTTCGTAATCTCTACCTCTTTTGTGAATTTGCCCTACCAAAGTAGAAATATCTGCGCGTAAATAAATAAGTAAGTCTGGTGGAGATACCAAATTTTCCATCAACTCAAATAAAGAACTATAATTGCTATAATCTCTATTGGTCATTAAACCCATTGCATGCAAGTTAGGGGCAAAAATATGTGCATCTTCGTAAATGGTTCTGTCTTGAATGATGTTTTTACCAGATTCTCTTAATTCTAAAATTTGGCGAAAACGACTATTTAAAAAGTATACTTGTAAATTAAAAGACCAACGCTCCATTTCGGCATAAAAATCGTCTAAATACGGATTTTCATCTACAGATTCGAAATGCGGTTGCCATTTGTAATGTTTTGCTAAAAGTTTGGTTAGTGTTGTTTTACCTGCACCTATATTACCTGCTATCGCAATATGCATGTGATTGTTTTAAAGATTTGTTTGGAAGGGTAAAAGTACTAAAAATTTACTCTAAAAAAATAATAATAGTTAAGCTAAGAATTAAAGTAACTTTAAATTAATTATAAGCCAAGAATACTCATAGATGTTAGTAAATTAAATAATGAAGTATCTCTAATCCAAAAAAACTTTTCTTAAATGATAATTTTATTAAATTTGATATATTTTAAAAAACTTGCTATTACTTTTTAAATTTTTGCTCTGAAAAATGAATAGAAAAATAGAAAACCTATCCTTCTTTGCAAGAACATCACCTGCTATGGATTATTCTTCAGGTGGTTGGTTTACAGACGTTTCTTGCGAAGTATATTGCAATGATTAAACTAAAAAACAAAAAACATAATCATTTATTAATAAGTGCAACATTTTTGTGTTGCACTTATATCTTTCTTGTTTTATTTTTTTTTGAAACAAATGAAAATGAAACCAGGTACGATAATATTACAACGTTTACAACAGTAGTATTTTCGGCCATTTTATTAGCACCTTTAATAGAAGAAACAGCTTTCCGTTTACATTTAACTAATTCTAAAATATCACAAGTTATATCTGTTCTAATTCTTATAACCAATATTTATTTATTAAAAAAACAATACGTTGACATAGCTATAATTTATCTTATTTGTTATTATTTATTTTACAAGAAATTTAAAATTATCAGACTTGAATTCATTTTATATTTCAATGCAATTTTGTTTGCTATTTTGCATTACAATATTTCTCAAATTAAAAGTATAGAAATATTGTACCCTATAATTATGCATGTTGGGTTAGGGTTACTTCTTATTTGGATTACAATTAACTTTGGTTTTAAATATTCTATTCTTACTCATTTTTTAATAAATACAACGATTATTACTTATGCATTTATCACCCTACAATTCGTGAACACAGAAAAGAAAACTAAAATTGTTGAAGATTATAAATTATCATGGAACGCAAAACCGATATTAAATAGTAAAATAACTTATAGCCAAAAGAATGATTTTGTTTCGGAAGCAAAGAATATAACTCCCATTCAGTTTTTAAGTTTTTTTAAGAAAGATGTTTCCAAGTTTAGAAATGTTAATATGTTTAAAAAATTCGATATTACATTGGAAAGAAATAATTTTAATGCTAAAAAAATTGACAGTCTAATTGCAACAAAAATACTTCTTGATTCAAAATTAATATTTGAAGTTAAAAAAATAAACAGAGATAATTAAAGTTTTTTAACAAACCAATTTATACCCAAATCCTCTAATATTTAAAATCTGAATATTTGGATCACCTTTTAGTTTTTTTCGAAGTTTACTAATAAAAACATCCATACTTCTAGCATTAAAAAAATCGTCATTACCCCAAAGTTTTTTTAAAATGAAAGATCTATCTAAAACTTCGTTTTTCTTGTCATGTAAATAAAATAATAGTTGTGCTTCTCTGTGCGTGAGCTGTTCTATTTTCTCTTCAAAAGTAAGGGTTTGTTTGGTAAGATTAAATTGGTAGGCGCCTATAGAAATTTCTTCTGCAGTTGGTTTTACTTGTATTCTATTTAGCAATGCTTTTATACGAACAATTAGTTCTTCCATAGAAAATGGCTTCTTTACATAATCGTTACCTCCATGATTAAACCCTTCAACAACATCGCTAACTTGCGATTTTGCAGTTAGAAAAATTATAGGAATGCTATTGTTTTGTGAACGTATTTCTTTTGCCAAAGTAAAACCATCTTTTAATGGCATCATAACGTCTAAAACTAAAATATCTGGATTTTCTTTATGAAAGATTTGCAAAGCTTCTTCTCCATTTTCTGCATGAAAAACTATAAAATCTCTCGTTTCTAGGCTTTCTTTTACAATCATGCCTAAGCTTGCTTCATCTTCTGCTAGTAAAACTTTTATTTTATGCATTGGGTAACGAAATTTTAAAAACAGTGTTTTGGGATGTTGAATTTAACGATAAATAACCACTATGTTTTTCTATAATTTTTTTACAATAATACAGTCCAATACCAAAGCCTTTTACGTTATGGGTATTTCCTTTGGGTATTCTGTAAAATTTATCGAATATTTTGTCTTGTTGGTTTTTTTCTATTCCTTTTCCATTATCTGCTACACTAATTTCAGTTGCTCCTAAAATTGCATTTATATTTATTTCTATGCTATTTCCACCATACTTTACTGCGTTGTCTAGTAAATTAGAAATAACATTTTCAAAATGAAATACATCTACATTTACATAAGTTGGCTTTATATTACAAGTAAACTGAATATCTTTATCTGGATTTACCACAGCATATTTTTCAACAAGTTTCTGAATTACATCTGTAATATCTACTTGCTCTTTTTTTAGCATTAGTTTTTCACTATCTAAAGTTGCCGTTTCTAAGAGTTTTTCTACCATTAAATGCAATTTATCTAACTGTACAGAAGACATGGCTAAGTATTTTTTTGTTTTTTCTTTGTCTTCCATAGCATTAAAATTGGCAATTGCCTCTATTGCTGTAGAAACGGTTGCAATTGGGGTTTTAAATTCGTGTGTTATGTTGCTAATTAAATCGTTTTTAATAGAAGCCAACTCTTTTTGATCTTTAATTATTGCCAGCAAATAAAACAACGAAGAAATAATGATTAATGCTAAAAAAAACGAAATTAAAATGCCTTGAAAACTCTTTTTTAAGGCATCAAAAGTTGTGGAAGCGTAAAACAATCTAAGAGACTGTTTACTGCGTAAGTAGGTTGATTTTGCATCTACTTTATTTTCATATTCTAAAGTAGATTCTGTTTTGGTAGTTCTATTTAAAGTATCATTTACATAATAATTAAAGTAATAATCTGTACCTATATTCTTAATAGCAAGTTCTTTCTTAAAAATTGAGTCTAACTTTTTAAAATTAATACTATCATTGGTATATGCAATAAAGACACTTTGCAGTCCTTTAATTAGATTTAGACTATCCATTTCACGTTTTCCGTTAAAAATTTTTACATTATTTCTATTATTTAATGTTAGATCTTTGTCGGATTTTGATTTGATTACTGAAATGGAAGAAATAGAGTCTACCACAAAAAGAGAATCTAGTAACTGCGGAAATTTCTTGTATTCTTCTGGATCATCTGTAGTAATCTTTAAAGATGTAATTTGAAATTTTTTATCCTTTGCAGCTTTAGAAATCGGATTCGTATTTTTAAAAAATAATCTCTTTCCGTTTTTAGGTTGTGTTATTATACTAAAGAAATTCTTTTTAGATAAATTAGAGTAGTAGGTTTCTACAGCACTATCTAAACTTGCTAAAATTTCATTAGAAACGCGTTGCTTATTCTCCTTATAATTAAGGTAATTCCAATACAATTGTACCCCTATTGTAGAGACAATTGTAAGGGTGATAATATAAAAAATCCACTTAAATTTGTTAACGCGCATGCTACAAATATAGAATGTAAAAAATAGAATTACAGCCGGTTAACACTCGTTAACATTAGTTAACCTAATTAAACAAAAACAGAATGCATCTTTGTAATGTAAAATTTTAATAGATTTTAAAAACCAACAGTCATGAAAAAAATCATCACAATACTTGTACTAAGTTTCGCTTTTACTTTTCAAGCACAAAACTTTTCTGGAAAAGCCGTTTATAAAACCAATTCTAAGTCTGGAATTAAATTTGGCAAAATGAGTAAAATGACAGATAAGCAAAGAGAACAAATGGAAGCTAAACTAAGAAAGATGAATCAAAAAACGTATCATTTAGAATTTAATCAACATGAATCTACATACAAACAAGAAGCAAAGTTAAACGCACCAAGTGTACCTTCTGCTAAAGGAGGTGTAATGGTGATGCGTTTTGGAAGTGGAGACAATAGTATTTTATATAAAAATACTAAAAAGAATACCTTTTCTGAAAAAAAGGAATTAATGGGGAAAATATTTTTAGTGAAAGACAATTTGGATGAATACGATTGGGAAATGACAACCGAAACCAAAAACATAGGAAATTACACCTGCTACAAAGCTACTTATACAAAAGAAGTAGAAGATATAAAGATGAGTTTTATAAATGGCGAATCTAAAGAAGAAAAGTCTATGAAAACGGTAACTACTACTGCTTGGTATACACCACAAATACCTATTGCTAATGGTCCTGGAAAATACCAAGGTTTACCAGGTTTAATTTTAGAAGTTAATGACGGAAGAACTACTATTGTTTGCTCAGAAATTGAATTAAGCACTAATGAAGAAAGAGAAATTGAGGCTCCAAAAAAAGGAAAAGTTGTATCTCAAGAAAAGTTTACAAAAATTAGCAAACAAAAAACCAAAGAAATGATGGAGCAATTTAAAAGTAGAAAAGGGGGCTCTTTTGGAGGAATAAATATTAAAATGAACTAATATTTTTTTAAATAAATACTCTTTTTTTAAAAGACATTAAACTTTTAAGTTTTTTTTAAGTCCTACTAACGCAACACACAAGTACTTTTACTAAAAATTTAAAATCCATAATGAAAAATCTTTTAACGTTTCTATTTGCATTAACTCTTGTAACAGGAACATTTGCCCAAAAAAAATTCGAAGGAAAGGCCGTTTACATGTCTAAAAGATCTTTAGATCTAAGCAGGTTTGGCGATCGTATAAATCGTATGAGCGAACAACAGAAAGCGCAAATGATGAACAGAATGAAAAGCTTTCTTGAAAAAAACTACACCTTAAGTTTCAACAAAACAGAATCTATTTTTAAAGAAAACGTTGCCCTTGAAACACCAGGAAGTTCTAGAGGTTTTCGTATGGGAGGTATGAGCGGACAAGGAACTGTTTACAAAAACCTTCAAGAAAAAAGCATGATCGAAGATGTAGAAATGTTTGGGAAACGCTTTTTGGTAACAGAAGACATGGAGCAACCTCAATGGGAAATGAGCACTGAAACCAAAAAAATTGGGCAATATACTTGCTACAAAGCTACCTTAATTAAAGAAGACAATAGTGTAGATTGGAGTAGAATGTTTAGAAGAAACCAACAAAACGACTCTACTAAAACAAAAGAAGATAAACCAAATACAATAGTAGTTACTGCATGGTATACGCCACAAATTCCTGTAAGCGCTGGTCCAAATTCTTACTGGGGTTTACCTGGTTTAATTTTAGAATTAAATGAGGGGGAAACAACCATGTTATGTACAGAAATTGTAATTAATCCAGAAGATGCTGTAGCAATCACTAAACCTACCAAAGGAAAAAAAGTATCTAGAGAACAGTATAATAAAGAAGTAAAGAAAAAAACAGAAGAGTTAAGAGAGCAGTTTATGAATCGTGGCAGAGGAAGAGGAAGAGGACGCTTTTAATTACTAGTTAAACCAAACTTAAAATGAAAAACTTAAAAAAATTAATACTTATTGCTTTTTTAGTTATAAGTGGTACAGCAATGTCGCAAGTAACATTATCTGGAGTTGTTAAAGATTCTATTGGTGTGCCATTAGAAATGGCAAATGTTATTGCCTTAGACACCGTTGCAAAAAAAATTGCTTCTTATGGCTTTACAGATGCAAATGGAAATTTTAAACTAGATTTAAAAAAGAATACGGTTTACAATGTTAAAATAAGTTACGTTGGTTTTAAAGAAATTAGCGAGTTTATTAAAACGGATGAAAGTAACATTGTAAAAACATATGTAATGCAAGAAGACAACATGTTAGACGGAATTAACATTGTTGCAAAAATGCCAGTAACCGTGAAAGGAGATACCATAGTGTATAATGCAGACTCCTTTAAAAATGGTTCTGAACGTAAGTTAGAAGATGTACTAGAAAAACTACCTGGTGTAGAAATTAATGACGATGGACAGATAGAAGTAGAAGGTAAAAGAGTTGAAAAAATTACTGTAGACGGAAAGGATTTCTTTGATGGCGATACCAAGCTAGCCTCGAAAAACATACCGTCTAATGCTGTAGATAAAATTGAAGTGCTACGAAATTTTGCAGATGTACGCCAGTTAAGTAGCGTACAAAACAACCAAGATAGAGTAGCTATTAATATAAAGTTAAAAGAGGGTAAAAAGAATTTCTGGTTTGGAAATATTACTGCTGGTGCAGGAGATTCTCCTGATGAAGCTTTATATTTATTTCAGCCAAAATTATTCTATTACAGCCCTAAATACACCATAAATTTTATTGGAGATTTAAACAATATTGGCGAATCTGCCTTAAATAGAAGAGATGTTCTTAGCCTTAATGGAGGATTCAGAAGCCAAAGCCCTTCTAATGGAACAAATCTTAGTATTGGTAGTGCTGGTATTGGGTTTTTAAATGCAGGTACTAATAATGCAAATAGAATACAAAGTCAAGTAAGCGCACTAAATTTTAGTTACTCGCCAACCGAAAAATTAGATTTAAGTGGATTTTTAATTTGGTCCGGAAACGAAAATGAACAAAGAAATAGAAATATAATAGACTTTATAGATCCAGCAACACCTGATGATATTAGGGAAAACTTCACCAATCAAAACAGTAATACAGGTTTAATTAAATTAAGTTCTGTATACAGAAAAGATGTGAACAATCAGATGAATTATGATGTAATTGGTCGTTTTCAAAACGAATGGAGAACAGACAATTCGAGCTCTCAAGTAGTTGGAAATAACATTGTAGAAAATGAAAATGTAACCCCTTTTAGAATTAACCAAAACTTAAGCTATTTCTACACGGCAAGTGAAAAGAGTATTTTCGCTTTAGAGGTACAGCATCTATTACAAGATGATGATCCTGTATACGCAGCTTCTTTAGAAAATGACCCAAACAGTGATGAAGATGGTTTTGATGCTACTGCAAACCAATTAGGTTTTGATACTTCTGTTGTGCAATATTTATTCAATCAAGACAGAAGAGTACAATCCAATCAATTAGATGCGAAATTAGATTACTACTATATTATTAATCAAAAAAGTAATTTAAATTTTGTAGGTGGAACTATTTTAAGCCGTCAAAATTTTGATTCACGTTTTTTCCAAATTTTAGACAACGGTTCGCAATTAGATCCAAATATCCAACTTCCTGGTTTAGCTAATGCCAGTACAACAAACGATACAGAGTATAATTTTACAGATATTTATGTTGGTGCACGTTACCGTTTAAAAACTGGTATTTTCACCTTTACCCCTGGTTTTACAGCACACGCATACAATGTAAACAACACGCAAACTGTAAGTGGGGAGTTTAAAGATACGTTTAACGAATTCTTACCAGAATTTAACATGATATTGCAATTTAAAAACAGTGAAAGTTTAAGGTTTGACTATAGACAATCCATAAACTTTTTTAACGTAAATGCGATTGCAGAGGGCTTGGTAGCCAATAATTATGAAAGTTTTTTCGCTGGTAATAACGATTTAACAAATGGAAAAAGAGAAACTACTTCTCTAAATTATAGAAGTTTTAGTTTGTATAACGGTATAACAGTAGTTGCTGGAACTTCCTATACTAGAACTATGAACCAAATTGGGGGTATTGCTAATTTTATTCCTGGTTCCGTAATTTCTACACAAACCAACTTAAACTTGCCTTTTGATTTTGAAAGTGCAAACGTTAGGGGTAGTTTTAGAAAAAACTTTAGCAAATTTAGAGTTGGAATATTTGGTAATTATACTTGGAATAAATCTTTCCAACTTTTTGGAAATAATAGCAATGAAATTGTTAGGGACATTTATTCTATTACACCAAGTTTTAATACCAACTTTAGAGAATGGCCAAATATTAGCTTACGATACGCGGTTAGTTTTAGAGACCAACTGAGTACAAATATTAATACAGGCCAAGTAGCAAACGATTTTTCAACAGTTACTTATGCACCCTCTGTTAGTTTTGATGCTTATGTATGGAACTCATTAACAGTAAGAGCAGATTATAGTTTGGATCAGGTATTTCAAGAGGGTGTAGAAATAAACAGATTTGATGTTTTAAATGCAAGTTTATCTTATAGAAAAGGCAGAGATGCAAAATTGGAATACGAATTGGTAGGAAATAACCTTTTATCAACAGCATCGCGAATTGGAGTTACTAATGGTGCTATTCTAAATAGTATTAATGAAACTTTTATATTACCAAGATTTGTAAGTTTTAGAATTCGTTATGAACTATAATTAAAATAGAATTGTAAACTTAATTTGAATTAAAAAAATGGCTCAGTTTTCTGAGCCATTTTCTTTTGTTATACTTATTTTCGTAACATGAGTATTCTTGCAACAAAATCTCCTTGGTTTGCCACATTAAAAAGTTTAGGTCTACTATATTTTTTCTTAGCAACAGGCTTGTTTTTAGATAGTTTTTATTTTTTAGAAATTACAGAACATGCACAGTGGTATGCAAATGTGGTAATGTTTTTAGTTACAGGTATTGTATATTACAAGGTTCCAAAACGAAACAAAATAAAAATGTTATACGCTATTGGTATCGCAATTATTGGGGAATACTTATTTTCTATTGTTTTGGGCATGTATACCTATCGTCTAGAAAATGTACCACATTACGTACCTCCAGGCCATGCCTTAGTATATATGGCAGTATTGTATTTTTCTAAAGCAAGTGCTATAAAATCTCATAAAGTTTCTCTAGAAAAAATACTAACGATTACTATTTTTATTTATGCAAGCGTTTTCTTGATACTAAAAAATGATGTTTTTGGTTTTGTAATGACAGTTGCTACTTTGTTTATTTTAAGAAATAAGCCAAGAGAACGATTATTTTACTTAACCATGTATGTAACTGTAGTGGTTTTAGAACTTATTGGTACCTATTATTTAAATTGGAAATGGCCTAGTATTGCATGGGGAGTTTTTGAATTTTTACCTAGCCACAATCCTCCATCAGGAATTAGTTTTTTCTATTTTGGTTTAGATTTGGGTACTTTGTGGTTGTATAAACAGAGTAATAAAAAAGCTTGGAAGAGAATGAAAAATCTTAGAAGACTTAAAGCTAAACCTATTTCTTCATAAACTAAATGATAAATTATGTCGTTGGTATAAAAAATAAATTATGTCGTTACAAGTAGCATCTTTATCTAAATCTTACGGAAAGCAAAAAGCTTTGCACAATATTTCTTTTGATTGTAAAAATGGTGTTATTGGTTTTTTAGGCCCAAATGGTGCTGGTAAGTCTACAACTATGAAAATACTTGCAGGATTTATTAAGCCAGATAGCGGTAGTGTTTTCTTAAACGATATTGATGTTTTAAAAAATCCAATACTAGCGCAACAAACCTTAGGGTATTTACCAGAACATAATCCGCTTTATGGAGATTTATTTGTTAGAGAGTACTTGCAATTTAGAGCCGCTGTTTTTAAAGTTTCAAAATCTAAAATTGAAGATTTTATTGCTAAAGTTGGCCTAAGTACAGAAGCAAACAAAAAAATTAATGCACTTTCTAAAGGGTACCAACAAAGAGTTGGTTTGGCTGCTGCACTTTTACACGATCCTAAAGTTCTCATTTTAGATGAACCAACAACGGGTTTGGATCCTAATCAGCTGGTAGAAATTAGAAACTTAATTAAAGAACTAGGAAAAGAAAAAACAGTTTTGCTATCTACTCACATAATGCAAGAAGTAGAAGCAATTTGCGATCGTGTAATAATTATAAACAAAGGCATTCTAAAAATTGATAAAAACCTAAATGAGCTTGATAAAGCTAAAAATCTAGAAACCATTTTTAGAGAGGTTACTAGTTAATTTTCTTTTTTTTTTGATTAATCCCCAGAACTTTGCATAAAACTCATTATTGTTGGTCAGATTTTTAATACCATTTGAAAAATATTGCAAGATGTTTTGTGCTAATTCTAAACTCTGGTTATTTAGTACATCATTACCATTTTCATCTAAAACAAAAACAGACGCATAAATTCTACCATCCCTATTTCTACAGGTTGTACATTCGTTACCTCCAGCAATAACCGTAAATTTTCTTTCATCGTTCTTAAAAAGATGAACATTTTCCCAAATCAAAAAAGGAGTAGCATATCTTTTTATAAAGAAATAGCTATGCCAATTGCCAAACTTTTGAAACATTACCTTTCTAGTATAATAAGCGGAATAAGTGTGAAAAAATTTTAGCTCAAAATAATCATCAAATTTTTTATAAGACGACTTGCTTATATCATAACCATTAAAGCCGTTAATATGTATATACGGATATGAAAATCCCTTCCATGCTGTTTCTACTCGTTGTTCTTTTTGCACAAATATAGAATCAGGTTGTTGTATGGAATAATCGTAATATTTATTAGGATCGTATTTTAAAACCTTTACTTGTGAAAACAAAGTGATACTAAAGAAAATAAATAAAAACGTTAGTGTTCTCTTCATTTAATTCAACTTATAATCTATTTGTTCTTTTTGTAAGGTTTCTAGTAATTCTTTAGACACTTTAACTTTGGTGTTTCTGCTTGGCAAACTTACCTCTATTCGTTCTAATTCGTCCCAAATTGTAAAACGTAAAGACTGTTTACCGGCATTATTTTTTAAGATACTTTCTAAGCTTAGAATTCGTTGTTCGTTCACCTCATCTACAGGTATTTTAATGGTAATTTTCTTACACAATTCGTCCATAATATCATGTAACAATTTAAAATCGGTAAATTTTATTCTTGGATCCCCAACAACACCTGTGTTTTTATTCATCCAACCTTGTTGTATCGTAGACCGAATAAAGAGGAAAGAATTTGGCACTAAAAAGTGCTTAAATTTTAAATATTCTTCTCCAAAAACTCGAAACTCATGACTATCATTATAATCTTCTACAGTAAATGCAGCCCAACCTTTACCAGCTTTAGAAACTCGATGTTGTACATCAGTTACAATACCTGCAAAAGACAAATTATTGCCTACAAGTTTTGTTAAATCTCCTTTAAAATATTTTAACTGGGCATTACAAAAAATCATTTCATTCTTAAAATCATCTAAAGGATGTGCAGAAATATACATGCCTATTACTTCTTTTTCTTGCGACAATAATTCCATAGTTCCCCATTCTTCGCAATTTGGTATATCTGGCTCTGGAAACTGTACTGTAGAAGCTTCTCCAAACAAAGATACTTGAGACGAATTTTGATTTTCTTGGTACTTGTTTCCAAATTTAATAGCACGTTCTAAGAAGGTCATTCCTTTTTCATCTACAGCAAAATATTGTGCTCTATGGGTGTTTGCGAAAGAATCAAAAGCACCAGCTTTTACTAAACTATCGAAAGATTTTTTATTTGCCGCACGCAAATCTACACGCTTTGCCAAATCGAAAATTGAGGTATAATTTCCGTTTTCTTTACGTTCTTTAATGATGGCTTTAACCGCAGAAGTTCCTACTCCTTTTACAGCTGCCATCCCAAAACGAACAGCACCTTCTTTATTAACAGAAAATTTTAAATACGATTCGTTTAAATCTGGCCCTAAAACTTCTAATCCCATACGTTTGCACTCTTCCATAAAGAATGAAACCGATTTAATATCGTTCATGTTGTTAGACAAAACAGAAGCCATATACTCTGCAGGATAATGTGCTTTTAAATATGCAGTTTGGTAGGCAATCCAAGCATAACACGTAGAGTGCGATTTGTTAAAAGCATAACTGGCAAATGCTTCCCAATCTTTCCAAATTTTCTCTAACTTTTCTGTATCATGGCCATTAGCTGCTGCTTGCTCTAAAAACTTGGGCTTCATTTTAGCTAGAACTGCAGCTTGCTTTTTACCCATAGCTTTTCGTAAAACATCTGCTTCCCCTTTTGTAAAGTCTGCAAGTTTCTGAGACAATAACATTACTTGCTCTTGATAAACAGTAATTCCGTAAGTTTCTGCCAAATACTCTTCCATTGCAGGCAAATCGTATTCGATTTCTTCTGTTCCATGTTTACGATTAATAAAACTTGGAATATATTCCATAGGTCCTGGACGATACAGAGCATTCATTGCTATTAAGTCTTCAAAAACAGTTGGTTTTAAAGAGCGCATGTGTTTTTGCATTCCAGGAGATTCGTATTGGAAAATCCCTACCGTTTCTCCTCTTTGGAATAATTCATAAGTTTTGGTGTCATCTAACGGAAAATTATCTGGATCAAGTTCTATTCCATGTCTTGCTTTTACAATCTTAACAGTATCTTTTATTAAGGTTAAGGTTTTAAGGCCTAAGAAATCCATTTTTAATAATCCTGCAGATTCTACCACAGAATTATCAAATTGCGTAACGTACATGTCTGAATCCTTAGCTAACGCAACAGGAACATAATTGGTAATATCTCCTGGAGTAATGATTACTCCACAAGCATGGATACCTGTATTACGAACAGAGCCTTCTAAAATAGTAGCTTTATTAACAGTTTCTGATGCTAAATCAGAGCCGTTTGCAATGGTTTGTAACTCTTCTACCATTGCTTTTTCTTCCGAACGCAAACCAGCTATTTTTCCTTTACTTTTTTCATCCTCTCCAAATATATTTTTGAGTTTCACCCCTGGAATAAGTTTGGCTATTCTATCTGCTTCAAAAAGAGGTAAATCTAAAACACGTGCAGTATCTCTTATAGATGATTTCGCTGCCATAGTTCCATAAGTGATAATTTGTGCTACTTGATTTGCGCCATATTTATCAATTACATAATCCATTACCTTACTTCTACCTTCGTCATCAAAATCAATATCAATATCGGGCATAGAAACACGTTCTGGATTCAAGAAACGCTCAAAAAGTAAGTCGTATTTTATTGGGTCTATATTTGTTATCCATAAACAATAGGCAACAACAGAACCTGCTGCAGAACCTCTTCCTGGACCAACAGAAACGCCCATATTTCTGGCTTCTCTAATAAAATCTTCTACGATTAAAAAATACCCAGGATATCCTGTTTTTGCAATAACATCTAATTCAAAATCTAAGCGTTCTTTAATATCATCAGTTAATTCTCCATATCTTTTTTTTGCTCCTTCGTAAGTTAAATGACGAAGAAAATTATTTTCCCCTCTTTTTCCTCCATCTTCTAGATCTTTTGCGTCTTTAAATTCATCAGGAATAGCAAAAGCAGGAAGCAAAACATCTCTTGCTAAATCAAATACTTCTATTTTATCTACAACTTCTTGAATATTACTAATTGCTTCTGGAAGATCTGCAAACAAGGTTTTCATTTCTTCTGTAGACTTAAAGTAATATTCTTCATTTGGCAACCCATAGCGATAACCTCTACCCTTTCCTTTTGGTGTGGCTTGTTTTTCTGCGTCTTTTACACATAATAAAATATCATGAGCGTTGGCATCTTCTTTGTTTAAATAGAAAGTATTATTTGTAGCAACCGTTTTTATTTGGTGCTTTTTGGAGAATTTTAATAAGGTTTCGTTTACAATATCTTCATCTTGTTGATGGTGACGCATTAACTCTATATAAAAATCTTCTTGAAACTCTTGTTTCCACCACAATAGTGCTTCTTCCGCTTGATTTTCTCCAACATTTAAAATTTTACTAGGAACTTCACCATATAAGTTTCCAGTTAAAACAATAATATCTTCTTTGTATTTTTTTATGATTTCTTTATCTATTCTTGGCACGTAGTAAAAACCGTCTACAAAGGCAATAGAAGACATTTTTGCTAAATTATGATACCCTTTTTTATTTTTGGCAAGAAGCACAACTGGATAACCATTGTCTTTTCTGGTTTTATCTTTATGGTTTTCACACACATTAAGTTCGCAACCAATAATTGGCTTTAGCTTGTTTTCTGATGACGCATTGTGTTTTAAAACAGTAGAAACAAATTGAAAGGCGGCCATCATATTGCCAGTATCTGTCATAGCAACTGCAGACATGTTATCTTTTGCTGCAGCATTAACTATATTTTGAATCTGAATAGTAGACTGTAATACAGAAAATTGGGTATGGTTGTGTAAATGTGCAAATTGTACATCTTCTAGTACAGCCAAACCTTCTGATGTAGAAATTGTTTGTGCTACATCTTTTTGCTTTTCTAAGCGTTTTCTAATTCTATCGCTTTCTTTTTTAAGGTTGATGTGTTTTAAACCAATTACCTGAATTGGTTTAGGATTTGCTTCAGAGTAATCTCTAAAATAACTATCCTCTACATCTAACTGCTCTTTTGTAAATTGTTCTTGACGAATTAACTCTAAAAAACAGCGTGTTGTAGCTTCTACATCTGCTGTAGCATTATGGGCTTCAGCAAAATCTACTCCAAAAAGATGTTTGTGTAACTCTGTTAAGGTTGGTAGTTTAAACTTACCTCCTCTACCTCCAGGGATTTGACAAAGTTCTGCAGTTTTTTCTGTACAAGTATCTAAAACTGGAAGCGCTGTAAGATTATTTTCTATTCCTCTTCTATAAAATTCGCACCCCATAATATTGATATCAAAACCAACATTTTGCCCAACTATAAACTTGGTTTTTTGAAGCGCATTTAGAAATAATTCTAAACCTTTGTCTAAATCTATTCCTTGTTCTAAAGCTAAATCTGTTGATATACCATGAATTCGTTCCGCATCAAATGGAATATTAAAACCATCTGGTTGTACAAGAAAATCATTATGCTCTATCAGGTTACCCATAGCATCATGCAATTGCCATGCAATTTGAATACACCTTGGCCAATTATTAGTATCTGTTATTGGCGCATTCCAATTCTTAGGTAAACCAGTAGTTTCGGTATCGAAAATTAAAAACATAAATTAACTTTAGGAAGGTTTTAAAACAAGGTTAAAAGTACAAAAACAATAAAAATAAATGTGAAAATTACATGGGTTCTTATCAACAAAAAAAGACTGCCTAGATGGCAGTCTTGCAAGATTTCTATTTGAGGGATTTCTATTAGGATACGATTTCTTCTTGATATTTTAAACTATTTATTGCAGCTTGAATTGTCTGTTTGTGATTTTCTAAAATTGCTTGTGTTGAAGGTGCAAATTCTTCGAATTCTAATATCTTTTCATATTCCTCTAAACTTGCATTTTCACCTTTTAAAGTTTCCTCTATTATAGCTTCTTCGTTATTTGAGCTTAATAAAGATTTTAGACTCATCCAATTTCTATGCATTGCTGCTTTAATGGAGCCACTATCTTCTGGAATTTGCCCATAACTTAAAATTTCTGTTCTTAATTCTTTAGCAAATTGACTTCTTTCTGCAGATCTTTCTCTAAAAAAATCTTGCAACCTATTGCTTTTTACGTTTTCAGCTGCATTTAAGTAGCCTTTTTCGGCATCGTAATTTTTTTCTAACAATTCATTTAATCTATTTGAAATTTCTTTACTGTACTTCATATTATCATTATCATTTTAAAATTCCAATATCTTCTTTAATGATGCGTATTGTTTAACATCATCCATAATATACAATACATAATAGGCAATACAAAATTCTTTAACAAGGATTAACAGCTTTTAACAGTATACAAATATATTTGTGCTTAATTTTAACACAATTAAAAACCAAAAAACAATTTACCATAAAAAAGGTATTTATAAAAAGTATTTTGTATTTTTGCGCGCACTTATCACGAGATGATAAGAATATTAATAATCAAGGTCGAGAACCTTAAAAAATTAACAAATTATGTCTGTAAAAATCAGATTACAAAGACACGGTAAAAAAGGAAAGCCATTTTATTGGATTGTGGCTGCCGATGCTCGTGCAAAAAGAGATGGTAGATTCTTAGAAAAATTAGGAACTTACAACCCAAACCACAACCCTGCAATTATCAACTTAGATGTTGACGGTGCTGTTAAGTGGTTACAAAACGGTGCGCAACCAACAGATACTGCTAAGGCAATTTTATCTTACAAAGGTGCATTATTAAAAAATCATTTAGCTGGTGGTGTAAGAAAGGGAGCTTTAACCCAAGAGCAAGCTGAAGAAAAATTTAATGCTTGGTTAGAAGAAAAAAATGCTAAAATTCAAGGAAAAGCTGATAGTCTAACAAAAGCGCAACAAGAAGCCAAAGCAAAAGCTTTAGAAGCAGAAAAAGCAGTTAACGAAGCTCGTATTGCTGCAGCTCAACCTGAGGTTGAAGAAGCTATTGAAGAGCCAGCAGCAGAAGAAGCTACAGAAGAGAAAACGGAAGAATAAAACTAGTTTTACGATAATGCGTAAAGAAGATTGTTTTTACTTAGGCAAAATCGTTAAAAAACATAGTTTTAAAGGGGAAGTGGTTATTAAATTAGATACCGACGAACCTGAATTATATAAAGAGATGGAATCGGTTTTTGTTGATTTAGGCAACAATCTGGTTCCATTTTTTATAGACAAAAGTTCTCTTCACAAAGGCAATCAATTACGAGTTCAGTTTGAAGACGTGTATTCTGAAGAAGATGCAGATGCCATTTTAAAAGCTGAGATTTATTTACCTCTCTCGCTTTTACCAAAACTTTCAGGGAATAAATTTTATTATCATGAAGTTATCGGTTTCGAGGTAATAGACGCAGAATATGGTCTTATTGGCACCATTCGCTCTATAAATGATAGTGCTGCACAACCACTTTTTGAAATTGAAAAAGAAAGTAAGGAAATTTTAATTCCTATGGTAGACAATTTCATTACAGAAGTGAATAGAGAAGCTAAAACAATACATATTACAACACCACCAGGTTTGGTTTCGTTGTATTTATAATTAGAGAGGTGGCCGAGTGGTCGAAGGCGCACGCCTGGAAAGTGTGTATACTCCAAAAGGGTATCGAGGGTTCGAATCCCTTCCTCTCTGCAAGAAAACAATCAAAAACCAACAAAACCCTATAAACACTATGTTTGTAGGGTTTTCTAATTTTATTAAAAACCATCCAAAACCAATAAAAATGAATGATAAATAGACTCATTAGGGGTCACTTTTTTACCAAAATTAACTGACACCGAATTACAATAAAACCTAATAAATAAAAGGGTTTTCAGAGATTAATTAATATTTTTTACTTATCTTTATTTTGTATTTATCAACTGACACCTACCTATGAAAAATTTATTCTCATTCATTTTTTACATAAAGCGAAGTAAAGTAGATAAGCTTGGAAGAGCCAATATATACCTAAGAATAACGGTTAATGGCAAACGAGCTGAAATGAGTATTTCAAGAAAGGTAGACATTAATAAATGGATAACCACAGCAGGTAGAATGAAAGGTAATTCTGCAGAGGCACATCAGTTGAATAAGTATTTAGATAGCATTTCAAACAAAATCTACAAAATACATCAAAATTTAGTTGACGAAGAAAAACCAGTTACTTCGATTGCAATAAGAAATATATTTCAAGGTAAAAATGATAGCTCAAAAACTATATTGAAAATTTTTGAAAACCACAACCAACAAATGACAAAGCTAGTTGGAAAGGAATATGCACCAGGAACATTACAGAGGTACATAACTGCAAAAAAACATCTTACAGAATATATAAATTCTGAGTACAATTCCGATGATATTCCAGTAAGAGACATTAACTATAAGTTTATCACAGGTCTTGAATACTTTCTGAAAACAGAAAAAGACTGTACTCACAACACAGCTGTAAAGTATATCACAAATTTTAAGAAAATTGTTAGGATAGCTTATGCAAACGATTGGATTACAAAAGACCCGTTTTTCAATTGGAAAGCATCACTAAAAACAGTCGAGATACAATTTTTAGAAGAAAATGAAATCCAAACTTTAGTAGAAAAAGAATTTAGTATTCCAAGACTAAACTTGGTAAAAGACATATTCGTTTTTAGCTGTTTTACGGGACTTGCTTACGCAGATGTTAAGAAGTTATCCAAAGTAAATATATCATTAGGTATAGATGGTAATAAATGGATTAAAACATCAAGAAAGAAAACCAAAACAGTTAATAACATACCTCTACTTCCAACAGCTGAAGAAATAATAGAAAAATACAGCAATCACAAAGAAGTGATAAACTCTGATAAGTTACTACCTATTCTAAGCAACCAAAAAATGAATGCCTATTTAAAAGAAATAGCAGATCTGTGTGGCATAACTAAAAACTTAACATTCCACTTAGCACGTCATACATTTGCAACTACGGTTACGTTAACCAACGGTGTTCCAATAGAAACAGTTAGTAAGATGCTTGGACACAAAACACTAAAAACTACGCAACACTACGCTAAAATAGTTGACAGAAAAGTTGGCGAGGATATGGCTTTATTGAAAGAAAAACTTGGAAATTCTAAACGCATAATTGAAACTAAAAAATCAATAAGCGTTTAAAGCAATTGATTTATTCCAAAGAGTTATCGATAAGTATTTAGCATTCAATATTACAGGAAATACATTTCCAACAATAGTAACCATATTTAATACTATTGAAATGACATCTAAACTTTTAGGACATAATGAAAATCACTACATCTCAAATCTATGTAATAGTTTTACAAATAAAATCTGTGATGATATTAATAATTTAAGCAAAATTCTAAAGAAGTAATAAAAAGCTATGGAGTCGTAAAAAGGTTCCTTAATTGATAGAAAAATCTTTCTATTAACCGTAAATCTTCTGTAATTATCTCAGCAGAACCTCTCATCTCTTGTTTAAAATTAATTGGTTTATTATAGGAGGTTAAAAGCTCTGGCGAAACTGAAACATCAATAGTATAAAAACCTTCACTATCTGAAGTTTCTGAAATAGTTTCAATTTTTCCTTTTAGAACTCCAAACTCATATTCAGGATAGTTGTCAAGCATTATATTTACATTTTGACCTACTTTCACTTTTCCTAAATTTTGTGAGGGTGTTTTTAGTTTAGCAACAAAAGATGAGTTTTCATCAGGTATAATTATAAAAACTAAATCACCCTGGTTTACGGTTTGGTTTTCACTCCAATAGTTTAAAAAAGAAACCTTACCATCAATTTCGGAATTTAACAAGTACCTCATTTCCCAATCTTTAATACTCTTTTTTAGTACATTAAAGGACTTTATAACATTTCTTAATAAGGTCATTTCTTGTCTTATATCTTCAATCTCTTTTCCCTTATAGGCTCTATTATTATTTGATATTGCCTCTCTCAATTGTGATATAGAACTTCTTAAACTTTTATAATTTCTCTCAGCCTGCAAATACTCCAATTGTTTGAGTTCATAATCTTTTTCAGATATGACACCTTTATCAAAAAGAGATTTACTTCGTTTTAAATCTTTTTCTTTAAAACTCAGCTCTTGTTTATTAATTTTTTCTTGAGATATAAGGTTACTTAATCTTAGGTTCAACTCATTTGATGTAATACTATTAGCTTTTGTATCATAAGAGAAAGGGTCTAGATCCTTATTGATAATATACTTTATGTAGCTATTTTCAAAAGCATCATAACTTGTTTCAATGTCACCTATAAAAAAAATAGGTATTTCATTTAAAGGAAAAGTAAAGGATTCTTTTTTTACTGTAATCGTATCAACAATAGACTTTAAAAGAAAAACATCAGCATAATTAGCTGTATTTTCTAAAACAGCTAATGGTTCGTTAGTTTTGACATACTGATTATTATCAACAAATATAGTATCAATTTTACCTGTAACTCTTGCGAATTCTTTTTGTGGTGGTATCTGTGTGGTAAGAATAGTTTCAGCAGTTATAGTATCTGGATATTTAATAAACCAACTAATAAATAATAAAAGTAGAATTAATAAGAAAAATAAAGTATTTCCCCAACGTATCATCCAATGAGGTACATAAGATAATATTTCTTGTACGTCTTCACTTCTAATTTCTAAGTTATTATTATTTGGCATACTATTTACCTAAATTCAATTGATTTTTTACTAAATGGTAATAAGCTCCTTCCAAAGCTGTCAATTCTTTATGGTTACCTTTTTCAATAATTTTTCCTTTTTCTAAAACTACAATTTGATGCGCATTTTTAACGGTACTTAATCTATGAGCTATAACAACGGCTGTTTTATCTTTGAAAAACGTATTCAAATTTTCCATAATCGTTTTTTCATTATTTGCGTCAAGAGCTGATGTAGCTTCATCAAAAAATAAAAATTTAGGATTTTTATAAACAGACCTTGCTATCAAAAGTCGTTGCTTTTGACCTGTACTTAAGCCTGAACCTTCAGAACCGATTTTAGTATTATAACCTAAAGGAAGATTATCTATATAATCGCTAATATTCGCAATTTTTATAGCATATTTTAATTTTTCTTTATCAACATAATCTTCACCAACAGCTATATTCTTGGCAATGGTATCGTTAAATATATATCCTTCCTGCATAACAACTCCACAGTTTTTTCGCCATTCTTTCACAGAAATATCTTTTAAATTGTAGTTATCGACCAATATTTCTCCTTTATCCAAATTGTAAAAACCTAAAAGTAACTTCATTAAAGTAGTTTTTCCGCTTCCACTGACCCCAACTATTGCAGTTGTCTTGTTTGGAGGAATGACTAAACTTAAATCTTTGATTACAGGATGTAAACCACCTGTATATCTAAAAGAAATATTCTTTATAAAGATTTCTGCATTATTTGAAATATCTCTAACCTTTTCTAATGGCTCTTTTTCTTCATCTTCCATATTGTGGATTTCACCAAGTCTATCTAAGGATATTTGAGCATCTTGCAGGTCTCTTAAAAAACTTATGAGTTGTACAATTGGTCCATTCAGTTGACCTACAATATAACTGATAGCCATCATCATACCTAAAGTGATGTTACCATCTATAACAAGCTTTGCTGAAAGTATAGTAACTAACATATTTTTTAACTCGTTTATAAAATTTGAACCTACACTTTGAGTCTGCTCTAATGCCAGACTTTTTGTTACTACTTTAAATAACCGAGCTTGAACATATTCCCAGTTCCAACGCATTTTTTTCTCTGCATTATGTAGCTTTATTTCTTGCATTCCGTTAATAAGCTCTATAACCTTACTTTGTTCACTACTCACTTCAGAAAAACGCTTATAGTCCAGTTCTTTTCTTCTTTTAAAAAAGTAAAGCACCCAAGCAAAATAGAGTACACTTCCTATCAAGAAAATAAAAAAGATTTGAAAACTATAATATATAAGTACCAAGCTAAAAATGATAAGATTAAAAAAAGAAAATAAAACGGTTAGAGAAGAAGTAGTTAATATCCGTTCAATTCGCTTATGGTCATTAATACGTTGTAACAAATCTCCAGTCATTCGAACATCAAAGTATGATATAGGGAGTTTCATTAACTTGATAAAAAAGTCAGATATTAAAGAAATATTTATTCGCGTACTTAAATGAAGTAAAATCCAACTACGTATAATTTCTAGAGCAGCTTTTCCAATAAAAAGTAACAGTTGTGCAATTAATACCAAATAAACGAAATTGATATCTTGATTTTTAATACCAACATCAACGACACTCTGAGTTAGAAAAGGCAATACAAGCTGTAATAAACTTCCAGCTAATAAACCAATAATAAGCTGAACTATATACTTTTTATATTTTATTAAATATTTGAATATAAAACGAAAACCAAATTTTTCATCTTCCTCAAATTTAGATTGATAAAATTTTGGTGTTGGTTCAATTAATAGAGCAATTCCTTCATTGGTTTCTTCATCGGCATTATTTCCAATCCAATGTTTTATGAATTCTTTGACAGTATAAGTTAGTAAACCATGAGCTGGATCTGAAACATGGACAATATCTTTTCTTATTTTGTAAACAACTACGTAGTGGTTTTTGTTCCAATGGACAATGCAGGGTAGTGGTGCTTCTAAAAGCTTTTGAAAACTAAGTTGTACCCCTAAAGATTTAAAACCAACAGACTCAACAGCTTCACTTAACCCTAATAAACTACTACCCAATCTTGTGGTTTCACTTAAATCTCTTAGCTCTTGTGTATTAATTAACTTACCATAGTATTTGGCAAGTATTTTAATACATGTTGGGCCACAATCTTTGGCTTCGGTTTGTTTGTAATTTGGGAATTTTTTCAAAAAAAAATTAAAATATGATCAAAATTTACTGAGTCAATCATACTATTTATTTAGGTTTTACTGATTGAGGCTAGTTTTAGGAAGTTATTCTTAATTTTCTAAAATAGAGCGAATTCTATTAACATCCTGACTACCTCCTCTATAAATTATTTGATTCTTTCTATTTAACAAGATTAATGTTGGAAAAGAATTTATATTAAAATCTCTAATTGGTTTTATCTCTTCTATATTACCTCTTTGTTTGACATATGCATGGTTCCAGTCAAGTTTTTTTTTAGTAATATAATCTATTACATTTTGTTGATTTTTATCATAAGCAATGCTTAATATAGATAATTTGTCACTAAAATCATTATTAAGTGATTTTAAGTCTGGTGTTATTTTTATACAAGGTAAACACCATGTTCCCCAAAAATCAATTAATGTATAATCTTTTTTTTTTACTAATTCTTCCAATTCAATTTTCTTATTTGTTAGTATATTTTTTGTTAAAATATTTTTTGAGTCAAAACCAATTTTATATCCCTTATTATTTTTTACCTCTATTGGTTCTAATTTAATTTTTTTTAAATTTTCACTCAAAAAGATTTTAAAAAAAATATTATCAATTTTTACTGTGTCTTTATTTTTATAAATATAATTTTGTAATTCTGTTTTTGACAAATTATTTATTATTGAATCTTGTTTGATGATAACTGAACTCGTCTGATTGTTAAAGCCCTCTACGAAAACTTTATATTTTTCCCCTTTAATTGAAAAATCAGAAATCTTCAAATCTAAAAATTTAACTTCGACACTATATTGATTTATAATACTATCAATAGTTCCATTTAATAATAAATAAATATACTTATGATTTATATTTGGATAAGCAATAATATTTTTTTCTATATTATGTTTTTTTCCTTTTTCAATCACCTCATAATTAAACACTTGCGATTCACTGTGACTTCTATTATTTGACTTACTTTGCTTTCGAATATTAATATCAAAGATTAACTTTTCATCATCTGAAAAATCATAATTATTATTGGCATCTATGATTACAATTTGTTTATTACCTGAAAAACCTGAAAGTGCATTAATTTCATATTTCAAATTATTATTTTCAAGATAAATGCTATCTTCTTTTGTCATACCATATATTGGTTTATATTTTGTATCACCAAATTTCCTTGAATAAAAAGCTTTTGGAAGGTAATGAAGAGAATTTGAAAGGATTTTGAAACTATCTAATCGTGGCTTGTTTTTAAACCTCTTTATTTTTTCTTTGTATAGGTTAGGATATTGATTTTCATAAGAATAAAGTATTTTTTCGTTTAAACGAAAGTCTTGTGTACTAATGTTTTCAATTGAAGATGAAGTTAATTTTAATTCAATTTTTTTAACAACGCTCTTACTACAACAAACAAATAGAATTAGTAATGCTAAAATGTATAATAGTTTTGTTTTCATGTATTAAAATTAGAGAGATTATCAAAAAATAATATTTACAAACGTTTAGTCTAAATTAGATATATGTTTTAAGATAACCTCTCATTTATTATAGATATTAACTTGGCATACAAGCATATCTAATTGTGTCTCCCTTTGGACAACTCTCAGTCCAATTAAAAGGTGTACAGCTTTCTCCTGCATTGCAAGTTTTTCCTGGAACATTACATTCATTTGCTGGACAGTCATCACCACCAATTATAAAGTTACCTCCAAAAATTGATTTTTGTTCAATTCTTGTTAAAGTTTTACCGATGTTTAAAATTGATTTCTTCATATTTTATACATTTAAAAAATTATATTTGCTGTGAACAATTAAGGACACTCACAGTATATGTCCGTTCTTCGCGAAATAATATTTTATTTAGATAACATTTTAATAATTTCTTTTTCAATTCTGTCATCTTTTTTGTATCCTATAAACTCTTTTCTAATAATTCCTTCTTTATCAATTAAAAAACTATGTGGTAACGCATGAACTCCATATTGGTATGCAACAGGATCTTTTAATCCTTTAAGGTTTGATATGTTATTCCATTTATATGTGTCTTTTTTCACAGACTCTTTCCATATGTCTATATCATCATCTACAGAATAAGTAACAATAACTAGCTCGTCTTTATACTTTTTATGCAAGTAGGTAAACTCCTCTTTATTTTGAACATGACAAACAACACACCAGTTAGCCATAAAATCTAAGAGAATAATTTTCCCCTGAAAATCAGAAAAAACAACCTCTTTTTCATTCAAATCAAAAGCAACGAAATCTATAAATTTCTCACCAACTACTATTTTCTTATTCTTAATATAATTAGCAATTAATTCTCCGTCTTTTGAATTACGATTTTTAGAATTTAACGAATCAAAAAAAGCATTTAACTTTTCTTTGGTCATATATTTTTTTAATCGAATTACTTCATTTATTGAAAATTTAAAATTTGCGTTATTAATACAAAAATCAATCTGATCAAATCGTATAGAATCCATTAACTCATTTATTTTAGTCTTTTTGGCCTCTGGGTTCGTTAATTCTTTAAAAGTATTACTAAGTGATTTTTCATATTTTGTGGGTATGTCTCTATATTCAGCTATTATTTGGTTTTCGGGACTATTAAAAAACTGTATACTAGCCTTGTTGTTGAAATCTCCTTTTAATAATAAGTCTTCCCTATTATTAAACCACACTTCTTTATAATATGGTTTATTATCATTTATAATTAAATCGTATAATCCCGGATTTTGTCTTCTAAATTTTAAATTAAACCTTCCATCTTTTGAATAAGTAGAATCTATAACCTTCGTTTTGTAATTGCTGGAAGTTCTTAATTTAATTAAAATATTGTCCTTTAAATTTCTTATATCCGCAGTAATCGTAAAGTTTTCAGCCTTTTCTTTTTTACAAGATATTAATAAGCAAACAATTAATAGTATAAAGTAATTTTTCATTTTAGTCTTTTAAAATAGGAGTAATTCATTTAAGAATTACTCCATAAACAGTTTTACGCTGCTTTACATAATCCCCATGTTCCATAACCAGTACTACTAACACAGTTATCATTACAACATTTATCATGTTCGCCAACTGGTTTCATAGCACATAATGCACCTAGTTGAACACATGCAGGCGCTTCACCTGGTGTTATTCCATCACCTCCAAAAATTTCTTTTTGTTCGTCTCTAGACAAAACTTTGCCAATGTTTAAAATTTGTTTTTTCATTTTTATAAATTTAAAAATTTATATTTGCTGTGAACAGTTTAAGACACTCACAGTATATGTCCATTCTTCGCGAAAGAATATTGTTCAGGCTCAAAACATTTGTTTTGGGCTTTTTTATTGCATCTCTATTAAATCTTCTATAAAAAACAGAAGATCATTTCTATCGTATTGTTTTGGGTAAGAATACCCATTAATCAAAATTGCAGGAGTAAAATTAATGTTGTTTTGTGTGCACCAGCTTTTTTCACTTTTTATAAAATCGATGTATTTTTTATCTTGATTACTTTTTCCAAATTTATCAAACCATTTTTTAGGCGAAATCCCTTTATAAATATCATGCATTGCTAGTAAGCATTTCTCTTTATTTTCAATAAAATATAATTCGTACAATCTTGTTACTATATATTTTAAGTCACTTTCATTTTCGTCAATTTGAATATTAAATCGAATGGTAATTTTCACATCATTTTCATATTTTTTGAGAATATTTTCTACTAGTGTATGTGAATCTTTACAATAGCCACAAAATGGATTTGTAATGACAACTATTTCTACGTTCGCTTTTTCATTACCAAAAACTATTTCATCAGTTTGAGGAATAAGTGTATTTGCTTTTTCTTTGCTTTTAAGAAGTGTTTCAAATATGGTAAAGTTTCTTTGAAACTTTGTAGTCTTTATTTTCTCAGATCTAAGTTTTTTAATTTCTGTAATGTAAGGTTTTAGCGTTAACCAAAATAGAAAAGATGTTATTGTAACAAATGTGAAAATCAAGATATCATTCAGTTGATAATAGAAGTCAATAAATCCAAAAAAATATGCTATGATACCTTGTAACACTAAAATACCTCCAATAGTCAAGCATAAAAAGCACCAACTTTTAGTTACGAAATATTGGTAATAAATAGAATAAATAACAACTGGTAAGGAAATTAAACTTAAAGAATATAGTAAGGAACTACTTGGGCTCAAAACAATTGACGCTAAAAGTAAACCTGTAAAATAAACTAAACTTAAATCACTCAACTTAAAACTTTCAAAAATGATTGCTCCGTTTGATGTTAAAACTGCATCACAATCTTTATTTTTCTTTGCACTAGAGCAAAATGCATCACCTATTTTAGTTTGTAAACCTAATTCTTGTTTTATAATAGCAATACTTATGATAATTCCAGCTAACGACAACAATAAATAAAGATTACTATATATGTTATAATTTGCTTTATATATAAAATAGACAGAAATAAGAAATAATAAAGTTAATGGAACTATTTTAAGTAAACTATCATATTGTTTACTACTGCTTTTAGTTTCATTTTCTTCAACTGCAACAATAATTCCTGTAAATTTTTTTATAAAATCTTCTTTAACTAAATCTAAAGTTTTTACTATACCGTTGTATATGCTGTAACCATTAGATTTTTTTTTCACAGTTACTAAAGAATTACTATTTCCTTCAGTTACCTGCGCTATAAAACAATTAGGCAATTGATTTACAATGCTTTCTTCTGCCTCTACCTTAGCAGCTATGTTTTCAATATTAAAATGATTTAGTACTCCAGTTATAGAGTGAAGACTTGGGTAAGAAGGATGACTTTGTATTTGAAACTCAAGCTCCTTTTTATTAAAACTAATGTTGTTTTCTTTGAGTAAACGAACAACGATTTGTGCTAGTTGGTTTTTCAATTTTTTCAATTTTTAAAATATAAATTTATTTTTTAAAAACTTTGTATCAAAAAGACATTACCCAAGATTTATAAATAAAGAGTTGTTTTTTATAAATGTTATTATTAAAGTAATATTATAATAAACTTATAATCAGTTTGTTATGAATATTTAAATAGATTATTTAAATTCCTAATGAAAATTCTCAAAAAATCTATAAAAACTAAAATATTTAATTATTTTTGAAATGTTTTGATGTAAAACAACGATATAAATTCAGATTTATTAATCGTGAAAAAGGCTATTTCAAACCAAATTAAATGTTTATCAAAAAAAGTTCTTATCAAATTTTGGAAGATTATTGTTTAAGAACACCTATGTTTAGTTTTTCTTTTTTTGAGGAAACATTTAATAGTAATTTCATAGATTTCCCAAAAATCTTAAACAATCAAATAGTTAGAGAGGCGCTATATTTAGGTTCACCAGATTTATATAAACAATTAGAAAGGTGGGAAAAAGGTGGTTTAATAAACAAGCAAAAAATTGAAAAACTAAAAATTTCAGTACTAAAATACTGTATAAGGATATCAGCAAGATGTACACCATTTGGATTATTTGCATCCTGTAGTTATGGTAAATTTGATAATCAAACCTCTATAAACCTTGGTAGCCTTAAACAAAAAAGTAGAGTTTCAAATTTTGATTACACCTTTTTAGCTGAGCTGAAAGAATATATTCTTAGTGATAAAAAGTTTAGAGAAAACTTAAAATTCTTCCCAAATTCATCTATCTATAAAATTGGTAATAATTACAGATATATTGAATATGAATTAAATAACAGTAAAAGAAATTATACTTTAGAAGGTATTAGGTATTCAACTTACTTGGAGAATATAATTGATTACATAAAACAAGGGAAGACAACTACAGAACTTATTGAATTTTTATCTAATGATGATATTTTTAAAGAAGAGGCAGAAGATTATATAAATGAATTGATAAAATCACAAATCTTAGTTTCAGAACTAGAAATCACAATAACAGGCAAAGACTATTTTGATGTTTTGATTTCTATAATTAAGAATTTACCAAATTTTCAAGAAATAGAAAGAAAATTAGAAAAATTAAAAGCAAAGTTAGAAACCATAGATAAAAGCTTTGGAAATGATATAGATGCTTATAGAGAAGTATTCAATGAAGCAATAGAATATACACCTAATGCAAAAGATAAGTTCTTAATTCAAACAGATGTATTTACCCTGCCATTATCAAACTCATTAAATTGTGCTATTCAGAAAAGCTTAAAACAAGTATTTTCCTTCTTTAATAAAATTACTTTATCTGGAGCCAATCAAAGAATAGTCTCATTTAAAAAACGATTTAAGGAAAGATATGGAGATGAAGAAATACTGCTGAATTTAGCCTTAGACATTGAGGTAGGTTTGGGATATGGTAAAAACAATGTCATAAATTCTTCGATATTATCTAACATAAATTTTAATAGTGAAAGTAAAAAAAGATATGAAAGAATAATATGGACCGACTTTGACACTATTATTTCAGAAAAGTTGGAAAACGCTTATAAGGCAGGTTTTTATAGTATAGACATTTCAAAAGAGGATATAAAAGATTTCCCTGAAAACAATGAAGATTTACCAGATACCTTAGCAGGAATAGCAGAAATTTATAAGACCGAAAATGATAGCAAAGTTTTTATAAAAAGCTTAGGGGGTAGTAGTAGCAACAATTTACTTGGCAGGTTTGGTAATGGTAGTATAGGAATAAAGAGTATTATTAACAAAGTCACTTCCATTGAAAACAATCTTCAAAAAGATGATTTACTTGCGGAGATTGTTCACTTACCGGAGTCGAGAACTGGTAACATACTCAAGAGACCAAGTAATAGAGATTATGAAATTCCTTACTTGGCAAAATCAAACCTTCCGTTTGAAAATCAAATTCCACTAAATGATATTTATATATCAGTAAAAAATGATGAGATAAAACTAAAATCTAAAAGGCTTAATAAATACATTCAACCAAGATTAGGAAATGCACATAACTTTTCTAACAGTAAATTGCCTATTTATTTGTTTTTGTGCGAATTACAGTACCAGAAAGTAAGACCAAGTATAGGATTTAGTTGGAATAGTATCTTTCTAAAAAATAAATTTTTACCCAGAGTAGAGTATGAAGGAGTTATCGTGTCAAAAGCTAGATGGAAAGTAAAAACAAAAGAGTTTTTAAAATTTACAAATAACAAAAACAAGAAACTGTTAAGTAGTTGGAAATTAGAAAATAAAATTCCTGATTTAGTAGAGTTCACAGAAGGTGATAATAAACTTTTGATTGACTTTAATTCAGAGATTTGTATCAAAATTCTAATTGATGCTTGCAATACAAAAGAATATTTTATTCTTGAGGAGTTTTTATTTACTAATGATGAGTTAGTAAAAGATAGCGAAGGTAAATCGTATTGTAACCAATTTATATTTTCATTCTATAAACAGCAATTAGATGCATAGTACAGAAAAAGTGAAAAGTATCTTTATTCCTGGTAGTGAATGGTTATACTTTAAATTATACTGTGGTGTATATGTCAGCGATGAAATTTTATTATCAAAAATAAAACCAATCGCAGAAATTCTTATTAAGGAAAATAAAATAACACATTGGTTTTTTATCAGATATGCAGATCCTGAAAATCATTTAAGAATTCGTTTTCATTTATCTGAAGATAAATACTTTTCTAATTTGGTTGGTTTAGTAAGTAAATCTTTAAAAGAAGAAGTTGAAAGTAAAATTATATGGAAAATAACCATTGATAGTTACGATCGCGAAACGGATAGATATGGTTATAATACAATTGAAGATGTTGAATTATTTTTTCATTATGACTCTAGTCAAATTTTAAATATTCTTGCAAATTTTTCAGATGGACAAAGTAGATTTTTACAGCTCTTAAACTGGTTAGAATTTATCATATCCAAATTTCGCATAAATGAGGAAGAACTTATTGCTTTTTTAGATCAAAATCAACAAAACTTCAAAAAAGAATTCCGTATAAATCACAAGGGTAAAAAAGAATTAGGTTTTAAATACAAAAAATTAATTAAAAATAATAACAACCAATATAATTTGGCTTTTTTAAGAGAACAAGAGGTTTCAAACACTATTAAAATACTGATAAATAAAATGAGAAAAGATGAGAAAATATATAATCTGCCGAGAATTTTGTCCAGTCTAATTCATATGTCAACAAATAGATTGTTTTCCCACAATCAAAGGTTATATGAAATGGTTGTATACGACTTTTTATATAAAAAATGTAAAACAAATTTTATAAGATATGGAAGGATATAGAACCATTTTTACAGTTTTTCTAATTACTTTTTTTTCACAATTCTTGTTTAGTCAGCAATTTTCTACAGATGAATTATTCGAATTCTATGAAAATGCTGACACTAAAGAAAAGAAAATAAAGTTTGCCAAAGCTTTTTTAAAACAATCAAAACGAGAAAATAATAATAAAAGAATAATTACAGGTTACTATTTGCTGGCTTATGAAAATAAAAATGAATTGAAACTTTCCTATTTAGATAGTATTATATTTTTAACAAAAGATAAACCGCTAGGTCATCATCCAGCAATAGCATATAATGAAAAAGCTAAATATCTTCAAAAAAAAGGACTTTTTGAAAGAGCCATTGACAACTACGTGCTTTCAAATAAATTTGCTTCTTTTTCAAGTGACAAATACTTAAGTTTTTATAACAATTCTAATATTGGAACAATAAAGAGATTTATTGGGGAGTATGAAGAAAGTCTTATTCTTTTTAGAAAATGTTTAAACTTCATCAAAAATGAAATAAGTAAGCCTGAACATCATATAAATTATTTAAAAACTATAGTATCTTTATCCAGCGGTCATTATGAGTCAAGAAATCTAGACTCTGCATCATATTACAATAGATTCGGAGTATCAGAAGCTTTGAAATTAGAAAATCTAGAGACCTACCATCGTTTAAGCTTAACTCAGGGTATCATACATTATTATCAAGGAGATGAAAAAGTTGCTCTTGATAGCATTTTAAAACATAAAGAGTATTTTTATAAGAACAAAGACTCTGTAAACCTATCCTACGCACATTTTTATCTTGGCAAAATAAATGGTGATAGTGGGATGATAGAAAGTTCTGTAAGTCATTATAAAAAAGTTGATTCATTGTTAAGTTTTAAAAGAGATTTGACCTCAAAATTTAGAAACTCGTATGTTTTTTTAATCAATCATTACAAAAAAGAACAAGATTTGAAAAATCAACTTTTCTATATAAATCGGTTGATGTTTTTCGACAGTATAATGAATTCTAAAACTAATTACTTAAGTAAAACAATTTTTAAAGAATACGATATTCCAGTATTAAAATTAGAGAAAGAAAAGATTAGAAAAGATTTGCATCAAAAATCGGCTTCTTTTAAACGTCAAATTTATTTAGTATCATTTTTTTTAATACTGGCAGTAATATTTCTGATCTATCAATACAAGAGACGTCAAATCTATAAACAGAGATTTCTCGATATTATTAATGATGATACTGTTCCAGAAAAACAAAAAAAAGAAACAGTTAAAATAGAAACAGAAAAGCTTGAAATTCCGCAAGATGTCATTGAACATATTTTAAATAAATTAGAAGTTTTTGAAAAACAAAAAAAATATTTGAGTAAAGACATAACATTAAGCTCACTAGCTAAAGAACTTGATACAAATACAGCTTATTTGTCAAAAATTATCAATCATTTCAAAAAAGAGAAGTTTTCTACATATCTAAATAACCTAAAAATTGAATATATAATACAAGAGATTAAAACTAATCCTGTACTTAGAAAATTCACTATTAAAGCGATATCGGAAGAAGCCTACTTCAATAACCCAGACTCTTTTTCAAAAGCATTTTATAAGTTAAAAGGTATAAAGCCTTCATATTTTTTCAAAGAAATAAACGATTTAGAAAAAAATAATTAACCCTAATTTATAAATATCGGTTTATTTGAAACCAAAAGTAGGCAAAAATTAAAATTTAAGTTTTTGTTTTATGTTTTTAATTTTAAAACTTTATAAGAATGAAAAAAAAGAAATTAAACCTAGAAAAATTTACTATTTCTAAATTGGAAAATCAACATCTAATCTTTGGAGGAACTGGGGATGACGGAACAGGAACTTTTACTCCAACAGAGTCTCGAAAGTGTATAAAAACATCTGAAGAATACGTGGTAGTTAAGCCTGATATAACTGGCTAGAAGGCAAAAAGGAATTTTCAATTCCTTTTTTTATATTTACTCTATGAGAAAACTAACCTTACTTTTTTTAATCGTCCTTGGTAGCTGTAAAACGAACAAAAAGTTTTATCCTATTATACTCAATCAAGGAATTGATAGTCTATTAATAAATCATCAAATAGATAATGATATAAAAAACTGGGAGTTCAAGGACGTGTTATTAGATAGTCTACCGGGAATAAGTTTGAATAGAGTTTATGATAGTATTTTAAATGATAAAGAAGGAAAACCTGTTGTTGTTGCTTTAATAGATATGACAGTTGAAATCAATCATAAAGGCCTAAAAAAAAGTATTTGGGAAAATAGCGATGAAAAAGTAAATGGAGTTGATGATGATCAAAACGGTTATATAGATGACATTAATGGTTGGAATTATATAGGAAATAATAACGGAGAAAATAATGAGTTTGTAAATTATGAGTATACTAGAATACTTAGAAAGTATGAATCAAAGTTTAAGGATACTACAGAAGTAAATTATAATAAAAAAGACTCTTTAGAGCTAATTATCTACAAAAAAGCATTAAAAAAATATAATGCGAGACTCAAATATGCAAATGACGAAGTAGATTATATAAATATGGTTATCAAAAGTAAAAGTGATGCCGAAAAATTACTAGCTAACTACATTGAAGATAAGATTACTATTGAAACTTTAGATAGCTTAAAAGATATATATCCTAATAATGCTAAATTACAGAGTGCTATTAAAAGAAAGTCTAATTTTATAAGATATGGTTACTCTAGTGAATATGTAGAAAGTTATAAATTAAAAGCCGAAGAAAGAGTTAATAAACTTCTCAATTTAGATTATAATGATAGAGTTATTCAGGGAGATAATTCATCTTCTTTAGACAGTTTTGGTTATGGAAGTTATAAGTTTAACAAGAATACTATTCTATTAGACCACGGAACATTAATGGCTGGTATTATAAATAAAATAGCTCTAAAACAAGAAATTAAAGTAATGCCATTAGTAATTTCTGCTTATGGAGATGAATATGACAAAGACATTGCTTTAGCTATCAGATATGCAGTTGATAATGGTGCAAAAGTCATAAATATGAGTTTTGCAAAGGAATTTTCTATGAATTTAGATTTAGTTTTGGAAGCAATTAAATATGCTAATGAAAAAAATGTACTCATTGTTAGTGCTGCATCAAATGAAGGTATTAATTTGGATGTTTTAAAAAACAGAAAATTTCCAAATGACCATCCATTAGAAAATGATTTTGAAGTTTCAAATAACTTTCTAACTGTTGGTTCTAGTAATTATGTATTTGGTAATCAATTAAAATCTTCTTTTAGCAACTATGGCAAAAATGAAGTTGATGTTTTTGCACCTGGTCAAAAAATTTACACAACTTTTCCAAATAACAAATTTGATATTTCCTACGGAGGCACATCATGTTCTGCAGCACTAACTTCTGGAGTAGCAGCTTTGTTATTTTCATATTATCCAAATTTATCAGCATCAGATGCAAAAGAAATTTTAATGAATTCTGGTTTAGAGTTTTCAATTAAGGTTAAGACACCAATAAAAAAAGATAGAAAGTTGGAAACTCCATTTAATGAGCTATCAAAATCAGGCAAAATTATAAATGCTTATAATGCATTCATCTACGCAGAAAAATTAAACTAAAAACCTTATGAAATCTATATATTTATTTTAGCAAACCTATCATAAAAGTTTCAATCAACCGAAAATAGAGTTAAAAATTATTTCAAATTATTAATAATATGATTTTAAATATGAGTACTTCTCATATTTAATGTTCGGTATTATGAAAAAAATCATACCCTTAATTGAGAAACATAAGGCTCAACAACAAAAAACCATTTACGATAAAGTTAGTATTAAGGAAATCAAAATTCAACTTTTGCAAACAAAAGATCTTTTAAACGAATTAAGAGTAAAGGTCAGAGAAACTAAATTTAATAACAAAGAGGAAGAAATTATTTTCTTTAAATACACAAAACCTGAAATTTATGCAAATTTTATCGTGCTAAGTAATCAATTAGATTATTTAATTAATAGACCAAATACGACGTATTCAATTCTTAAAAACTATGTTCTAAAAGAATTAAAAAAGCTTGAAAATAAAAAACGAAAAAATAAAGAGTTTTATAAGTATTATAAGCAAGATAGTACCTATTTAGATCACATATATTTTACAAGAGAAAATCAGCAATTAGAAATATTTACCTCGGACTTGTTAACACACTTAGATGTTGAATTTTATACTAGTCACGATACACTAGCTGCAGAGGTATTAGCATATGATATATTAACTGGTTTTTACAAAAAAGAAATTCAAAAAATAGAAAAACTTGAAAGCGGGTTGTTTGAGGAAAATTCTAAAGTTGTAAATAACAGTTTTGAATGGACTACAAACAAAACAGATTTAGTTGAGTTAATTTACAGTTTAAAAGTTTCTGGTGCCATAAATTATGGTAATATCAGTACAAAAGAAATGGTCGAAATGTTTTCATCATTCTTCAATATTGAACTTCCAAATTTTTATAAAACTTACACAGAAATAAAAAGTCGGAATAAAGAAAGAACCAAGTTTCTAAATAAGTTAGCGGACAATTTACAAGAAAAATTAGATTATGACGATGGTTTATAAAACGTAACCTTAACGTAACTACGAAAAACCAAAACATACCAAATAATACTAGAAAATATGTGATATTGTCATTCCTGCGAAGGCAAGAATCTAATACTCTTTTTGAATGTCATTTCGAGCGAAGTCGAGAAATCTCTAATATTTAAAAGGCTTTACAGAATTTTTAGTCTTATTCGCAAACCAAAAGTCTTTCTCACAAAAACAAAAAAATATTTTTCGTAGTTACGTGCAGGTACCGAAAAACTTCCAAAAATCATTCTGATGTTTGCACACGAAAGTCAAGTCACCGGTTCACAATCTCATAAAAAATTCTAACCGAGAAATGAACCAATCTAAAGAAGGAGTTGTCCACTAAGTTGGGGGAATACAAAGCAGCTCCTTCTTTTTCAAATAGACTTAGTTTTATGTCACTTCCAGCGTAGTCGAGAAGTCACAGCGAACTAAGGACTAATGACTATTAACTCAAAACTGCAAAATATGCCAACACAAATCATCACAACAGAAGACCTAAGAGAATTCAAAGAAGAATTATTAGAAGACATTAAAGCATTGATTAATCATCAGTCAGGTTTCGCACCAAAAAAATGGTTAAAATCACCAGAAGTAAGAGACTTACTGAGCATCTCACCAGGAACTTTACAAAATCTAAGAATAAACGGAACATTGCCATTTACAAAAGTAGGTGGAGTAATCTACTATGACTATGAAGATATCCAAAAAGTTATGCAACAAAACCGCATCCACAACAAACTCTAACACTTGTGTCATACTGAACTTGTTTCAGTATCTTATTATAGCTGTCATTCCTGCGAAAGCAGGAATCTTCTAATCGAAAGCTCAATTCTAATTAAAAAATAAAGTCCCTCCTTCGGAGGGATTTAGGGAGGCTTATATGCAAAACATAAACTTCATAAAACATTTAAAAGGAGTATTCTATCAATTCTCAGAAGACAGTCGCTTAAACCCAACACATATTAGCCTATATGTGGCATTATTCCAATTATGGAACAATAATCGTTTCGTAGATGAATTCTATGTAAACCGAGAAGAAGTAATGAAGTTATCAAAAATAGGTTCTAAGTCAACATATCACAAATGTATCAAAGAGCTTAGCCATTGGAAATATATCATCTACTACCCTTCTCACAATCCCTACAAAGGAAGTAAAATCAAGATGTTCAGTTTTGAAAAAAATAGCATAAAAGAGGAAGAAAATAACAATACTAAAAACGAGACAAGTACTGGACAAGCATTAGTACACAAGAGTACCAAAAGTGGAACAAGCAGTGGACAAGCACTGGTACCTATATATAAACATAATAAAACATATATAAACAAAAACAATTCTAAACTTGATAAGCCAAAAAATGAAAAAGAAGTAATAGATTTTTTCAAAAAAGAAAATTGGTCAGAAATAGATGCGCAAAAATTTTACAACCACTACCAAGGTATAGGTTGGAAATTAGGTGGCAAAACAAAAATCGTGGACTGGAAAGCCACAGCAAAAAACTGGATAATAAAAGCCGAAGAAATCAAAACACAACAAACCAAAAAACAACTCGACCAAAATATGGACAACCTAAAGACAACCAAAAACAAAAACTATGACGAACCATTATAATCAATTCACACACAAGGAGGTTCATCATAATGTCACTTCGAGTTTACCTGCCGAAGGCAGGCGCAGTCGAAAGGTCTTTTAAAATTAGAGCGCTGAATTCATAATCCTGAGGTCGAACATCAGATCTGCTCCTCGCTACAAATCAAAATTTAATTGAAAACCTTTAAAACAAAATACCAAAATGAAAATTAAACTCACACCAGACATTGGATTTGCAAGCGAGTGTCAATTATTTGAAAATGAACCTGTCATCCTCGCGTATGCGGGGATCTTGTCAATGAAATGTTCGCTTTTAAAAAAAATCAAAGAACTGTTTCTAGATTTTTTGAATACCACCCTGAACGCAGTCGAAAGGTCATATATGGAAAAGTATTGGAATTAAATAAAAAATGATAAACCAAACACCACATATCATCCAAGAAGGAACAAGCCAATACCAATTAGGAACTCTAAAAGGAAATACAATCCAATACGATTTCCAAAAAATATTAATTTATCTCAATGCAAAAGGAAAGCTACTATTCGGTAACAACTTCAAAATACATTCAGAAGATCAGGCTATTTTATACAAACTTAGCATCTATTTCATTCGTGACTTTGATAATTGTAAAAAACGAAACCTAGACCCAAATAAAGGACTATTACTAACAGGGCCAGTAGGCTGTGGAAAAACAACACTAATGAAGTTATTACCATATATCACACCACACTTACCAAAACACAAAGTAGTACCAGCAAGAAATATAGTTTTCAATTTCAACAAAACAGGCTTTCAAGTAATAGAAAATTATGGAACTAAAGGTTTGTACTGTTTCGATGACTTAGGAGTAGAACCAACAGGAAGACACTACGGACAAGACTGCAACGTTATGGGCGAAATCCTATTATCTCGCTACGATAAGTTTTTAAGTAATAATGTTCAGCATCCCCCCTTTGGGGGGATTATAGGGGGGCTTCATTGTACCACAAACCTAAATGCTGAAGAAATTGAGAATAGATATGGCAACAGAGTACGTTCAAGAATGCGACAAATGTTCAATTTAATAGCATTTGATAAAGAAAGTAAAGACAAAAGAATATAAAACCAATAAAACATTTCATAGATTTGTTAATATGTTAAATCAAGAGGACATTAAGTCACTTATTGCTTCAAAAGAAGGTTACAACGTAGAGTTTAAAAAAGTTTTACCAAAGAAGGTCAAAGAAGTTACAGAAGAAATCTGTGCTTTTGCCAACGCAGCAGGTGGTATTGTTTTAATTGGTGTAAATGACGATGATGCCATTGAAGGTACTATCTTTAACAATGCAAAACATTCTTCACTTCAAAACTCTATTAACGAAATATCTCCAACATTACATTGCGATATTTATACTGTGGAAGTTGATGGTAAAAATGTAGTTGTTGTTGAAGTTCCATCTGGTCAAGATAAACCTTATGTACTATCAGGTGCTATTTTCGTTCGCCAAGGACCAAATTCGCAAAAACTAACTACTGTTGAAGAGATGAGGGACTTTTTTCAACAGGCAGATAAAATTTATTTTGATGAAGCACCTTGTAAGGCAATTGACATAAATCAAGATATTATCATTGATAATATTAATCAGTTTAGAGTATTAGCAGGTTTAAGTACTACAGTTTCAAACGAACAAGTTTTCAATAATCTTAAATTGATTACTAAAGAAGGTTTCTTAAAAAACGGTGCAGCTTTATTCTTTGCTGAAAACCCTGAACAGTTTTTCGAAAAGGCAGTAATACGCTGTATAGCTTTTGATGGAATCGATAAACGTTTTATTGAAGACGATAAGCTAATGACAGGCTCTTTATACAATCAATACCTACAAGCAATGTCTTGGTTAAAGAAAAAAATTGATGTACGCTATGATATTGAAGGAGCAGGTTCTCAACCAAGAAAGGAAATTTGGGAAATTCCAGAAACGGTTTTCAAAGAGGCGATAATTAATGCGTTGGCTCATAGAGATTATTATGATAAAGGAGCTCGTATTACTATTGAAATATTTAATGATAGAGTAGAAATATCCAACCCTGGAGGTTTAATTAGTGGTATTCCCAAAAATGAATTTGGTAAAAGAAGTTTAAGTAGAAATCCTTTAATATTTGGTTTATTTGAAAGAATTAGAATGGTAGAACAAATTGGTTCTGGCATAAGTAGAATGAGAGAACTAATGATTGAGGCTAATTTAACTGAACCTGAATTTAATACTGAAGGAATATTTACAGTTACACTTAGAAGACCTTTTGATTTTAATAAGTGGGTAGATAAGTGGGTAGAAAACCTATCTGATAATAGAGTAAATATCATTAAAGCAATTCACGAAAATAGTAAAGTTTCTAAAAGAGAATTAGAAGAAAAAGTTGGGATAAGTGCCACTGCTATTGATAATAACCTAGATGCTCTTAAAGATTTAGGTCTTATAGAAAGAGTTGGTAGTGCAAAAGGTGGTCACTGGCAAATTAACTACATACTTCCTTAAAGTGGGTAGAAAAGTTGGTAAGTACTACTAATCGTTTCTGTTTTATAAAATGCATATTATTATCGTAACAGTAACTTAAAATAAATCTCAGCTTTTACACTGAGATTTATATAAACTATTTCCAAAACAAGAGCTTATGTAACAAACTCTTCTTTTTAGGTTCAGGTTTAGGCAATTCAACAGAATCACTTAACCCCTCCTCTAAATTTTGCAAGTCTTTATTTCTATAATACTCTTCTCTTTCGGAATCTTCTACTGCTCTGACTTCACGTATGGTTTCGTCAGACCATTTTAATGTCCATTCAACCTCGTTGTTAGTGATCCAATAGTGAGATTTACAATCGAAACTCCAGTTGCCAATCGATGGCTTTAAACTGATTGCTTCTCCATTATAAATCATTTTCCATCCTGTAGGAGTTAAAGGTGTATTGACCTCACTTCCACAACCACAGGCGCATTTATGTATCACAGTACCATAATCTAAAGAAATGTACAGAATACCTTCATCAATTATATCTGGTATAAAGTCAACAAACTTATGCTGAAATCTCATCACTTACTAATTGATTAACGTTAATCGAATAAGTGCTGTGATGCTCATTTTCAAGGTCATTTAAAACACCATAACGCTTGTAAAACTTAATTACAGCAAACGTTGCATTTAAACAGTTCAAAGGAGCAATTTGGATATTAGAAGCATACTCATCATTTTCTTCATCAGCAAATGAAATACATCCATTCCAAACATGGTCTCTTTTATTTTTAGTACTCGTAGTAGTCCTAATCATTCCTATTAAGGAATTATCAACTCGTTCCACTCCAATTCCTGTATCAATAAATTCAACCCCTTCATCTTCCAGTTTTTTAAATATTAATTCCTTGATTTCACTTTTGTCAATACAAACAAATACAAAATCCAAATCTTTAAGCATACCTACATTGGATTCATTTATAAACAATCCATGAGTTATAATATGCTTGTGCATTTTAGAATAAATATTGTAAAGATAATCTACCTTTAAAACGGATTCATTGAGTTCTTCCAACGAAGGTGCACCAGGTGCTCTAAAAGCATTATGTTGTAAAAACTTATCACCATCATACAAGTGTATTTCGCCCACATAAGTTTTTGCTATGAAATCTAATATATAAGAGCCTGTACCTCCAAGACCTATAATGCCAATTTTAAGCCCTGACAACTTCTGGTTAATAGCTTCAATTTCAGCTTTTGAAGAATTTGTATCACTATAATTTAACACTGACTCCTCATCCAATGACTCAATAACTTTATATGTTCGAGCAGTAACACTAGGGTCAATATTTCTGGCAGGTGCTGAAATTATTTCAGCATACTGCACCATTTTATCATAGTAATTCTGATAACCATTTAAAGGTTTATTTGAAAATGAATGGTTTACAACAATCCTATCGGTTAAATTCGTTGTTCGACTCGAATGCTGTAACTGACGAATTATAGTTCCATCAATGTTACAAGGAAATTCACCTGCAAAATGAATTACATGTGTATTAGGCTTTGTAACTTGATTGTTAGCAATAGACACGTTGCTAACCAACGTGCCTTTTACTACTTCTTTATTAACGTTCAAATAAGGAACGCTATGCATCAATAAGTAATTACCAATTACTTCTACTTCGTAACCATTGTCACGAAGTTTTTTGACGTCTGGGCTATGATTTATTAGTTTGTGTGACATTGAAAATCATTTTATTTTTAACATATATCACTTCACCTTTAACCATACTTGCTTCTGGCTTACTTGGTACACCTCGCTTGTAATTTATTGTATAAATCACATTAGGATTAGTGGATACTTCTCCATAAGCAAGTTTTACAACATCATCGAAAGAGATTTTTTCATTGCTCCATACCTTTTCTCTAGCATTTACAATAACACATTTAATCTCTTCTCGTTCACAGCTTACAAAACATGATGTTTTGGTTATAGCTATCTTATGTTCGACATCGTCTTTATAAGACACTTCTACGTTACCTTTACGAATCTCTTTTAGATAGAATCGGTCAGGGTTAATATCTGACAAATCCATTATTTCTAAAGGAGTCATAAAACACTCTTCAACTTCGTACTGCTTGTCATCAACTTTTATTTTCAGCTTTCTATAAGGTTTTGCCTTGTAGCCTTCAATACCTGCCGTTTTGAGGTCAACTATCTCATCAAGTTGAATCGGCTCAAAGCCCTTCTCGTTGATTTTGTATAGCAACTCAAAATCCTCTACAGGAGTCAGATTAGCAATAGTTAATAGTTCATGTCCAGTTATTTTTGATTCGCTGGACTCAAATCTTTTTCCATTGATTTTAAAAAAATATTTCATGCTTCTATAATTTTTAGCGTTATACTCAATTCAAGGCTTGAGCTCGCCTTGACCTGTCATTCTCAAAAACAGTATATGTCAAGTACTATTCAGACAAAGAATATTTTATTAAAACAATTAGTTTTGATGTAAAAATCATTACATTTGTATAACAAAATATGGGAATGCTTTGATGGTGATAAAGCCTCAAAGTTTAGGTCAGCAAACCAATTTTATTCCTAGAATCTACAATCCAATTTGTTGTTGTCGCAATAAGTTGGATTTTTTTATTTTTTATCGGCACATAAATTTTTATTAAACATGACAAATATAATTAAAAATCTAAATATTTTAAGATTTTATATAATTTTTTTAATCTTATTATTTTTAGATAAAAACTAGTTAAAATAAGATTTTATTATTATATTTGTATCAAAACTGAAATTTTTTACATGGCATCATTAGGCTCTTATTTAAAGTCTCTACGTAAATCAAATAATTTAACCTTAAAGTATATTGAAGAAAGTTTAGGTATATCCAATGCCTATTTGAGTCAACTTGAAAACGACAAAATCAAAAGTCCTTCAATATATGTATTAAGTACATTATCGAACGCTTATGATACTCCTCTTACAGAAATTTTAGAAGAATCTGGAATTTTAAAAAAGCCAGTACAGTCAAAAGAAGAATCTCAACTTAATAATCGTATTGCGTTCTCTACTGAAAAAATGTCTAAAGAAGAAAAAGAGGAAGTACTTGAATATCTAAAATTTTTAAAATCGAAAAGAAAATAACCACATTAATTCAATCTCTAGACACAATAGAAAAAATATCTTACAATCTTTTAAAAGATAGTAATTGTTTTGATGTTTTTCCTACACCAGTTGAAGAAATAATTCAATATGCTAATCTTAAAATTAACCAAGGTATTGACTTATCTAAAATTGAAGAATCATTTATTGATAGTCTAAAGTCTAGAACTAAAGGACAGATTCAAAACTTAATATCTGGCTTGAACAAGATAAAAGGTATATTTTTTCGAGAAGATAATATCATTTATGTTGATTTAAAAGATAAAACCAATAGAAAGTACTTTGTTGCTTTGCATGAGCTAGGTCATGGTATTTTACCATGGCAGAATGAATTAGCACTTGCACTTGATGACAAGGCTTCACTGTCTATGAATGTGGAAGAACAGTTTGAACTTGAGGCAAATCTTTTTGCTTCAGCCACTCTCTTTCAACATGACAGATTTAATAGAGAATTAGAGAAGTTACCTCTATCTATAGCCTCTGGTATGGCTCTTGCAAAAAAATTTGGATCATCGAATCATGCTGCGTTAAGAAATTATGTATTAAAATCAAAAAATAGATGTGGTCTAATTGTTTTGGATAAAATCCCCGAGGCAAAATGGAATAAACCTTTTTGTTCATTAAGGAATTTATTTTATTCAAAATCATTTTTACAGGATATAGGACAACTAAATATTCCTTATGTATTTGGTTATGGTTGGGAATTTGCCCAAGATTTTAGACATAAAAGGAAATTACATCAGAATGGCGAAATTGAATTCAGTAATTTGGTAGGTGATACCATAAAATGTAAATATCACTATTTTTTCAACTTCTATAATGCTTTTGTATTCTTCTTTCCTATTGAAGAAAGGAAAAAATCTAGAACAAAAATCATTCTTCAAAATGTAAACTAATTAAATACCCCGAAGTATATTTACATATTCCTGTTGTTATCTCATTATTTACATCTATTAGTTCCTACAAATATTACATTACCGAAGTTATTGTTAGAATTGATGTATATTTTCTATATAGCAGATTTTCCAGTAAATTATAATTTATAACATAAAACTGCAGCATTTATTGATGGCTTACCTTGAATTTAACACTCCCCACAAACCAAAACCCAGATTATTGTGTTCACAACAAGCCCCTGTCTTTTGGTTTGTTCCGCTAACAGCCGCATATGTAGTTTTTGGTTGCCAAGGCTCATACAGCACATTGCTTGTTTTGTTAAGCTTTATAATTTAACAAGTTGGAACAACAAAAAAACAAAGAGCTGTTTTCCAAGACGCACACCAAAAACTACCCAAAGCTAAGTTACATAACAGGTAGTTCATAGTAGCATCCGCTCCTTCAGCCTCACAAGCCAAAGATGTACTATAACTCTATTATGTAAAATAGCCGCTACCAGCCACATAAATCTCGCTTTATATTAACACTTTTGTATTTTCAATAAAACTTGTGCTTTTGTCGCATTAATTTTCATTACATCTTTTCTATTCATATCAGTTATTTTTTTATTATTTCTTATCTCATTCGTCTGCACAAAACCTTCTTTTAGTCCAAGTATTCCTAACTTCAGGTCTTTGTTTGTTTACATTTCACTAAGAAATAGTAATTCCACTTTTTCCCGGATCGAGCGTTAAGAATTAGTCTTGTAGACTAATTTAGCGAAGAGGCAAGCTTGTCGCGAGGGAAAAGCGGTTGTAGGTTCCAGCGATTGGCAATGTTCCCATTGTGTCTGCGGTAGGCTCAATCCATTCATTTCAAGACACTACAGCGCTTCCATTGCATTTCAACAGCTTCCGTTTCCTTTCATTCATTTCTTTCGCCAACCTCAACACCGCACATAAAAAAAGAGCATTTCCTTTCAGCAAATACTCTTTCTTTATCTTTACCAACGCCAACATCACCAATCACTTCCACCTACGCGTGTTGCCCCGTATTAAATATTTTCAGTAATTTTATCCTATGCCATCAGTATTAGACAATCCGCCTTTTGAAATTCAACAAAATTTAGAATTGCTAAAATCAGATTTAGACGTAAAAATTCCATCAAAAAAGTTAGATAAAAACTTATTAATCGCAAGTTGGAATATTCGAGCATTTGGTAATTTAACGAGAAAATGGGCAAGTACTGGAGCAGATAGTCCCAAAAGAGATTTACATTCAGTTTTATGTATTGCTGAAATCATCAAAAGATTTGATGTCATTGCTATTCAAGAAGTAAGAGCAAACATCAGAGCTTTAAGAGACACCCTAAAAGTTTTGGGAAATAATTGGTCTTTAATACTAACAGACGTAAATAAAGGAGATAGTGGAAATGGAGAACGTATGGCTTATGTTTTTGACACAAGAAGAGTACAATTATCTGGTTTAGCAGGAGAACTTGTTGTACCAAATTAATGGACAAAAACAGCATCACAAGAGGCACTAACAGAACAATTCGTAAGGTCGCCTTATGCTGTAAGTTTCAAATCCAACCATCAAACTTTTATTTTAGTCACACTACATATTTTATATGGTAAAAAATCATGGGATAGAATTAAAGAACTCAAAGGCATTGCAAAATGGATGGCAAATTGGGCAAAAGATATTAACGCTTATCATCAAAATCTAATAACGCTGGGAGACTTCAATATCGACAAAAGAGGAGCTATATTAGATAAGACATTCGTATCCGAAGGCTTATATGTACCTCCTCAACTACAAGACAAAAAAGTTACACGTTCTATTTTCAATGAGACAAAATACTATGATCAAATTGCCTGGTTTAATGGTTCAGGAAACAAACCAAGATTATCATTGGAGTTTATAGATGGAGGTAATTATGATTTTGTAGGGAAAACACTTTCAAATCGGAGTTTATCAAAAAGAAGTCTTTCTTATCACATATCTGATCACTACCCACTTTGGGCCGAGTTCAAAATTTAAAAAGTATTTCCATCATATCCCCACCACCCTTTTTAGCGGTTGTAGGTTCCAGCGATTAGTAATGTTCTCAGTGTGTCGGCGGTAGGCTCAATCCATTCATTTCAAGATACTTCAGCGCTTTCATTGCATTACAACTGCTTTCGTTACCTTTCATTCATTCCTATCGCCATCCTCGACATAGCACATAAAAAAAGAGGATTTCCTTTCAGCAAATACTCTTTCTTTATCTTTCCCAACCAACATCACCAATCACTTCCACCTACGCGTGTTGCCCCTTAATTGGTTTATTTCATTTTAAAATTTGATGAAAAAGAAAAACAGCAAAAAGAAAGTGAAATTAAATAGCTTCCTATGTACTGAACTTGTTTTGTAAATGCTGAACTTGTTTCAATACCTTTTCAATAAATCAAACTTTATACTTTTAATTCCAAACCAATAAGCCTGTAAAGGTCAAGCCCCTCGGGTTTTGAAAAAAAATCTCCACCCTTAACTCTGTACTTGTTTTTACACCTCTATTTTTTATTCATACTGTGTCTGCCAACTGCCACTGGCCACTGGAGTTCGGGTAGTATTTTTCCCAAAAACCTTGACAGTCTTTCCGCACCATTTTTTGGGTTATGCTTTCTTTTTGCTGTTTCTCTTTTCAAAATTTTTAGGTTAAAAATTGTTAGAGGCAGCTGTGGAATTTCTAACCCAAAAATTTAAAAAAAATGAAAAATTTTCAAATCAAAACTCACAAAGTAGGGCGCAGTTATTCAAAACCTCATTTCTTCATTCTTAATAAAGGCTTGAATGGCGGAAAACCCTTCACAGCTCCAATTAGAAACTCTTATGTTATTACAACAGAAACTAATGAGCAAAAAGAGGCGCTATTTCATCTGTCCTATATACTTTTAGAAGCACGTTGTTATCGTTTTTATTTAAAAGGAACTGTTATTTCCTTTATCTGTATCAGAGACGTTGAAAAGTTACTTGTAAAAAACAGTAAATACTTTGGTCAAGAAGATTTTGAAACCAAATTAAAAGCACTTAAAAAAGTAGAAAAATTAGAAGAGATACAAGAGCAAAAGCTTAAAGCCATTAAGGAACTCAAAAGAGTATTACTTAGGTCCTGCAAATTATAAAAGTAACTAAATAAAAGAGCCCAATCCTAAAATTGGGCTTTGTTTTTAAGGTTAATAATTTACTTTTTTGGTTTGGTAATTTTCTTTAAAAAATAAGTCATAGTAAAACTTACAACCGCACCAATCATAGCCAATACAAATGTATGCACAATATCTTGACTTAACAGTCCAGGACTGATGCTTAGTAAAGTTCCTGAGGCTGTTCCTATGGTATATTGAGGGTGTTTCAAAGTACTTATTTTTTTAGATTAACGTTTATCTTCTTTTTTATCATCACTGACTACAGCTTGACTAACAGCAGTCGCAACAGTTCCTGCGACAGTTGCATAAGTAGCTATACTAATCAAAGTAGCAGGCAGTGCAATTGGTGCAGCAATAATAGTTCCACCAGCTGTAGCAAGTGCAATACCGATATTTCTCAAAGTTTTAAAAAATTTCGGTGTTGGTTTTTGATAACGTTGTACGATGTTCATAAGGTTTAGCTTTTAATGGTTAATAAAATTTTCTCTTTTCTGTCTTTCGCTTGATACACTTTCGATAATAGTCGTTGCATAGCATTCCTAGAATAAGTCCCCTTTCCAATACCACTCAAATAAGTTACTGGAGCAATACAACCCAACAACTCTTTTTTAGCATCATTTGCAGGATGAAACAAAATATAACTTCTACCTTTAACATCCTTCAATATCAAGTGATGTTGAAACTTTTTTGAGAAACGAGTTTGAACTTCATATTGTCCCTCTGGTATGCAAGAAATATTTCGCTTGTTTTCTTTCCAAGGCAACTCAATCGAAAAACAGAAAAATTTTTCACCAATAAAGAGAGTACCATTAGTACCCTCTTTATAATAGTTTCTATACAATACTATTTCCATAACTAAGCTTTATCAGCAATAGTTACAGATAAGGCATTGTAAGCTCCATTTTTCAATGAATACATTTGCCCATTCACTTCTTGATAAAACTCAATACCCATTACTTGAACAACAGGTAAAGTGCTATTTGCAGGTAAACTTGCAGACAATGCAATAGCGGCAGTATTAGCAGCAGTATATGGTAATATCGCTGTTTCATCACTCTCAAAAGTGGAGCTTTCATTATCAAAATCCAACTCAGCTGCTCCCATCACCACTTTGAAATGTGTAGTTCCTGCAGGAGCTGCAATTCTCACACTTGGCGAAAAAGCAGGAATATCCAAAGTCGCATCACCTGCAACTCTATCAAAAGCTTTTGTAAATGGTGCAAATAAAGTCGCTCCTAATTTCCCATTCAAATTGAATTCAAAGCCTAACAATAAGTTTAAATCGCCATCTTGTAAAGTTCTTGCACCTCTTTCGTTGGTGGTATCTGTTTTGGTAACAGCTACCAAAGTTTTGGTTAATCTTGAAACCACTCTTTTGTCTTTTGCGTTTTGCAAGAGCAATCGAATTGCAGTTCGTAAGATTTTACAACCTTTACCAGCTCTACCGAATTCAGAGCCATTTTCACGAGTTCTCTGAAATGCAGGGTCATTTGCAATTCGGTTGGCATCTACGCCACCTTTTTCTCGTGCTAAATGTCCATCAGCAGTTTTGTAAAAGGAAATACCTCCGATAGTTCCTTTTAGTTTAATAATTCCAGTTTGTTTTGCCATAAGATTTTATTTTTTGATTTATATTGTCAAAAGAATTAACTTTAAACCAATCAACTAAAAAATCAAATCCGTTTTTGGCTATTCATTCCGATAAATACCAAAACGTCATTAAAATGTTGATAACACTCTGGTGTTACCAACATTTTAACAACGCATCATCATAAATAAAATATGGATAAAGTGATGATGAAGCATAGATAAAGCATCATGATTATAAAAAGAGTTTGCATATACCCAAAAGATATTCAGCGTATTACAGGTCGTAGTGAGCGTTATGGGCGTAAACTTTTGAAAGAGATAAAAGAATATTTTGACAAAGAACCTCATCAATTTATAACCTTAGATGAGTTTTCAGAATACACTGGTATTCAACTAAATATCGTAAATCAATACATAATAGACTAAATTTTAAGGGACTAATTAGGTGTCAGTTACAATAGACACTCTTGCAAACACCAGTAAATAAAAGGTATTTTGAATGGGTGTTAGTTCCTTCCTCTCTGCAGAAGATAAATCCACAATATATTTGTGGGTTTTTCTTTTTAATTACTATTTGAAAGTTATTTTACGATAGCTGCATTTACAAGTTCATTTTAAAATTAGGGTTGTCTTTTTTGAAATTAGAATAATCTAACCAAGAACCTAAGTACTTTCCTTCTTTAAATCTTTCTGCTTTGTAGGGTCTTAAATTTCCTTTTTTAAAATAAAGCACCAAGCCATCAGGAATATTGTTTTTATACTGAATTTTCTTTTTTTCTCCAGTGTATAATGTAAAAGTCCACCATCCTGTTTTCTTGTTTTGTGAATAGTAGCCTTTTAGCTCTTTATAATTTTTTGAATTGTTTTCGAACCAAAAACCATGCTTCAATCCTTTTAAATAAGGTCCTTGTTTTTTCACATGACCATTTATTTCGTATTCAAACCAGTAATCTACCCTTTTCCCATTTTCTATCCACCCTTCTGCTTTTAAATTAGCATTACTGTAGTATTCTTTTTCATAGAATTTATTGGGAGAATTCGTTATAAAAATCAGATAAAAGAAAGAAACTAAAAAGGGCATTGCATTCATACAGTTTAATTAAAAAATGTGTTCTATCAATATTTACGAAAAAAATATTTTTTTGGTTTTTTTCATAAAAATTAAAACCGAAAAAGAATTGGTCTCGTATATAGTATGAATTCTAAATCTAATTAAATATGAAATCAAAAATGAAAATGATGCTGTTTGCTTTAATTTTACCAGCATTTTGTTTAGCGCAAAGTCCTATAGATGGATTTATGAAAAAGAAAGGGAGTGGTAGTTTTACGTTGTCTTACTCTTCAGAAAAATATAGTAAAGTATTTCTAGTTCCTAATAAAGTAAATAGAGTACCTGTGTTTGATGAAGTTACCATTAATGCAACCTCTTTTTATTTGGATTATGCATTCTCAGATAATTTTATGGTTGTTGCAAATTTACCTATTATAACTGCAGAAGGGCAAGCTAGCATTGCAAGTCAAGACAATAATGGTTTTGAAAATGAAAGAAAAGGTGTACAAGATCTTAGTGTTTATACCAAGTATAAAATTACTTCATTAGAAATAGGAAACGGAAATCTTGACTTTATAGGTAGTATTGGTCTTGAATTTCCTATTGGTGATTATGCAGTAGACGAAGGACTCCAATCTATTATTGCTATTGGTAACCGCTCTACGGATGTTAATGGAATTGGAATAGTTTCTTACCAACACAATTCTGGATTCTTTGCTACAGGGCAACTTGGGTACAGTTTTAGAAACAATCAAGTACCAGATGCCTTTCTAAATGAGTTAAAACTTGGTTATGCTGCAAGTGCATTTTATGTAGACGCTTATATTGCAAATCAAATTTCTCAGAGTGGTGTAGATATATTAGGAGAAGGTTTTGTTGGTTTTTTTCCAGCAACTCGTGTGAACTTTACTAGAATAGGCCTAAATGCTTTTGTGCCAATTATAGAAGAGATTGGTATATCAGCAGGTGCTAACACATACGTTGCTGGTAGAAACTTAGGAGCATCAACAGGGTTCTATGGTGGTGTAACATACTCGTTTTAATACTAACTATTTAATTTAAAAATATGAAAACTATATATACAAAATACCCAATTATACTTTTACTTTTAACAACTTTATTTGCCAGCTGCGAAACAGAAAATTCATTTGAAGATATACCTCCAACAATTGCAAATATTGCAGTAAGTAATCCTGCCTTTAGCACGCTAGAAGAAGCAGCAATTACAGGTGGCGTTGCTGTTACCCTAAGCAATGCAAACCCTAATGATGCTTCAGGAGATTTCACAGTTTTTGCACCTACAAATGATGCATTTGCAAGACTAGGTTTAAATGAAAATACACTTGGTGTTTTACAACAGCCTTTCTTAAGAAGTACTTTGTTGTATCATGTTTCTAATGGGAATTTAAGAAGCGGGTCTATATCAGAAGGAGAAATTAGCACATCTGCATTAGGTGTAAACCGTAGATTTATAAATCGTAATGGAGAACTTTACATAAATGGTTCTAAAATAATTGCCACAGATGTAAATGCCATAAATGGTACCGTTCATGTTATAGACAAAGTAGTTATAGCTACTGGTGCAAACGTTGTAGAATCTGCAATTGCTTTAAATAATGCAAATGTTTTTATAAATCCAGAATTATCTTATTTAGTAGAAGCCGTTGTTTACGCAGATTTAGCAGGTGCTCTTAGCAATCCTGATGCAAACTTTACAGTTTTTGCCCCTACAGATGAAGCATTCGTTAATTTAGGTGCAGCTCTTGGGTTAACTTTTACAAAACCTGCAGATATAAGACAATTACCAAAGGAATTAGTTACAGCAGTATTATTAAATCATGTTTTTGCTGATGTAACAGCAGATAAGTTTACTTCTGAGTTATCTGCTGGAGTTTATGATGCTTTAGGTGAAGATATTATTACTCTTGGTGCATTTACAGAAGGTACATTAACCGTAAGTGGCTCTGGTAACGATAACCCAGCTAATATGGTTATTCCAGATGTTCAAACAACAAACGGAATAGTTCATGTTATTGATCAAGTTCTTTTACCGATTTTATAGAATTTTAGGTTTAGAAAAAGAGCTTGTTTTAAGCGGCTACATATCCTGTAGCCGCTTTTTTTTTTATAAAAATATCAAAGAAAACTTAAAAGTACTTTATAAGCTTTTAATAAAACTTGATATCATTTATTTTTGATTCAAACTTTTAGAACAATTTCCTTATTTTTACATCAACATAAATACCTGTATTAAAATGATTTCATCTACTACTAAAACTACTACAAATCTAGAAAGGTATTTTGATACTTTTCGAAAAGGAATTGTAGGTATAGATCAGTATTTTGAGTCTCCTTACGGCAAACAAAAGTTAATTTATACAGATTGGACTGCAAGTGGCCGTTTATATAAACCTATTGAAAAAAAACTAGTTGAAGAACTTGGCCCTTTTGTAGCTAATACACATACAGAGACATCTACTTCAGGAGCAGCCATGACTTTAGCATACCATAAAGCTCGTGAAATAATAAAAAAACATGTAAATGCAAATGCAGATGACGTTTTAATCACTACTGGCTCTGGTATGACAGGTGTTATAAATAAATTTCAACGAATATTAGGCCTACGTGTTCCTGAGCATTTTAAAGCGTACACTACCATACCAGAAAAATTACGTCCTGTTGTCTTTATTTCACACATGGAGCATCATTCCAACCAAACTTCATGGTTAGAAACAATTGCAGATGTTATTGTAGTGCCTTGCAATAAAGATGGATTATTATGTTTAGAAGAGTTTGAAAAATGCATTAAACAGTATGAGAATAGAGAGTTAAAAATTGCTAGTATAACTTCATGTTCAAACGTTACAGGTATTAAAACACCTTATCATAAGGTAGCAAAACTAATTCATAATTATGGAGGATTTTGCTTTGTAGATTTTGCTTGTTGTGCGCCATACGTTGCAATTGACATGCATCCAAACGAAAAAGGAGAACATTTAGATGCCATCTTTTTTTCGCCACATAAATTTCTTGGTGGTCCAGGAAGTTCTGGGGTTTTATTGTTTCATAAAAGTTTGTACAAAAATGAAATTCCTGACAATCCAGGAGGAGGAACAGTTACCTATACAAATCCCTGGGGAGAACACGATTATTTTGACGATATTGAAACAAGAGAAGATGGAGGTACGCCAGGCTTTTTACAAACTATAAAAGTTGCACTTTCCATTCAGTTGAAAGAGAAAATGGGTACTGATAAGATTAAAAAAAGAGAAGATGAAATTAATGCACAGGTATTTGAAACTTTAGAAAAACTAGAGGGGGTTAAGATTTTAGCACCAAAAATTAAAAATCGCTTAAGTATTTTTTCTTTTTACTTTGAAAAGTATCATTTTAATCTTGTAGTAAAATTATTAAACGATAGGTTTGGAATTCAAACCAGAGGAGGTTGTTCTTGTGCAGGAACTTATGGACACTTTTTGTTGCATGTAGATCAAGAAACATCTAATAGAATTAAGAATCAAATTCTTAGTGGTTGTAGTACGGATAAACCAGGATGGGTTAGGCTTTCTTTGCATCCAACAACTACCTCTAAAGAATTAGATTTTATATGTGCTTCTTTAGAAACCTTATCTAAAAATATTGAAGATTGGAGTAAAGACTATATTTACGATGCTACTAAAAACGATTATGTACATAAATCTGTTAGTCCAATAGAACATAATTTAGTTGCAAAGTGGTTTGCATTAGAAGACTAAAATCCTGCATCGTAATTCCATTTAACAACAGCGTAGGTTTGGGAGTCTCCAGTATCTGAGTCTTGGTCTACTAACTCACCATCTACATATATTTCTACTGCTAAAAGTGCAGAGCTATGGTTATTTCGATAGGCGTCTCCGTTAACATATCTAAAATCATAATTTTCTAAAATTATTTCTAGAGGCAACGCCTCTCCTGCAGAATTATATTCAAAAGCATAAACGCCTGCTATAAAACCATCTGTTTTGTAATCGTAATAATTAACATGCACTTCATCGTAATTGGGTTCATTTGTAAAAAAAACCATTTTTACTATTCTATCAGAAGTATCTCTTACTGCTTCATCAACCTCATCATTTTCTACAGAAGTTGCACAGGAAAACAAAAGAAAGGCAAAAAAGAGAACTACTAAATTTTTCATGTTTGTTTAGGATTTTAACTCAAAGTTATGGTAAAGAAATGTATTCGCAAAGATTTTACCAGTTAGATTTGAATTGATTCTATAGTACCCACAAATAAGGGGTATGGGTTATTAACATCTAGGCAAATATGCTTTAAAATTTAAAACACAATTGATTAAACTTTAGCGATTCTTTATTTCTAAAAAACGGAACAAAATGAAACGTATAGTTTTATCGTAATTTAATCTCTGATTACTACCTTTTTAGTAACAATTTTATTACCAGACTTAATTTTTAACAAGTAAATTCCTTTTGGTAGTTCTGATACAGAAATTTCATTCCCAGAAGTTTTAGCTACCAATTGTCCTAAAACAGAGTATAAGTATAATTGATCTATCGTTTGATTAGTTCTTATTTTTA